>CANQAR010000006.1 GCA_947588845.1 uncultured Lachnospiraceae bacterium
GTGGTTTTGAAGGCATGTGTGGAAAGAGAAAAGAGCATATGGCCTTTATATTCCTCGATAGCTCAATGGTAGAGCATTCGGCTGTTAACCGAAGGGTTGTTGGTTCGAGCCCAACTCGGGGAGTTTTTCTATCTCATAAGTAACTTGCCTTATGAGATAAAATGTTATATAATAATGAATCATATCCGGCTCCTTGGTCAAGCGGTTAAGACATCGCCCTTTCACGGCGGTAACACGGGTTCGATTCCCGTAGGAGTCATTGTGTACGCGCGGTAACAGAGGCGGAACAGGTTTCAGAAATCAGCGCGAAAGCAGAAAAACAGAATATGGCGCCATAGCCAAGTGGTAAGGCAAAGGTCTGCAACACCTCTATCACCAGTTCAAATCTGGTTGGCGCCTCTTTTATTAAGCAGAGCCCGGGAATATATAGTTCCCGGGTTTTTGTGTCACAGGAAATTTCATCCTGTGACACAAAAAGCCTCCGGCTGGATGCGCAGGATGTGCAGAGGAAAGCTGCTTTGCAGCTGCACATCCGCGCGCAAAGTGGGAATCCCCTCAAGATTGAGGGACGGGGGAGTTGATGTGGGCTTTCCCACTTTGTTTTGCGCAGGCCCGTGTAAGGAAAATAGCTGCTGGCGCAGCACACGGGCCGCGCGGCGAGCAGGAGGGAAAGCCGCCTCCTGCTCGATTTACATATCTTCACGAAAAAAAGCCTGTGATTCATTGACGGAAGTAAGATCAGGTCTTGACAGGAAGGATATCCGGTGTTAAAATACCTATAAATTACGTAGGAATAATAGACATATGCTTTGCAGAAATGCGCAGGAATCTGGAGTTGAAAATGTCTGCCGACGCAGATCAGACTCCCACGTGCAGAAATCGCAGGCTGGTCTTAAACATCAGGAGGAATTTATTGTCATGAAAGTGTATGAAAAAATTACAGATTTGATTGGTCACACACCGCTGCTTCATTTGAGTAATTATGAGAAGGCGAATGAACTGCAGGCGACGATTCTTGGAAAGCTGGAATATTTCAATCCGGCCGGCAGTGTGAAGGACAGGATTGCAAAGGCCATGCTGGATGACGCCGAGGAGAAAGGCCTTCTGCATCCGGATTCTGTTATTATTGAGCCAACGAGCGGAAATACGGGAATCGGACTTGCATCAGCGGCGGCGGCCAGGGGATATCGTATTATTTTGACGATGCCGGAGACGATGAGCGTGGAGCGCAGAAATCTTCTGAAGGCCTATGGAGCGGAACTGGTGCTCACAGAAGGGGCAAAAGGAATGAAGGGAGCAATCGGGAAGGCGGATGAGCTTGCGGCATCGATCCCGCACAGCTTTATTCCAAGCCAGTTCACAAATCCCGCGAATCCCGCGGCGCATCTGGCATCGACGGGGCCGGAAATCTGGGAAGATACGGATGGTAAGGTTGATATTTTTGTGGCCGGCATCGGTACAGGCGGCACGATTACAGGTGTTGGCAAATATCTGAAATCGAAAAACCCCGAGGTCAAAGTTGTCGCAGTAGAGCCGGCAGGATCGCCGTTTCTTTCAAAAGGAATTGCGGGACCGCATAAGCTGCAGGGGATCGGAGCAGGATTTGCTCCCGAGACACTTGATCAGTCCGTTTATGATGAAATTATTCTGGTTGAGAATGAGGATGCGTTTGCCGCAGGCCGTACGATCGCGAGAAAAGAGGGTGTGCTTGTAGGAATTACCTCCGGAGCAGCCGTCCACGCGGCAACAGAGCTCGCGAAGAGACCGGAAAATAAAGGAAAGGTTATTGTAGCGCTGCTGCCGGATACCGGCGACAGGTATCTGTCTACGCCGATGTTTGCGGAGTAAGACAAAAGTTTCTGTTTATGTGCATAAGTTATAAAAGGCAGGAGCATTCTGAAGATGTTCCTGCCTTTTTGACCCCATGCGCAGGCCCGTGTAAGGAAACTTAACTCCAGTCTCAGCGTCATGCTTTTCCATGTGAACATGGAACGCATGACCTTTCGACTCTGGCATCATATAACATAATTATTGCTGTAGCGGTCTGCCTGCTCGTCCAGGATATCCTGCAGCGTGATATTATTGAGATAGTCGTTGATAACACGCTCAAGTCCTTTCCATACGGAGAGGGTAGGACAGTCTGCGCTTCTTTCACATTGAATTGGACTCTGTTCAAGACAGGCTACCGGGGCGAGGCTCCCTTCTGTAATTCTGAGAATATCGCCAACTGTGTATTTTTCCGGAGATTTGGCCAGCATGTATCCGCCCTGGAATCCACGGTTGACCAGCAGAAAATCTGATTTGTTCAGAAGAGGAACGATCTGCTCGAGGTATTTTTTGGAGATGCCCTGCCGGGCAGCGATATCTTTCAAAGCGATAAATCCGCTGTTTTGGTGTTCTGCCAGATCCAGAAGCATTCGCAGAGCGTAGCGGCCTTTGGTGGAAATTTTCATATGAATCACTCCTTTGAGTTTACTGACTGTGTAACGGAAATCTATTTACTATAATACCATATATTTAATAGGTATTCAAGAATGAACAGGAATACGTTGACAATTTAGAACGATTATTTTACTATATTATTATAAAAGTCCGTCTCTATGCAGAGGCAGGTTATGCATTTGGAAAGGAGTATTATAGTATGGTTAGAAAAACAGTAAAAGAGATAAGAAATGGAGTCCGCGGAGGAAAGGGCGAAGTTGTATTTGAGCATGTTGTATCGAAAGAAGAGCTGAACGGACATGGCAGGCTGTACGCAAGGGTGAGAATTGCTCCGGGAAACAGCATTGGATATCATCAGCATGTCGGAGATACGGAGCCATATTTTATTCTTGAGGGTAAGGGAACTTTTGTTGACGATGACGGTTCCAGGACGGAAGTGGGACCGGGGGATGTATGTTACATCAATCCTGGACAGAGTCATGCGATTGAGAACAATTCGGATGAAGAACTGGTGTTTATGGCGCTGGTTTACAATGAATGACAGCAGAAATAACGGAGTGGAGACGAGCACGAATTTGAAGCGGAAAAATGCTGCTTGAGTGGCGCAAATTCAGCGCAGGGAACGGGCAAAACGAAGATCGTTTTGTGGTTCCCTGTAGCTATGGGACTTGACAGGAGGTTTTGTGATGGATCTGGGTACAATTGGCAGAAAGTTCAGGAAAATCGGCAGAGATACGGTTACTGAGGTTCAGAAGATGAATGACATCCGGCAGATAAATTCCAAAATCAACGAACAGAAAAAACAGATTTCGGTGATTTACTCTCAGATAGGCCAGAAATTGTATAAGCTTTACAAAGAAGCCCCGCTGGAAGGGTTTGATATGGAATTTCAGAAAATAGACGAGCGTTTTGCGACGATTGAGGTGTACAATGACCAGATCCGTGAGATCAAAGGCGTGCGCATGTGTCCGAACTGCCATACAGAAGTGTCGATGCATGAGCGGTATTGTTCAGCATGTGGACAGAAGCTTCCGGAGATTCTTCATATACAGACGGATGAGAATGGGAATACAGTGATTGAAGGGATGGATGCGGAGGTCATAGATCTGCCGGAGCACGAGAATCTGAAGAAAGAAGCGTTTAAAACGGGAGAGCTGGAGGCGGAAGAACCAGAAGCAGAGGAAACCGAAGAAAATTCCGAAGAAGTGGAGGCCCCGGAAGCAGAGGAACCTGCAGAAGGCCCCGAAGAAGTGGAAGGGCCGGGAGCAGAGGAAACTAAAGAAAGTTCCGAAGAAGCGGAGGACCCGAGAGCGGAAGAACCGGAAGCAGAGGAAACCCCAGAAGACTCCGGGGAAGCAGAAGATCCGGAAGCGGACAAATAACAGATCGGGGAATACAAAGCGGAATCCCATAAAATCTGAGGCGTAAAAAGATTTGAAAAATGCAGGCAGGAAACAGAATTTGAGACGAAAACAGCAGCAGAGAAGAGGGTCAGCAGCCCTGACAGATTTGCAGGACAGGAATGGGGGAAGGGGAAATGTATTTTTATCTGCCAACGAAGATTTACAGTGAAAGAGACTGTGTAAAGAACCGTGCCGATGAGTGGACCGCACTGGGCAGAAATGCGCTGATCGTGACGGGAAGAAGTTCCGCGAAGAACGGTTCTCTGGAAGATGTGGAGAATGCTCTCAAGGGGCGTGGGATAACGTATTGTATTTACAATGATATCGAGGAAAATCCGTCGATTGAGACAGTCATGAAGGCCCGTGACTTTGGTCTGGAGAAACGGGTGGATTTTGTTATCGGCATTGGCGGAGGCTCACCGATGGATGCCGCGAAAGCAATCGCGCTGATGATCGCGCAGAAGGAGCAGGGAGCGGATTATCTTTATCAGAAAGGATCTGACGAGGCCCTTCCGGTCGTGGAGGTGCCGACGACATGCGGAACAGGTTCAGAGGCCACGCCGAAAGCGATCCTGACGATTCACGAAAAACGCACGAAGAGCAGTATTCCTCACAACATTTTTCCCCGGTTTGCACTCGTGGATGGAAAGTATCTGCGGGAAGCTCCCCGCAGTCTGCTTGTAAATACGGCGGTGGATGCGCTGGGACATTTTATCGAGAGTTATGTCAATACGAGCGCCACGGAGTACAGCAGAATGCTCTGCACATACGGAATGGGAATCTGGACCAGCTGCAAGAATGTGCTGATCGGCGCTTCTGCCGGCGACAGTGATTTCGACCGGATGATGTGTGCGTCAACGATTGCGGGGATGTCGATTGCTCACACGGGAACGACGCTTCCGCACGCGCTGAGTTATTATCTGACTTATGAAAAGGGAATTCCGCATGGAAAGGCGGTCGGGTATTTCCTTCCGGGGTATCTGGCGCAGGTGCAGCCGCTTGAGAGACGGAAGGTGCTGAGTCTGATCGGATTTCCGGATATGCAGTATTTCCAGTCGTTTATCCAGAGACTGATCGGGACAATGGAAGCGGAGGATGAACTGGTCAGCAGCGCGGTGCGCGGGACGATGGCAAAGCCGGAAAAACTGAAGAATGTGCCGTACGAAGTGACGGAAGAGGTGCTGTACCGTGTCTGCAGTATGGCGGCAGGGACGATGCCTGAAAAATAAGCCCGTATGCCAGAACCTCTCGAACTGGGAGACAGTGGCGGCATACATTAGAAAGGTACAGGAAATGAAAGGCGAAAACAGTGCAGTTATGGAAACGCTTGTAAAAGAAATTCTGGAAAGTTACAAAGCTTACCCGGAGACCTGCAGCATCGGTACAAAAAACAGGCTGAACAAGGATACGATCCTCGATATTCTTGAAGAGATCCGATGTGTGGTTTTTCCAGGATATTTTGAGCTGAAAGGGCTGAACCGGGACTCGATCGAGTATCATGTCGGGGAACTTCTGGAAGATATTCATTACAGGCTGAGAAAACAGGTCACGAAAGCGCTCTCGCATACGGAGAACGGAGAACCTGTGGATAATGAAGAAGCCAGAGAAAAGGCGGATTGGATTGTGACGTCGTTTCTAAAAAGGATTCCGGCGCTGCGGGAGATTCTTGCCACGGATGTGCAGGCTGCCTACGACGGCGACCCGGCGGCATTTAACACGGAGGAGGTCATATTTTCCTATCCGGGAGTTTTTGCGATTACGGTGAACAGGATCGCGCATGAGCTTCACGTGATGGGTGTGCCGCTGATTCCGAGGATTATGACGGAATATGCGCACAACCTGACAGGAATTGACATACATCCCGGAGCGCAGATTGGAAGCTACTTTTTTATTGACCATGGAACGGGAGTGGTCATCGGTGAGACGACGGAGATTGGAAAGCATGCCAAGATCTATCAGGGAGTTACGCTCGGCGCGCTTTCGACGCGCGGCGGCCAGTCCCTGCGCCATACCAAGCGTCACCCGACGCTTGAAGATAATGTAACAGTATACTCCGGGGCATCCATTCTGGGAGGAGAAACCGTGATCGGCGAAGGAGCCATTATCGGTTCCAACGCGTTTATCACTTCGTCAGTTCCCAGAGGAACCCGCGTCAGTATAAAGAACCCGGAGCTCCAGTTCAAGGGCGGAATACAGATGGCCGAGCTTGGACAGGAAGGCTTCTGGGGAAATGAGTAAGTCAGCAAAAAGCAGAGCTTTTTAAGTCTGACGGGAAGTTCATTCGTCAGCAGGGATGGACTTTACAGAAGAAAGACAGAATCGACAGATTCTGGAATGTTGTGGGAATCGGAAGATTTTTCACACAAAGCAATCAGAAAGGGAGGCAGAATCGTATGAAGGACAGGAAGGAACAGACAGGAAAGACAGAAAAAGAGGCTGAGGTAAGGCCGGACGGACAACAGGGGAAGGTAAGCGAGACCTGGGCGGAGGAGACGATTGCCGATCTGGATGATTTTATTGAATCGCAGGGAATCTATATCCGGCAGTAACGAGAAAACCGCAAAGCGGCGAAAAATCAGAAGAAGAGCGAAGAAAAGCCACGCTGCCGCAGGCGTGCGAATGTGCCCGCGAAATCCGCAGGTTTTGTGAGACTCGCGGGCACATCCTTTGTCAGCGGAGAAAGAGTTCCGCCGCATAGACAAGGACCGGGATCGTGGCCAGCGACAGCAGCGTGGTGAACGCGTAAATCTCCGAGGCATAACGGTAATTTTTGTGAAATTTCAGTGCAAAAGCAGTCCCGGTTGCGCCTGTGGGACAGGCCACGGCGATCAGGATTGTCAAAGCCACATTAAAGCTGACCGGCAGGACTGCGAGTATCGGCAGCGTGACCAGCGGGATCAGCAGAAGCTTCAGCGCGGATAAGAAATAGATCCGCGCATTTTTCAGCATTTTCAGAAGATCTGTCTGCGCGACGGAAATCCCTGCGATCAGCATTGCGAGCGGTGTGTTCATGCCTGCTACATAGTTAATGGCGTCTGACGGCACCTGAGGGATTTTTATCCGTCCAAAGAAAAGAATCAGTCCTGTGAGGCAGGCAATAACCATGGGAGAGAGCAGTCCTTTTTTCAGTTGTGCGAGCGAAAACCGGCCGGTGATAAGGCCGATTCCGTGTGTCCACGAAAAGATATTGAAAACGGTCATGTAGGCAGTCAGATAGAGCACGCCTTCCTCTCCGAGAATGCTCTGGACCAGCGGGATTCCGATGAAGCCGCAGTTGGAGTACACACAGGAGAAACGTTCAAGCAGGTAGTCCTCGCTGCCGCCTGCGGTATTTCCGCCGCTTTTTCGAATCAGAAAATGCGAGAGGAAGATTGCGAGCAGGTGTGTCACAATGGCCAGCAGGTAGGAAATGATCAGACCGTTGACGAGTTCCGGCCTGCAGTCTGTCTGCAAAGCTGTGATTGCGACCATCGGGTTGACGACCAGGAGAAGCAGATTGGCAAGCATTTTGTTCCCGGCCTCATCCACGAGCTTCAGGCGGTAACAGAGACAGCCGAGGAGCAGGATCAGAAGCATTTTTATGATCTGGTTTATGATTAGAATTACCATAATGAAATAACCTCTTTTCGGGTAAAGTTTTTATAAGATTTATCATATTTTTCGGAAAATGTCTACTGAAATTTGAAGCTTACTGTTCATTTCCCTGCAGGTCGTGATACTGTTCACTCTGTGACCAGTAACAACGCTTCGCGGTACAAAGACAGTCCGGCAAATGGAAGGAGCGAGAAGAATGAAGATCATACTGGCGTCTGGCTCTCCGAGGCGAAAGGAGCTTCTGGAGCAGATCGGACTGAAATTTGAAGTGATTCCGGCAAGGGGAGAGGAGATCATCACAAAGACGATTCCGTCGGAAATTGTGTGTGAGCTTTCCCGGCAGAAAGCGGAGGAAGTTGCGGCCAGGGTCATGCCCGCGCCCGGCGCGTCAGCGGCCAGGGAAAGCTCGGAAGAAGAGTCAGGGAACCGGAAAGCCGTGTCTGAGCCCGGCGCGTCAGCCCGGGATGCGGCAAAGGATGCCGGCCATGAAGCGCAGGTCATCATAGGAGCGGACACAGTCGTCTGTCTTGACGGCAGAGTGATGGGCAAGCCTGCCGACAGGGAATCCGCCATCAGGATGCTGGAAGAACTTCAGGGAAGAAAGCATTCGGTATATACCGGGGTTACCGTGCTGGTCAGAAAACCGGGGCAGGAGATGATCCGCCATACGTTTTTCTGCGAGACGAAAGTGGAAATTTATCCGATGGAGCAATGTGACATTGAGGAGTATACAGACACGGGAGATCCCATGGACAAAGCGGGAGCCTACGGGATTCAGGGGTGTTTTGCCGCGTGGGTCAAGGCAATTGAGGGAGACTACAATAATGTGGTGGGGCTGCCGGTGTCGGCGCTGTGGCAGGTATTGAAGAATTACCGGTAAAACAAAAATGAAAACATTCATGCCTTGTGCTGCAGGGCATGAATGTCTGTGAGAAAGATTTGATGTTTCTGCGGCGCAAATCTGACGCGGCAAACGGGCAGAGCGAAAACCGGTTTTCGTCTGCCGGTATTATTCATAGTAGACATCGACGAGAAACAGGCCGTGCGGCGGAGCTGTGAATCCCGCGGCGGAGCGGTCTTTTTCCTCAATAATGGAAGGGATCATCGAAGGCATCAGATCTCCTGTTCCGGCTTCGATCAGCGTGCCGGTCAGGATGCGCACCATATGATAGAGGAATCCATCCCCGTGGTACCGGATGCGGAGTATGCCGTCCTGCAGATCCATTGAGATATCAAAGATGGTACGCTCGGTGGATTTTTTCATCTGCGGATTGTCACAGAAACTTTTAAAGTCATGTGTGCCGATCAGATATTTTGCAGCTTCCCGCATGCGCTCGATATTCAGCGGATCTTCCATACGCAGCAGATAGCGGCGCTCGAATATGTTGGCGACCTCTCCGCAGTCAATACGGTATTCGTAGAGTTTGCCGACGGCCGACAGTCTGGCGTGAAAGCGCTCGCTGGCTTTCTCGACAGCGAGGACACGGATATCTTTGGGCAGTTCAGAGTTCAGGAACTGCTGAATCTGCTGACAGGAGTAGCGGCTCAGAAGCCGTGGAATCCGGTAATTGGCGATCTGCCGCAGCGCATGGACGCCGGCGTCTGTGCGTCCGGAACCGTTCAGATCCACAGGCTCGCCGTACAGATCTTCGAGGAGGGATTCCAGCTTTTCCTGAATTGTGTTTGGAGTATTGCCCTGACGCTGCCAGCCATTGTATCTGGAGCCGTCATATTGAATCATAAGACAAAAATTCGCCATAATCATTTCCTTTCTTTATGTCTTTATGCCCGCGGCAGCGGATTAGCTGCTGTTCATTCCCCCATCGAGCTCGAGGTGGGAGAATGAACTGTAACGCGGATTAGCATGTGCCTGCAGCGAGGTTGTTGACTGCTGTAAAAACATCCGGGAACAACAGGGAAGATGCCTGCTGAAACGACCCCGCGGATCCCAGGCAGGATTTCACGCCGGTCTGGACAGAGACCGCACTGCAGGTCAGGCAGTCAGCCGCTTGAAGATGCCATACTGATTTACTGTTCCGATTAGGGTATATCCCATGCTTTCCATACCGGCCGCGTCGAAATTCTCCGGTATGGCGACCGAAATGAAGCTGCATTCTTTGGAGGCCGCAAGTTCTGCGATCCGTCCGTAATCGGGCGCCTCGGCGTTGATTGCCTGATACAGAGAACGGCTGTCGCGGTCGAGCGAGCCCTTTGTGCGCCGTCCGTACGGCATGATAATGGAAGGATCGTAGACCCGGACGTAGGAGGCGACATGGTCATCTGCGGCAAGACAGATTTCAACTCCTTCTTCCGAATTTTCCTGGATGAGGTTGCAGATATTGGCGACTTCATCCGGAACTTTCTGGTAGTTGTATGTTCTGGTATAATTACCGGAATGCAGCAGACTGTTTGCGCAGATAACCGCGGCGCTGATAAATACAAGGATCAGGCCGGAGTGCAGGAAATCCGCAGGTTTGTCCTCGGGGAATTCCGCGCCGGCGAGAGCGATGACCGGTGTGACGGGGAGAAGCCAGAGAACTCTCCAGTAAACGGTCTCACCGATACATTTTTGGATAAAGGCCGCGGTGAGAGGACAGATAAACAAAAACAAAGTGGCAAGGAGGTACAGAAGCACCTGCTGTACACTTCTTTTTTTGCGCTTCCAGCCGATCAGGTAGATGCTTGCGGCCAGAAGCAGATACTGGAAGGATCCGTCCCCCCAGTAAAGTTTCCAGTTGGTGACAATCCAGTTAATGCTTTCTCTCATAAAACGTTTGCCTCCGATCATGCTTTCAGCACAAACAGATAGATAACTCCAAGGATCAGCGACGGCATGCAGCACAAAATACCCTGCAGAAGGCGTTTCGGATTTTTGAATCTGAAAAGGGCAAAAAGAAGGAAAATGCCCTGCACCAGCGGAGCCAGCAGGATCCCCATGGAGGACAGCAGGCAGCAGGAAGTGTTGGCCAGAAACAGCAGCAGCCACGGGTATTCAGGCTTCTCTTCCATCACGATGGAGAGGGAAAGGAAGAACAGCAGGGGCAGAAACGCGGACGCAAGCAGCGCTTTTCCCTGCCAGATGCGGACCATCTGGAAAGTTCCGGCATTGTAGACGGAATAGGAAGTAAAACAGTTCAGCGCCGCCGCAAGGAACAGGAAGATCCCGCGTCTCATGCTGTCGCTGCGGAACCATCGGCGTCCGATCTGATACAGAACCATATAGGACAGCATCTGAAAAACGGGCGGAAAAACGGTATGCGCCGTTATTGCGGGGTGAAGGCCGCCGCAGAGCTGGCTGATGACTGCCAGAAATATGGGAAACGGCGAGAGGATATACCTGCTCGGGATATAGTTTCCATAGGAAAATCCGGTATACGGATTGATCGCAAAAATGCTGTCTGTCTGGACGGCGGTGGTGGCTGTCGCAACGTAAAAAGCGTCGTCCGCGTCAAAATGCGTATATACCACGAGGATGCACATCTGCATGAATATGAGTATCAGAGCGCACCAGAAATAAGGCGACGCCTCGCGGACGCTGCATTTTATATCTTCTGCCAGTCTGCCGGCCTGTTTTCTGAGACATATAATTCCGCACAGGGCAGCCAGCCCGGCAGCGGCGGCATAGCACTGTACAAGAACATGCAGAGAAGTCCGCAGATAATACGCCGCAAGGATCATGACCTCGGCCAGGGCAAACAAAAACAGGTAGCCTGTCAGGAAGCATTCGCCCGGCGTATAGCGGTCTTTTTTTCTTAAAAACGGGACGCCGGAAGCGGCAGGAACGATGATAAGCCAGAATCCGGCAAGTATCCCTTTTATAAGCAGATTCATATAAAACCTCCGGAATGATAATTTCCTGTTGTTCTTAAAGATAGCAAGGATTGTCGAAAAAAGCAAGACGTTCTTTCTGGAAAGGAAATAAGGAAATGCCAGAAGGACATAATAATTCCTGACAATGATAGTTGATGATTAAAAAAATTTCATTTATACTGGTAAAAGTGCGGGCCGGTCTGTCTGTGCAAAAGCGCGGGAAAAGGCTGTGCCTGCGAAAGAGAACAAAGTGAGTTTCGTGAATTGATGTGGAGGCGGGACGGGGGACGAGCCTGCGGCAGTGAGGGAAACTCGCGGATGAGTTCCGAATTTTTACATGGGAGGAACTGGTATGGGAACCAGTAAAGAGAACAGTATTGAAATCGGGGAAGAAAATTTGCGAAATATGGTGGAGGAAAAACTGCAGGAGCTTCCGGTTGTCCAGTATGCGTGGCTTGAGGAGAGAGAAATTCCCTTTTCCGGGCGTGTCAGGGAGATCTGTCAGAGCGAGTGTCCGCGTTACGGCACGAGCTGGTCCTGCCCGCCGGGAGTCGGAACGGTAGAGGAATGCAGAGACAGGTGCGCCGGTTTTCCGGGGGCATTTGTCTTCACAACGATCGCGGAGGTCATGGACGCGGCCGATATGGAGGAGACTCTGGCGACCAGAGGAGCTCACGAGGAGGTCACAAAAGAGATCCGTGAAATTTTCAGGAAGGCAGGCTGCAGGACGCTGGCGCTTTCTGCTGATTCCTGCGCAATCTGTGACAAATGCGCGTATCCTGACGCTCCGTGCCGTCATCCGGAGAGAATGCTTCCCTGCCTTGAGAGCTACGGAATTATTGTGCCGGAACTGGCGCAGAAAGCGGGGATTGAGTTTATGAACGGGGCGAATATCGTGACCTGGTTCGGCGTGATTCTGTTCACAAAATAAACACAAAATCACCACAAATGAACCATATATTAATCACAAATCTGTCAAAAGACGCAGGTATACTACGAGCTATAAAAACAAAGGAAACGAAGGACAGAAAATATTTCAGATGATACCTTGAAAGGCAGCGCAGGAACAGGCTGCCGGGAAAAGGATGAAAATAAACTGTCCCGCAGAAATAAAAGGAGGTCCTGAATTATGAAGAAAAGAACAGTGGTTTCATTATTGTGTGCAGGTATCGTGACAGCAGGAACGATCGCGGGAGTGACTGGTTTTGCGGAAGATGGGAGCGGTGAAGATTTCACGCTTCTCTCCACAGCAGATGTTGAAAGCACAGAGGTACCGGAGGATGGCACGATCACAGGAGTTTCCGCCGTGGCACAGGCCATGATGCCGGCGGCCGTCTCGATCACGAACAAATCCGTGGAAGAAGTGATGGATATCTACAGCATGTTCGGCTTTTATGGATATGGATACGGTTCCCAGCCGCGGACGAGAGAATATGAGAGCGTCAGCGCAGGTTCCGGCATCATCATCGGCAAGAGCGATACGGAGCTTCTGATCTGCACGAACTATCATGTGGTCGAGGGAGCGACAGAACTGTCAGTAGGTTTTGTGGACGATGAAGTTGCGGAAGCGGTTGTGAAGGGAACGGATGAATCCAACGACCTGGCTGTAGTGGCGGTGAACCTCGAGGACATCAAGGATGATACGCTTGATCAGATCCGCATCGCTCAGATCGGAAGCTCGGATGATCTGCTTGTCGGCGAGCAGGTGGTTGCAATCGGCAACGCGCTCGGTTATGGCCAGTCTGTGACGACCGGTATCGTGAGCGCTCTTGACCGTCAGATTGATCTGGACGGCTATACGGCGGCTCTGATTCAGACGGACGCTGCGATTAACCCGGGCAACAGCGGCGGCGCGCTGGTCGATATGCAGGGAAGAGTCATCGGAATCAACTCGGCAAAGGCAGCGTCAAACGGCGTGGAAGGCATGGGTTATGCAATCCCGATTTCCTATGCAGAACCGATTCTTGAGGATCTGATGAACAAGAAGACGAGAACGGAAGTTGTGGATGACAGTGAGAGCGCGTACATCGGAATCACAGGAGAAGGCGTGACAAGCGAAGCAACAGCGCTTTACGGAATTCCGCAGGGTATCTGCGTTACATCTGTTGGGGAAGGAACACCGGCCGAGAAGGCAGGAATCCGCAAAGGTGATGTTATCACGAAGTTTGATGGAAACGGAGTCAGCGACATGGAAGGACTGCGTGACATGCTTGCGTACTATGCGGCAGGCGAGACGGTCAAGATGACAGTCAAGCAGGCTCAGAATGGGGAGTATGTCGAGGATCAGGTTGAGATCACGCTCGGTGCGGCCGCGGATTATCAATGAAACAATCCGTGAGGGCTTTTGAAATCAGCAGGCCCGGTCTCTATGAAGGAGCCGGAGACAAGCTTGCTTGTCGGAAGGCGCCTGCATAAGAGACGCTTGAATGTGTGAGCAAAACCGCCGCGGAGAATATCCGCGGCGGTTCTTTGTTGTTTTTGCTGTATATTTATGCGGAAAGCGAGGATAATTTTGTGCGGTAAAGCGTTAAAAAATAATTGCGCCCGAGGAATCTTTGGTGTATAATACGGAAATGTTTAACACTTTATTTTGAACAAGGGGGAAAAAAGATGTCTTACACAGAAGAAATTTATGACCGCGTAGTAGCCCAGAATCCGGGTGAGCCCGAGTTTCACCAGGCAGTAAAGGAAGTACTTGACTCCCTGAAACTTGTCATTGATGCAAACGAAGAAAAATACCGTGCAGCAGCTCTGCTTGAGCGCCTTGTAGAGCCGGAGCGTATCATCTCCTTCAAGGTGCCGTGGGTAGATGACAACGGCAAAGTGCAGATCAATAAAGGTTACCGCGTACAGTTTAACAGCGCAATCGGACCGTACAAGGGAGGACTCAGATTCCATCCGTCAGTAAACCAGAGCATTCTGAAATTCCTTGGTTTCGAGCAGATCTTCAAGAATTCTCTGACAGGACTTCCGATCGGCGGCGGCAAGGGCGGTTCCAACTTTGACCCGAAGGGCAAATCAGACAGAGAAGTTATGGCATTCTGCCAGAGCTTTATGACAGAGCTTTCCAAATATATCGGAGCTGACCAGGATGTTCCGGCAGGTGATATCGGTGTAGGCGGAAGAGAGATCGGTTATATGTATGGCCAGTACAAGAGACTGACCGGACTGTATGAGGGCGTTCTGACAGGCAAAGGCCTGACATGGGGCGGATCTCTGGTTCGTACGCAGGCTACAGGCTACGGTCTTGTTTATATCCTGAACGCCATGCTGAAGGATCATGACATTGACATCGCAGGCAAGACAGTCGTTGTTTCCGGATCCGGAAACGTGGCGATCTACGCGACAGAGAAGGCACAGCAGCTTGGCGCGAAGGTTGTGGCGATGAGCGATTCCAACGGATACATCTATGATCCGAACGGCATTAAGCTTGATATTGTGAAAGAGATCAAGGAAGTACGCCGCGGCAGAATCAAAGAGTACGCGGACGAGGTTGCAGGTTCCGTATACACAGCAGGCAAGGGAATCTGGTCGATCAAGTGCGATATCGCGCTTCCGTGCGCAACGCAGAATGAGCTGAACATTGAGGACGCGAAGACTCTGAAAGCAAACGGCTGCAACGTTGTCGCAGAAGGCGCGAACATGCCGAGCACAAGAGAGGCTACAGACTTCTTCCTTCAGGAAGGCGTACTCTTCCTTCCGGGCAAGGCTTCCAATGCGGGCGGTGTTGGTACTTCCGCACTTGAGATGTGCCAGAACAGCAGCCGTCTGTCCTGGACAGCTGAAGAAGTTGATGAGAAACTTCAGAGAATGATGAATGATATCTATGCCAAGATTTCAGATGCTGCAAAGCGCTACGGCGTAGAGGGCAACTATGTGACAGGCGCAAATATCGCAGGCTTCGAGAAGGTTGCGGACGCTATGCTGGCACAGGGTATCGCACTGTAATAAATATTGCGGAGATTTGCGGGAAACTTCCACGCCCGTGCTGTGGGCAATACGATGGATGGAAGATGACTGCCTGGCTGTTCTGCAGCTCATGCAATCACTGTCAGTATTTGCAAAAAGCAGAAAAAGAAAAGATATGCCGTCCGGCTGCAGAGATGTGGCTGGGCGGTGTTTTTCGTTACAGGAAATTCTGCCGGATTTTGGGATTGTATCTGTTCAGTTCCGTTAAATTGTGATATCATAATACTGGGGTCTCAATGTCATGCTTTTCCATGTGAACATGGAACGCATAACCTTTCGGCCCTGGCATCATATCATGGAAAACGGATACGGTTGCGGGTTTCCCGAATCTGACAGAGGGGGAAGCTGGCGGTTACTGCTCGCGCCGCAAAGCATTGCTGCTGGTCACGAAGTGAACAGAAACGTTTGGCGGACATTCATGCCCTGGCAGGCAGGACAGCACCATGGATAGGGGGACAGAGGAATGCGGATCAGAAAAACAACGATAAATGATCTGGATACAGTGATGAAAATATACGCGCGGGCGCGTGGCTTTATGGCGGAGAATGGAAATCCGACGCAGTGGAAGGATTCTTATCCTTCCGAGGAACTGATCCGGAAGGATATTCTGGACGGTGTGAGCTATGTATGTGTCGATGAGGACAGCGAAGGGCCGGGGACAAATCCGGACAGAGAGGGAACGGAAAAAAGCAGCGGCAGCGAAAATCCGGAGGTGATCGAGGCGGTTTTCATGTACGATGTACGCGAAGATCCCACATATGCGGTGATCGAGGACGGTGCGTGGCCGAATGACAGGCCGTACGGTGTGCTTCACCGGATCGCGAGCAGCGGCAGAAAGAAAGGCGTCGCTTCTTTCTGCATGCAGTGGTGTTTTGCGCAGTGCGGGAATCTGCGGTGCGATACACATGACGACAATAAGGTGATGCAGCATGTGATGAGGAAAAACGGATTTGAATACTGCGGCCGGATTTATGTGGAGGACGGATCGCCGCGGGTGGCGTTTCAGAAAGAAAAATAAAGAAGTTTTGGAAGAGACATGCCAGGAGAGATGTTTTTTCGTGCGGGAGACAGAAGAGGAGCGCAGAAAAAGACAAAAAATCAGGTGTTTTGGAGGCGATGGAGCATGGATCAGGAACAGATTTACCGTCTGCTGTGTCAGGTGCAGAACGGCGGGATCTCGCCGGATGAGGCGGCGAAAAGGCTGAGTCCGGAGCTGGAGCCGGAGATGCAGGTCGGAAATTACGCGGATATTGACCTTCACCGGGGACAACGCCAGGGAATGCCGGAAGTCATATACGGGGAAGGAAAGAACGTGGAGCAGATTGCAGGAATTGCGGCGGCCATGAAAGAGAAAGATATCCCCAATATCATGATCACGCGGCTGTCGAGGGAGAAAGCGGAGCTGCTGCGGTCTTATAAAGGGCTGGATTTGGAATATGAGGAGATTCCGCGCATTGGATTTGTGAATCGGAAAGAGACAGAAAAAAGAGGAAAGATTGCGGTTGTGGCAGCCGGGACGAGCGACCTGCCTGTCGCGGAAGAGGCCGCGGTCACGGCGGAGACGTATGGAAATTTTGTGGAGCGTGTCTATGATGTCGGAGTTGCGGGACTGCATCGTCTGCTGCACCGTCTGCCTGTGCTGGCTGACGCGAATGTGGTGGTGGCGGTCGCCGGGATGGAGGGAGCTCTGGTCAGCGTTGTCGGCGGACTTGTCCGATGCCCGGTCATCGGCGTTCCGACCAGCGTTGGCTATGGAGCCAATTTTGGCGGACTCGCGGCGCTGCTGTCCATGCTGAATTCCTGTGCCAGCGGAGTGAGCATTGTGAACATAGACAACGGATTCGGGGCCGGAGTGCTGGCGGCGAAGATTAACCGGCAGTCGGTATCCTTCTGATTTGCAGCAGAAAAGGAGATTTTGATGAAACTGTATGATATTTCCAAAGAACTGTTTTCGGCGGAGGTCTATCCGGGAGATCCGGTGCCGTTTCGCGCGGATTTTGCCTCCTATAACAGTACGCCGCCGTCCATCTGCCAGGTATCAGGGATTGTGGCAGGGAGCCACAGCGGGACGCACCTTGACGCGCCGCTGCATTTCTGCCCCGGAGGACGTGATACGGCGGACATGGAACTGGAACGCTGCATTGGGGAATGCAAGGTGGTAAGTGCAGAAGGAGAGATCCTGCCGGAACAGATGAGAGAATTTCTCTCTGACGGGACAAAACGGCTGCTGATTAAAGGCGATGTGGTGTTCGCATCTGAGACAGCACAGGTTATGTGTGATGCAGGTCTGTGGTGTGTCGGTGTGGAGACGATGACAGTCGGAACGAAGGAGAGCCAGATTGAGGTGCATCAGCTTCTGCTGCGCCATGAGATTGTGATCATTGAGAGCCTTGTGCTCGCGGATGTGCCGGAGGGAAAATATTTCCTGTCTGCACTGCCGCTTCGTATGGCAGGCTGCGACGGGTCGCCGGTGAGGGCGGTGCTGCTCGGCGCGGAGGCAAAGAATTTTTGAAATCGGTGCGGAGGCAGGAGAGGGAGACGGGCAGATTTTGACCTGCCGGCTCTGCAAATTATAACAGGAGGAAGCTATATGAAGCTGCCGCAGGAATTTTCAGAGAGAATGAAGATACTGCTGGGAAAGGAATACGAGGAGTTTCTTAAGACATACGAAGAGCCGCGCCGCTATGGTCTCCGGGTCAATACGCTGAAGATCAGCGCGCAGGAGTTTGAGAAGATTGCGCCGTTTCTGATTGAAAGACTGCCGTGGATTCCGGGCGGCTACTGGTATGAAAAATTTGGGACAGAATCAGACGAAGGGGCAGCGGATAAACATGCCGGGCCTTCCAAAGAAGAAAGGCGTCTGGCGGAACCGTCCCGTCATCCGTTTTACTATGCCGGCCTGTATTATCTGCAGGAGCCAAGTGCGATGACGCCTGCGAGTGTCCTGCCTGTCGAGCCGGGGGACCGAGTTCTGGATCTCTGTGCAGCTCCGGGCGGCAAGGCGACCGCCCTGGCGGCAAAACTGAAAGGAAAAGGGCTTCTGGTAGCGAACGATATCAGCGCTTCCCGCGCGAAGGCGCTTTTGAAGAACTTGGAAGTGTTTGGAGTTACAAATGCATTTGTGACAAATACGGTTCCGGCGAAGCTGGCCGGCCAGTTTCCGCTGTTTTTTGATAAGATACTTGTGGATGCCCCATGTTCCGGGGAAGGGATGTTCCGGAAGGATGCCGCCAATGCGAGGGCCTGGAGTCCGGAAAAGGTGGATGACTGTGCGAAGATCCAGAAGGGGATTCTCTGCGCGGCTGTTGCCATGCTGCGCCCGGGAGGGCTGCTTCTGTATTCTACCTGCACATTTGCGCCGGAAGAAGATGAGCAGGCTGCGGCGTATCTTCTGCGGGAGTTTCCGGAGATGGAGCTCTGTGATATTCCGTGGTACGAAGGATTTTCACATGGCAGGCCGGAGCTGGGAAGGGAGTCCTGGCAGGAATATGTGAAAGCAAACCGGCAGGAGCCGGAAAGCGGTCGGAATAATGCTGCGGATGCTGCCGGCAACATATATTTCCGGGAACAGGGCAGACATCAGGAGAACTGTGAAATTCGGGAAAAAGAAGATTTCCAGGCGGAACAAAACTTCCAGATTTCAGATGACAGGGTTCTTGCGCAGCTGAGTAAATGCGTGCGTATTTTCCCGCATAAGATGCGCGGAGAGGGGCATTTCCTCGCTCTGTTCCGAAAGAGAGAACAGAGGGAAATTCTGTCTGAAAATGCAGAGCGGTCTCCACATCGATTCCTTTATGACATTTCCGCATGTGAAGATCCGTTCGAGGGAACCGAAACGGACAGAGCTGAAAACTGCGGAGATGCAGCTGCCAGAAAAGAGAAAGGCGACAGGGCCGGGAACAGAAGAGGCAGAGCAGCTGACAGGAAAAAAACGGCCAGAGACAGTCATGACAGAAGAGAAAACGGCAGGAAGCAGACCGGGAACAGCATGCGGAACAGCGGTTCAGTGAGAAAAGATCCATCCAGGGCAGAGTGGGAAATTCTCCAGGAATTTCTGCAGGATGTCAGGATGGATTTCCGAAAAGAACAGATTGAGGTCCGAAACAATCAGGTATATCTTGTTCCGGAGGCGCTGCCTGAGGTGCAGGGTATCCCGTTTCTGCGGAACGGCCTGTATATGGGAGAGATCCGCAGGGACAGGTTTGAACCGTCGCAGTCGTTCGCGATGGCGCTTGCGGGAGACGGATATGCGTCCGTGGTCGCGCTCTCTCCGGATGATGAGAGAACGTATCGCTATCTGAAAGGGGAGACGATCGAAGTGGACGACCTCATGCCGGTCCGTGCAGGAGGCTGGCAGCTTGTCTGTGTGGACGGATATCCGCTCGGCTGGGGAAAGCTGACAAACGGGACACTGAAAAATAAATATCACAGCGGCTGGAGAATGTAAAAACAGCAGTGCGCTTCTCGTGCAAAATGCCCGGAAATTCCGATAATTAATGGACGTTTTCATCATTTCATGCTAAGATAGGCGAGGACAGATTTTTCTTCGTGGGCTGGAGGTGAGACTGTGTATTATTTAAACCCGAAAGAACCTGCGGAATTGTTTCGGATGGAATTAAACAGCAGGATATATGTTGATAAAAGTATGCTGATCAGCAAGGTTTCAGAAAATATTGGCACTGGTTCCCGTTATATCTGCATCACAAAGCCGCGCAGGTTTGGGAAAAGTGTCAACGCCTGTATGCTTGCCGCATATTACACAAAAACTCTGGATACGCATGATTTATTTGACGGCCTGCAGATTTCTTCGGTCTCTGCCTGCAGACAGCATCTGAATCAGCATCATGTCATTTTTATTGATTTCAGCCGTATGCCCCGCGGTTGTGAAAATTATGATACGTATATTCAGAGCATCGAGGATATTCTGATCAATGACATACAGGAAGCTTTTCCTGCCACAAAACAGCAAAATTTTTTCAATCTGGATCAGCTGCTTGTATCAAGCGGGGAAAAATTTATTTTTATTCTGGACGAGTGGGACGCTGTATTTTACGAAGATTTCATGACTGATCGTGATAAAGTCAGATATCTGAAATTTCTCCGGAACCTTTTGAAGGGACAGGCATATGTAGAACTTGCCTATATGACAGGCGTTCTCCCGATTACAAAATATTCCAGCGGTTCCGCTTTGAATATGTTCGAGGAGTTCAGCTTTCTCGATGATGATGTCTACGACAGTTTATTTGGATTCACCGAGGATGAAGTGCTGCTTTTATGTCAGAAGCACACGTCAGTGTCTTTTGAGGAAATCAAATACTGGTATGACGGATATTTTACCAGTGATGGAAGAGCTTTATTTAATCCCCGTTCTGTAAACTATGCGCTCACTCGTGGAAAATGCCGCAATTACTGGACAGAAACGGGACCGATGAATGAGATTGCGGACTGTATTGAACACAATGTGGATGAGGTACGGGAGGATATTGTAAATCTTGTTTCCGGGATACCAGTAGAAATCAGGCTAAATGGATACAGTGCTTCTGACCTGCGGCTTGACAGCAGGGATGAAATTTTGTCAGCAATGGTTGTTTTTGGCTTCTTGTCCTACCATGATCTGACTTTACGGATCCCAAATCATGAACTGATGGAAAAATTTCAGACTGTATTCTCGTTCTGCTCGTTGGAATAAGTTACAATCGCACTGAAAAAAGACATCGCTGCCTGATTGAAGAATATCAGGGAGCATTGTCTGGCACATAATAAATGAATGTTTTTTAGCAAGGAGGAACAAAATGAAAAGGATCTGGAAACTTTATGCCGCCTGTCTGGCGGTCTCTGCTATGCTGTTGTTCAGCAGTATTATGGCTTCCGCCGCGGGAGGTACGACCGTAAAAGTAACCGGGAAATTCGGGCAGACAAATGCGCGAACCATGCTTGACATGATTAATGAATTCAGGACGGGAGACGACGCATGGTATCCGGATGCGAACGGACAGGAAGTGCGCAACACACTGCAGCCAATGACCTACGACTATGGACTGGAACAGGCGGCTATGCAGCGCGCGATAGAGACAGCGCTTTCGTTTTCAGCCACAAGACCGAACGGAGAGAATAATAAGACGGTGCTGCCGAACTATTCGGTAGGGGAAAATTTTGCGGCAGGCGCAAGCGCCGCGGCGGTGTTCAAGGCATGGAAGGCGGACGGAAAGCCGTACACCTCACAGGTCTCAAGAAGAAACATGCTGAACAGGTACATCAAAACAGTAGGCGTGGGACATGTTTTCTATAATGGGAAACATTACTGGGTAATGATGTTCGGTACGAAAAGCAGCGGTGTTCCCGCGTCAGCTCCTCTGGATGGAGACAAGACAATGGAAGTGGAAGTAGCTTTAGATAAAATTGCGGAAAAGTCCCTGAATGTATCTTCCGCGCAGCTGGAGATTCCTCTTGGTTCTTCAGTTCCTCTTCCGGAAATCGCAGGCGGCATCAGGCTTGAAAGCGCAAATCCGAGCGTGCTCAGCGAAGTATCCGTGGTGTGTGACTGGAAAGCAGCATCCGGCGGAGACAGCATCATCAGTATTTCTTCCGGAACTGTAAGCGGAACAAATGCCGGAACAACGTCGATTACAACGGAAGTATTTGGAGAGACGTTTTCGGTTCCTGTGACAGTATCCGGGACTGAGCCGACCACTCCGACCGCTCCGAAATCGATTTCTTCCGCGACAGTATTTCTGGCGACAGATGCTTATACGTATAACGGAAAAGCCAGAAAACCGGCGGTCCTGTCTGTTGTGCTTGAGGGAAAAGAGCTGACAGCCGGAAAAGACTATACGGTCAGCTACACAAACAACGTGAATCCGGGAACAGCGACAGTAACGGTTGCCGGGATCGGAGACTATACCGGCTCTGTTTCGGAGTATTTTACGATTAAGGAGAAAATAAAGAAGATAGCGGTTGGAGTACAGGGAAAAGCATCCGGCGCGAAATACAAGGTGACAAAAGGCGGAGTCTCAGGAAAGGCTGAGGTTGAGTACGTGGCGCCTGTCAACGCGGCAAAGGCATCGGTGGTCATTCCGTCAACCGTGACGCTCAAAGGATTTAAGTGCAAGGTTACTTCAATCGCGGCGAACGCGTTCAAGAATAATAAGAAACTGAAAAATGTGACGATTCCGGCTTCGGTAGGAAAAATTGGAAAACAGGCGTTTTATAACTGCCGGAATCTGGCGAAGCTCGAGATCAGGACGAAAACTCTCACAACAAAGAACGTGGGAGCGAATGCCTTTGGCGGGGTTTCCGGCAAGGTAACCATTAAGGTTCCGGCCGGTAAACGAAATGCTTACAAGAAGCTGCTGAAAGCCAGGGGCTTGTGTGAGATAAAGAAGCGGCAGAAGTATAAAAAGTTTTTTGAATAGTGGACAAAAAACAGCGGATTAAAGGCGATACGGAATAAGAGAACGCTTGCATTTATCTCACAGGCAGGCTATAATTCAAAGAAAAATACACGGAGGAATAAATGAACATGGCACAAAACCCAGTCATCACAATAACCATGGAAAACGGCGACATCATCAAAGCGGAACTTTATCCGGAGGTTGCCCCCAATACGGTCAATAATTTTCTGAGCCTTGTCAATAAGGGATTCTACAACGGGTTGATTTTTCACCGGGTTATCCGCGGATTCATGATCCAGGGCGGATGTCCGCAGGGAACCGGCATGGGCGGCCCGGGCTACAGCATCCCCGGCGAGTTTGCGTACAACGGCTTTAACAATCCGCTGAAGCATGATGCGGGCGTACTCTCGATGGCGCGCGCGATGGCACCTGATTCCGCAGGCAGCCAGTTCTTCATCATGCACAAGGCAGCGCCGCATCTTGACGGCCAGTACGCGGCGTTCGGAAAAGTGACAGAGGGAATGGATATCGTAAACAAGATTGCGGAGACGCGCACCGATTACCGTGACAAGCCGATGACAGAGCAGAAGATCAAATCCATCACGGCGGAGACGTTCGGCGTGGACTATCCGGAACCGAAGAAAGCCTGAACATTTAATTAAAGACAGAGCCGCCGCAGAATCGCACGGCGCACGCAGCTGATCGCGGAAATTTTCCAGAATTCCTGACAGATACTGCGGTCTGCCTGCAATTTGCGGCGGCCTCATTTTCTTTGCTTTTTATGCAGTACGGTTTTTATGCCTCTGCAAACTGATCTTTGCTTACTCCGCACAGCGGGCACTCAAAATCATCCGGCAGATCTTCCCATTTTGTTCCCGGCTCAATGCCATGCTCCGGATCTCCGGCAGTCTCATCGTATTCCCAGCCGCATACTTCGCATACATACTTCATGTTGTTATCCTCCTTACATTTTTATAAACATCCCGGCCCTGCGGGGACAGGGTTGTTTTACAGATTCAAAACCCGCCTGCGAGTTTTGCATGCGGGATTCGGGTCTGCGTCAGCAGACATCTTCAGCTCCGAATCCCTGCGCTCTTCGCAGCTCGCTATTACTATACTCCATAACGCCGGAAATTACCAGAGCAAGATTTTGAATATCCTCATAAATACACTCATAAAATATGTTGCTTTTGGAAATTGTACGGTTTTCAGAAAAACTTCTGTTGTTGTCCATGCAAAATGCCACACATACGGAATAATGTTCCAAATAATTCAGAATTTTTCTTTATTTCCACTATTTTTTTAGTACAAATTCATGAAATCTGGTAAAATTGTTTTTATAAGAACACTACCATTATTATGATTTTGACACCATAATAAGAGTAGATATAGAATTGATTTTATATACGGAATATCCTGCGAAAGCGGCCGTTTCAGCTTTCGTTTATGCGGATTATATACTGGAGATAAGGAGGTGTTAAATCATGATTACGTATAGTCCATTATGGGTCACTATGAAAGAAAAGGGGATCACGCAATACGCGCTCTATACGCAATATGGTATCAACCGCTCTCTACTTGACCGCCTCAGAAAAAACAAGAATATAGAAGTCAATACGGTCGACCGGCTATGCACTATTCTGAACTGTCGCGTAGAAGACATTATGGAACATATTCCTGATGAAACGGTAATGTAGGGACCCTCATATCATTTGATATGGGGGTTTTGCCTATGCGAAAAACTTACCGTCGGGAGCTTTTCGCCTGCCCGGATATACAGAAAGGCAGCCAGTAACAGGTTTTCTGTATTTTCAGTGTACAGAAGACCTGTTGCAGGTGGGTTTTCTGTATTTTTATGTCACAGGAAATTTCGTCCTGTGAATCGAGTAGGAGGCGGCTTTTCCTCCTGCTCGCCCGCGCGGCCCAGGTGCTGCGTCAGCAGCTGATTTCCCTGCCTGGGTCTGCGCAAAAAAACGCCGTCTCCCCTCGTGAGTGAAGGGCAGGGGAGTTGATATGCTGAAGGCATTTTTTATGGGAATGAAATGAAAATAAAAAAAGCGGGTGATGGGAATCGAACCCACGTGTCCAGCTTGGAAGGCTGGTGTTCTACCATTGAACTACACCCGCATAAATCTTATTCATTTTTATAAAGAAAACGGAACCCTGAATCACCAAGGGTTCCGCTGCCCCTGCCAAGGAGTCGATGCGACAGGATTTGAACCTGCGACCTCTGCGTCCCGAACGCAGCGCTCTACCAAGCTGAGCCACGCATCGCTACAGGCTTGAAATTGTTTCTCTCAACTCAAGCTTGTTCATTGTAACACCATCTTCCTGAAAATGCAAGTACTTTTTTTATTTTTTTAAAATTTTTTGATCAGCACTTTTTTCCCCTTAAATGCAAATCCATATTTGCGGATACGATTCTCTGGTATTTTTCGTGAGATCAGGTATGCCGTGTAATTCTGGCGTTCGATCTGCTCCAGCGCGTTTTGGGCGGTGTCTTCCAGGGTTTTGTCTTCGTCGGGATCGAATACTTTAAATTCTATGACAGCCGCGAAGTCTTCTGCGCGCAGAGGCTCCAGCATAATGTCATATCTGCCGTAGCCGCTTTCACGGTTGGAAGTAATGACATAGCGTCCGTTCAGATCCACAATCAGTCCGAGTACAAAACCGTGATAGAACCGTTCCGGTTCGTTTGCGCAGGAGGGGCGGTTTCCGCTGTCAAAAAAACGGAATGTTGTGAGCGCTGTGTTGTTCATATAAGCGTTCATTGCTTTGACATCATCGCGCAGCAGAGCACGGATGAACAGGTTGTAATCAGGTTCGCGTTCCGCAAACCAGGCATGCACGATGCTGCGGAACATAAAAAGGACTTCTCTGTTTGTCAGAGATAATTTATAATAAGGCATGTCGGTGAAAAAGAACGTTTCCGCACCTTCTTCTGGCTGGTCGGCAGCAAAATTGCGGGGAGAGTAAGGATCCGACTCCGCAGTTTTTACAACTTTCAGGTAGCCGCATGCAAGGAGAAGGCTCCAGATGGCCGTTTCGTTCTGCGCCAGCTGTGAGAAAACAATCTGTTCGTCGAGAACGGTTTCCAGAGATCTGCCCTGAAGCAGATCCTCAAAATGAATTTTCAGCTGAGGGCTTCCGGTCTGGATGAGGCGGCTGATCAGTTCATTGCTGCTGGTATTTGCCCAGTAACAGGACAGTTTTTTACTGCGAAGATAGTTAATGATCGACCAGGGATTGTAAATGCCGGAGATACTGCCGAACGTGAAGCCGTCGTACCACTGCTTTACCTCGTTTTTTCTGTCCGAAAGTCCGTACTCATCCAATGCGCGAAAGACTTCTTCCTCCGTGAATCCGAAACAGTCGGCGTACTCGGCGGAAGTGGTTGTAATCACAGACAGATTATTCAGGTCTGAAAAAACGGACTCTCTGCTGACGCGCGTGATTCCTGTCATGAGCGCGCGCTCCATAAAAGGATTTGTCTTAAATGCCGCATTGAACAGACTGCGGATAAAAACCATGAATTTGTCCCAGTAGCCATGAACAAATGCTTCCTGCATTGGAGTATCATATTCATCAAGCAGAATGAGAACCTTTTTCCCGTAATAGCGCGACAGATTTTTCACGGCGGCTTTGCTGCTGCCGGACAGGTACAGCAGATGATAAAAAGATTTCGTTTATTGCGCTGGATTTGCATTGCGCAAGCAGCATATTTCCGATGCAGATTCGCGTGCTCTCTGTCTGGTTTCTGTGTGGTACAATTTTATCATACAGGGATTTCAGAGTCAAAAAATTTATGAAAGGAACCGAAAATGAGTCGGATATTATTTTATATGAAGCAGAGCCGTCATCGGGCGGACAGCCTTTCTTTTATGCGAAAGCTGGAGGCGCAGGGATTTTTCTGCCGGATGTGTGGGAAATCCGATGGGGATGATCGGGGTGGAGAATTTTTTCCTGTGGATTTTGAAAAGAAAGGCATTTCGTTTTCTGGTGGGGGGACATCGGAAATTTCGTGTGGTGAGGGACAGGAAACCATGGTTCCGAATGATGGAAAATGGAAGGTTATAGGTTTGGATGGAGAGAGATGTTTATCTGTGGGCCTGGGTGGAGAGGAATGTTCATCTGTGGGCCCAGATGGAGAGAAATGTCCGCTTGTGGGGGCGGATGGGGAGGAATGCCCATCTGTGAGTCCAACTGGAGAAGAACGTGCGCTGGTGATCACGGATGACGCAGTAGTGGCCGGAATCTGTGAACTGCGGAAAATTGCCTGCATCGGATACTGTCCGCCCGAATTGGAAGAAACCGGATCAGAGGACTCGGATCTGTCTGGGGATATGGAAAGAGATCCGGCAGCAGAAGCTGAAAAAGAATCTGTGTCAGAAGAAAACGGGGAATCTGGTTATTTTCCGCATGTCCGTATGGTGTGGGAGAGCTTTGCGGGCAGGGAGCCGGAAGAACTGGAACAGTTCCGATGCCGGTTTTACGGGGAGCCGGTCGTCATCGCGCGCACAGAGAGACTGCTGATTCGCGAGAGTGTACCGGAGGATTTTGATGCAATTTATCGGATGGAGTCTGACATGGTCTCCGAGCAGGAACTCTGTGAGGACAGGAAAAAAATCTGTTCTTGCAGCGCAGCAGGAGACAGTAAAAAAGAGAGAAAAGAGGATCGTATAGCAGGAGAAATAATCTGCTTTCATGAAGAGAGAGAAAAGTTCTGTTCCTATATAAAAAATGTCTACCCATTTTACGGATACGGTTACTGGACGGTCGAACTGACAGAATCGGGCCGGGAGGGGACAGTACTCGGGCGCTGTGGTCTGAAGGATTATGAGCCGGGGGAAGATGACGGATATGTTGTCATGAAGAAAGAAGCAGGGGATGAATTGATGCGGAAATCGATCCTTGTATTGCCTCAGGAATCTGAGTTCGAAGAGGAGGCTGAGTCTGAGATCTGCTGTTCGGATTGTCTGCCAGAGTTCCGGCAGGAGATCGGCTCCGAATTGCAGCAGGTTTTCCCACCGGAACTTTTCTGTCTGGAGCTTGGGTATATTGTTGCAAAACCTTACCACAGACAGGGCTATGCTTATGAGATGTGCAGGGCTGTGCTGGACTATGCGTTTGCCGTGCTGCGCGCGGATATGGTCATGGTCAGGATTCATCCTCAAAACAAAGCTTCGCTGGAACTGGCCCGGAAGCTGGGATTAGCAGGTTTTTCTTTTTTATAATTTGATTGCGCGTTTTCTGACAATATTCATATCCGCACCCGTAATAAAAAGGTTCTTTTCTTCATCTGTCAGGTCACATACTCTGCAGCCTTTATTATGGGCAAATTTGATCAAACCCCGATAATCAATTTTGATATTCGGAATATCAGACTTAAAATAAGGGCCGGCTAAAGCAGATGTTTTATATGATTTCATCGGTCCATTCATAATCGTACACCTCCTTAATTTGTGCTCCATTGATTTCAGAAATAAATATCTGATATGGATGGAGCATGCATATGGGTTCTGCATTAAAAACATTACAATAATGTTCCATCAGTTTTTGATCAGCGGCAAATCCAGATATTGCTCCTTCGAAGCCGTAATCAAAAGAACGCTGTGCGGCTATGGCAAATAAATGTCCGCCGACGCCTTCATATTTTTTCTCTGGAGTAAGTTCAGGATTGTTTTCTGGTGAAGCGCACATCCAGGTTACGAATGCGGATGCCATGTTTTCGTCGGGCCGGACCGCCAGAAGGCCCTGGATGTCAACACTCCCGTGAATGACTAAAGCATAGATTTCGTTCTCCTTGAGTAATTCATTCCAGTTTACATACCAACCATTTTTCTTGTTGTATTTTCGCAGGAAAGAAGCTCTCTTGATGCGAATTACCTCAGTATCAACGAGTTCTCCTGTTTTTTTATCTTTTAAACATGGAGTCATGGTATCAATCCATGCAGTTAACATGAGACCACTCCTTTTTTATTATGTTTCCATATAAACATTTTACAACAAAAGAGAAAGTATTTCAATGAAATTTTCACCTGATCTTCGGAAACTTGACAGATGAATAGAGAAAAAATTTCAGACATCAGATAATGTCAGAATAAAGGTGCGGTACCTCGACGAACGCCGCCTCTTGTGATATACTGGACAAAGTATTTTTACAAGAGGGGGCGTTTTTATGGGAGAACAGATGAAAAAGAAGGAGTCCAAAAAGCATATCTGCCTCGGCATTCTCGCCCATGTCGACGCGGGAAAGACGACTTTGTCGGAGGCCCTGCTGTATCTTGGCGGAAGTATCCGCAAAATGGGGCGCGTGGATCACAAGGACGCGTTTCTTGACACGTTTGAGCTGGAGCGCGCGCGTGGAATCACAATTTTCTCAAAACAGGCGCAGCTGACCTTTGGTGATATGGAACTCACGCTTCTCGACACGCCGGGGCATGTGGATTTTGCGGCGGAGATGGAGCGCACGCTGCAGGTGCTGGATTATGCGGTGCTGGTGATTAGCGGCGCCGATGGAGTACAGGGGCATACGGAGACACTCTGGAAGCTGCTCGCGCAGTACCGGGTGCCGGTTTTTTTATTTGTGAATAAGATGGATCAGCCGGGAACGGACCGGCAGGCGCGAATGGAAGAACTTGTCCGCAGGCTGGACGGGAACTGCATTGATTTCGGCGCTGATCCGGATTCGGAGGAATTTCTTGAGAATCTCGCGATGTGCGACGAGGATGTAATGGAATGTTATCTGGAGACAGGCGAAGTGACGGCGGAGGACACGGCGCGGATGATCCGGGAAAGAAAGGTGTTTCCGTGCTTTTTCGGCTCTGCGCTGAAACTGACCGGCGTGGAGGAATTGATTGAAGGGCTGGCAAAGTACACGCTCAATCCGGTATACCCGGAAGAATTTGGAGCCAGAGTCTACAAGATTTCCCGTGATGAGCAGGGGAAGCGCCTGACGCATATGAAGATTACGGGGGGCGGCCTGAAGGCGCGGATGGTGCTGACAAACCGTCTCCCGGAAGTGTCAGAAAGAGAAGATGAAATTTTAAATGCAGCAGGCAGAGACGGAAAAATCCGTAAACAAGGAGCGGAACGAGCCAGGATTCCGACTGGAAAAGCAGATGAGGGGGCTGGAAGAACGGTCAGGGATTCGATGGTGAAAGCAGGCAAAGCCGGGAAAACAGAAAACGGAGGAATATCTGAAAATCCGGCGATGAAAAACAGCGGCCCTGCGGCACGGGAGATTCCGGAAGACCAGATATGGGAGGAGAAGGTGGATCAGATCCGCATTTACTCCGGGACGAAATTTGAGGCGGTGCAGGAGGCGGCAGCCGGGGCGGTCTGCGCTGTGACAGGACTTACGAAGACCTGGCCGGGACAGGGGCTTGGAATAGAGCGGGAGACAGTGCTGCCGGTGCTCTCTCCGGTGCTGACGTACCGCATCGATCTTCCGGAGGACTGTGACGTCCATGTAGCGCTGCAGAAGCTGCGCCAGCTTGAAGAGGAGGAACCGCAGCTTCATATTGTGTGGAACGAGCAGCTTGGAGAAATCCATGCGCAGGTGATGGGCGAGGTACAGATCGAGATCCTGCAGAGTCTGATCCGTGACCGCTACGGGATGGAGGTCACGTTCGGGACGGGGAATATTGTGTATAAGGAGACGATCCGGGAGCCGGTCGAAGGCGCCGGACATTTTGAGCCGCTGCGCCACTATGCGGAGGTGCATCTGCTGCTTGAGCCCGGAGAGCCGGGAAGCGGAATCCAGGTCGAGTCCGCCTGCAGTGTGGACGAGCTGGATCTGAACTGGCAGAGGCTGGTGCTCACGCACCTGCTTGAGAAAGAGCATGTCGGAGTCCTTATCGGAGCGCCGCTGACGGATGTGCGGATCACGCTGACGGCGGGGCGCTCCCATCTGAAGCATACGGAGGGCGGCGATTTTCGCCAGGCTACTTACCGGGCGGTGCGTCAGGGACTGAAAAAGGCGGACAGTGTTCTTCTTGAGCCGTTTTACGCGTTTCGGCTGGAGGTCCCTTCGGAGACGGTCGGCAGGGCTCTCTCGGATATCCAGCGGATGTACGGTTCCTTCGACTCTCCTGAGATTGAGGGGGATATGACGGTGCTGACGGGGAGCGTTCCCGTCTCTGAGATGCGCGGCTATCAGATGGAAGTCAGCGCGTACACGAAGGGACGCGGCCGTCTGGCCTTCCGTCTGGAAGGGTACCGGCCATGCCACAATGCGGAAGAGATCATAGAAGAAGTCGGTTACGATTCGGAGAGGGATCTGGAGAATCCGACCGGATCGGTCTTCTGTGCTCACGGTGCGGGATTTGTGGTGAGCTGGGACAAGGCTGATTCCTATATGCATGTCGAAAGCGGCGTGGAGTGGGTCGCAGAGGAAGACGGGAAAGAGAAGGCCGTTCTGCGGGGATTTTACCGAAATGCAGGTTCCGGCTGTGATTTTTCCAGTGACACATCCGGTACGGAGATGATGTCGGATACAGGGGAATCATCCGGTAAAATACCGGGAAAGGAAACACAGACCGGCAGGAGAGAGTTGTCCGGCGGAGCGCGTAGAGATGGAGCACAGTCCGGCGGGATGCCGCCTCCGATGGGTATGCCGTCCGGTACAGCCTACGAGGACCGTTTTCACGATGAGGAAGAACTGAAGGCGATCTTTGCGCGAACTTACGGGACGTCTTCCGGGGAGTCAAGGATGGCATGGAAACGCTCGAAAGGAAGCATCGCCTCGTCGGGAAAGAGGTCCGGCGCTTCATCGGAGAAAAATTCCGGCGCGGCAGGGAATTTTCCCCGGATGGACAGCAGGTCTGGACAAAACAGCGTAGGCGCGCCCGGCAGAACCGCGAAAAAAGAGGAGCCTGTGACGGAATATCTGCTGGTTGACGGATATAACATTATCTTTGCCTGGGATGAGCTGAAAGAACTCGCTGAGGCGGATATCGGAGCCGCGAGGACAAAACTGATGGATGTGCTCTGCAATTATCAGGGGTTTGCCGAATGCCGGCTGATTCTGGTATTTGACGCGTACAAGGTGGAAGGATTTACGGGCGAAGTTATAAAATATCACAATATTTATGTTGTATATACAAGGGAAGCGGAGACGGCGGATCAGTACATCGAGAAGACTGTGCGCGAGATCGGGAAGAGGTATCATGTTACCGTGGCCACTTCCGACCGTCTTGAGCAGGTCATTATTCTGGGCGACGGAGCGAGAAGACTGTCCGCGTCGGATTTAAAAGAGGAGATTCTCTATATGAATGAGCAGATCCGCCAGGCATACCGCAGCAGGCGGGAGAACAGCGGCAGGAATTATCTGTTTGACAGTCTTGACGAGGATCTGGCACAGTATATGGAAGAAGTGCGGCTGGGACGGTCGAAATTTAAGTGAGAGAAGCGGCCCTGCCCTGTCGGCTTTGCGCCGCGGGCACGGCTTCCTTCATTCTGCGTGAGGACAAAGTGAAACAGCCGATAGGGGAGCTATCGGCTGTCTCGAGGGGAGTATAAATAATTAATAAGGGGTTTTGTAAAAAAAATTTTTGAAGGGTAAATTCTTTTTACAAGAGAGATTATAATATAACTTCCATAAAATTGCAACAGATTTTTTTCAAAAATGTTAAATTTTGGAGAAGTGGGTTTCGGGAGCGTGCAGAAACTTCGTTTTGTCTTGCAGGAACCTCCGCAAAAGAAAGAGAATACGGCTGGATGCATATTTTTTGTTACATGCCAGAGGGAGTAATTGTTAAAATTTCGTTAAACGAAAAACTCTGTATTGACAATGGAAATATTTCGTGTTTGGATGTAGGAGAAGAATGGGGGGATGAGCCGATGCCGGATTTGTATGAATTGCTGAGGGAATACAGCAGCCAGGACTATTATCCGTTCCATATGCCGGGCCACAAGCGGAACATCCGTTATTTTCAGGATGCGTTTGCGATCGATATCACGGAAATCGACGGGTTTGATAACCTTCATCATGCAGAGGGGATCCTGCTGGAGGCGGAGAAGAGAGCCGCCCGGCTGTACGGCGCGGAGGAAACGCATTATCTTGTAAACGGAAGCACGGCAGGGATTCTGTCGGCCATATCGGCATGTTCGCGGCGCGGCGGCCGTATTTTAATGGCGAGAAACTGCCACAAATCCGCATATCATGCGGTATTTTTGAATGGTCTTCATGTGGTATGGCTTTATCCGGACACGGATATGGTCCGGGGAATTTACGGGAGTGTTGATCCGGCAAAGGTGCGGGCGCTTCTGGAACAAAATCCCGGAGTATCCGCTGTTTTTTTGACCTCTCCAACTTATGACGGGGTAGCGTCGGATATCCGGGCGATTGCCGCCGAGGCCCATGAACATGGAGCAGTTCTGATTGTTGACGAGGCGCACGGGGCGCATTTTGCGATGCATTCGTATTTTCCCGAATCAGCGGTCTCCTGCGGCGCGGACATTGTCATAAACAGTATCCACAAGACTATGCCGTCGCTGACCCAGACGGCGCTGATTCATGTCTGCGGACCGCGCGCAGACCGTGTCAGGCTGAAGAAATATCTTGGGATTTATCAGAGCAGCAGTCCGAGCTACGTCCTGATGGCGGGAATCGACTGCTGCGTCAATATGATGGCAGACCGCGGAGAAGAGTTGTTTGAGCTGTTCTGCAGGAGGATCGATTCGGTACGCGGCTGTCTGTCAAAAATGAAAAAGCTGCATCTTGTCACCGGGACGGAGGAAGAGCTTTTCTGTTATAAGTATGACCGGTCCAGGATTCTGATCTCGACGGAGAATTGTGAAATCGGAGGGCGGGAACTGTACCGGCGCCTTCTTGACCGGTACCATATCCAGGCGGAGATGGCGGCGGAACATTATGTGACGTTCCTCACCTCTGTTGCGGATACGCAGGAAGGATTTGACCGGCTGTGCGGAGCGCTGCTGGAGATTGATGCGGAGCTGTGCGCAGGTGATTCCACCGGGAAAGAGCTGAAGCGGGGGAGTGGAGTTATTCCGGAAAGTGGAAGGGAATCCGGCTCCACCGGGAAAGAGCTGAAGCGAGGGAGTGAGGCTATTCCGGAAAGTGGAAGGGAAGCCGACTCCACCGGGACCGGGACACGACCAGGACATGAAACTGTTCAGGAAAGTGGAAAGGAAGACGCCTCCGCCGGAGAGGAGCAGGCTGCACGGTTCGCTCCCGGGCTTCCAAATGAGGAAGTCCTGAACCTTGAAGAGGCGGAAAACGCCGAAAAACACAGGATGCCTCTCTGGAAAAGCGCAGGCCGGGTATCAGGGGAATATATTTATCTCTATCCGCCCGGAATCCCGCTTCTGATTCCGGGAGAGCGGATCACGCAGCGACTTCTTGACCGGCTGGATGGTTTTCGCAGGCAGGGATTTGAGCTGCAGGGGCTGGACGATTATTCTGGCGAGACGATCCTTGTGGTCTGTGAAGCGGCGCAGGGACAGCGCTGACTGAAACAGTGGATAGCTTATAAAGTGCGGGACATCATCAGAAACGGAGTGGAGAGCGAGTCTCGAATCAGACCGAATTTTCGGGGAGCGTACAGACGGAGAACAGGAACAATGGGAAAACTATTTTACATAATGGGAAAGAGTGCGTCCGGCAAGGACAGCATCTATGCGGAGCTTCTTTCCCGGCAGGAGCTGGGACTGAAATCTCTCATAATCTATACAACGCGTCCAATCCGCGCTCATGAGACGGACGGTGTGGAATATCATTTTGTGGATGAGACGCGCATGCGTCAGATGGAGAAGGAAGGAGTCATCATTGAACTGAGGATCTACCATACGGTACAGGGTCCCTGGTATTATTTTACGGCGGACGATGAAAGCATCAGACTGGAGGACAGCAGTTATCTGGCGCTTGGCACGCTGGAATCTTACCAGAAGCTGCGCCGGTATTATGGAGAGGACAAAGTTGTCCCCATTTACATTGAGGTGGAGGATGGAGAGCGCCTGTCGCGGGCGCTTTGCCGCGAGCGCAGAGAGGATTCCCCGGATTATGAGGAAATGTGCCGCCGCTTTCTGGCGGACCAGAAGGATTTTTCAGAGGAAAATATCCGCAGGGCGGGTATTTCGCACAGATTTTACAACCGTGTGCAGGAAGACTGCGCGGAAGAAATCGCGGATTACGTGCTGCAGTTTACGCTGCCACCAAGCCCGAGGTGATGTTACGTTCACGACCTGCAGGGAGAGTGAACAGCAGTCGTTACTGTTCATTCCGTGACCAGCAGCCATTTTTGTGTAACAGTGATTGGCAAGGAACAGCTTTTCATGCTGCTCAAATTATGATATACTGAAAAACAGGGGAATACAATTTGTTGTTGTTTCTCTCTCAGGGGGAGTGAGCAATGACTGCTGTTTGCCCTGATATTTTTACGACAGAGAGCTGCTGCTCATCTTGTGTGCGCAGCGGCTGCAGAAACAACAGAGGGAGGTGCATTGTTGTGACAGAGCTGAAGGATATCATCGGACGTGAACAGATCAAACGGCAGCTGATGCATGTGATCGAGACCGGAAAGGTCGGGCATGCCTATATGTTCAGCGGCGAGAAAGGATGCGGAAAGAAAGCGCTGGCATCAGCGTGGGCGATGGCGCTGCAATGTACAGGGCAGGGGACGGTTCCCTGCGGCGAGTGCCATTCTTGCAGACAGGCAAAAAGCGGGAATCATCCCGATATTATTTATGTTACCCATGAGAAGCCGGGAAGCATCGGGATTGACGATGTCCGGGAGCAGCTGGTCGGAGATGTACAGATCCGTCCGTACAGCGGGAAATACAAGATCTATATAATTCCGGAGGCGGAGAAGATGACGGTTCAGGCGCAGAACGCGATTCTCAAAACGATCGAGGAACCGCCGGAGTATGCGGTGATTATCCTGCTGACGACGAATGAACAGCATTTTCTGGATACAATCCGTTCCAGATGCGTGATTCTGCCCATGAAGCCGGTCCCGGACAAACAGGTAAAGGAATACCTGATGGAGCATATACAGATTCCGGATTATCAGGCGGATATCTGCGTGGCCTTTGCGCAGGGAAATATCGGAAAGGCAATCCGGCTGGCTTCCTCGGAGGATTTCAACGCGATCAAGTCCGCGGCGATGCATCTGATCCAGAATGCCGGGAAAATGGAGCTTTACGAGATTGTGGAAGCGGTGAAAGGAATTCAGGAATTCAAGCTTTCCATCCAGGATTATCTGGACATTCTTGCGCTCTGGTACCGCGATATGGTATATTTCAAGGCGACCAGAGACGTGAACGCGATTGTGTTCAAAGACCAGATTCGCAATATCCAGGAAACGGTAAATATCTGCTCTTATGAGGGAGTGGAGGAAGTCATGAAGGCGATTGAGTGTGCCAAGGCGCGTCTCGATGCAAATGTAAATTTTGAACTGACGATGGAACTGCTGTTCCTCGTAATTAAGGAGAACATGCATGATTAAGATAGTTGGCGTAAGATTCAGGAACGCGGGCAAAGTGTATTACTTTGACCCGAAAGGGTACAGGATCAGTCCGAAGGATCACGTGATCGTGGAAACAGCGCGCGGAGTGGAATACGGGACTGTGGTAGGCGGAGTCAGGGAGGTGGAGGAGGAGAAAGTCGTTCAGCCTCTCAAACCGGTCATCCGCGTCGCCACGCCGGAGGACGATGAGCGGGCGCAGAAGAACCGTCTGCGTGAGAAGGACGCAATGGTGATCTGCCAGGAGAAAATTCAGAAGCACGGGCTTGAGATGAAGCTGATCGACGCGGAATATACGTTTGACAACAATAAAGTTCTGTTCTATTTTACGGCGGATGGACGGATTGATTTCCGCGAGCTGGTTAAAGATCTGGCGGCGGTATTTAAGATGAGGATTGAGCTCCGCCAGATCGGCGTCCGCGATGAGACAAAGATCCTGGGCGGCGTGGGCATCTGCGGGCGGCCGCTGTGCTGCCATACGTTTCTTTCTGAGTTTGCCCCGGTATCGATCAAGATGGCGAAGGAGCAGAATCTGTCCCTGAATCCCACAAAGATTTCCGGCGTCTGCGGCCGTCTGATGTGCTGTCTCAAGAATGAGGAAGAGACTTATGAGTATCTGAACAGCCGGCTGCCGAATGTGGGCGAGCAGGTGACGACTGTGGGAGGCGTCAGGGGCGAGGTGCACAGTGTGAATGTGCTCCGTCAGAAGGTACGCCTCCTGGTCGATGTAAACGATGAGAAAGAGCTGCTGGAGTACGATGTCAGGGATCTGAGATTCCGGCCGAAACGCCGCAAGGACAAAGGAAAAGGCAGGGAGAAAGAGAAAGACGCCGCGCTGGAGAAAGAGCTGAAACAGCTGGAAGCTCTCGAAAAGAAAGAAGGGAAGTCGAAGCTGGATGACGATTGAGCTGAAAGAGGGAGAACGCCTGGACGATCTTCAGAGGAACGGCTATCGGATCATACAGAGGGAAGGAAAATTCCGCTTTGGCATGGACGCTGTTCTTCTGTCCGGATTTGTCCAGGTGAAGCCGCGGGAGACGGTGCTGGATCTCGGCACGGGAACGGGGATTATCCCGATTCTGCTTGAGGCAAAGACACAGGGCCGGCATTTTACCGGGCTTGAGATTTTTCCCGCGAGCGTTGACATGGCCAGACGCAGCGTTGCGCTGAATGGTCTTGAAGAACGGATTGCGATTGTCCAGGGGGATATTAAAGAGGCCGGGAGTCTGTTTGCTCCGGCTTCTTTTGATGTCATTACGTCGAATCCGCCGTACATGACGGGACAGCACGGGCTGACAAATCCGGATCTGGAGAAAGCGGCGGCGCGGCATGAGCTGCTGTGCACGCTGGAGGATGTGGTCAGGGCGGCGGCAAAGCTGGTGCGCACAGGCGGAAGATTTTACATGGTGCACAGGCCGTTCCGGCTGGCGGAGATCATACGGACACTGTCACAGTACAAAATGGAGCCGAAGCGGATGCGGATGGTGCATCCGTTTGCGGACCGGGAGCCGAATATGGTGCTGATCGAGTCGGTACGTGGCGGCAGACCGAGGATGACGGTGGAACGGCCGCTGATCGTGTTCGAGGAACCGGGGAAGTATACGGCGGAGATTCAAAATTTGTATGGTTTTTGATGAGAGAGTCCGGATTCCGCGCAAAGTCAGGGGGAAACTGCAGTTTACATCCCCACTGAATTTCGAGGAGATTTTCGCACATTCTGCGTGGGAAGTGAGCAGTAAGACATGCAGACATGTCTGTTGGCGAACGCTGCGGACAACCATGAAATGATCAGAGAGAATTTCATGGGCTGCGCGGGTATCTGGAGAAAGGGGACAGATTATGGAGCAGGGCAGACTGTATCTCTGCGCGACGCCGATCGGAAATCTTGAGGATATCACGTTCCGGGTCGTGCGGACTTTGAAGGAGGCGGATCTGATCGCGGCGGAGGATACGCGCAACAGCATAAAGCTGCTGAATCATTTTGAGATAAAGACGCCGCTCACGAGCTATCATGAATACAACCGGATCGAGAAGGCGCATGTCCTGATACAGAAGATGCGCGAGGGGAAGAAAGTGGCTCTGATCACGGACGCCGGGACGCCGGGGATCTCGGATCCCGGGGAAGATCTGGTGCGGCTCTGCATGGAGGCGGGGATTGAGGTGACTTCGCTGCCGGGAGCCTGCGCCTGTGTGACCGCGCTCACGCTGTCCGGTCTGCCGACGAGGCGTTTCTGTTTCGAGGCGTTTCTTCCGCAGGAGAAAAAGGAGAAGCAGGAAATCCTGGAAGAACTGAAGGAAGAAACGCGGACGGTCATTTTGTACGAGGCGCCGCACCGTCTGAAAAAGACGCTGCAGGAGCTGTACGGGGCGCTCGGGGAGCGGAGGATCACGATCTGTCGGGAGCTGACAAAGAAGCATGAGACGGTCTTTGCGTCGACGCTGTCGGAAGCGCTCGCCTTTTATGAGCAGAACGAACCCAGAGGCGAGTGCGTGATCGTGATGGAGGGGCGCAGCCGTCAGGAGCTCCGCCGCGAGGAGCAGAAAAAATGGGAGGAGCTGAGCGTGCAAGAGCATGTGGAACACTATGAGGCGCTTGGCATGGACCGGAAGGAGGCAATGAAGCAGGCGGCGAAGGACCGCGGTGTTTCCAAACGGGAGATTTATGCATATTTAACAAAATAGTTGGTTTCTTATGACCAGCGATTGACATAGATGTTATCCGCATGTTATAGTGAAAATGTAATAACTGGATATTTTTGCCGAAGGAAGGTGGACAAATGGCAACTTTGAAGGATGTCGCCCGCAGATCAGGTCTGACTGTCGGAACTGTTTCAAGAGTCCTGAACAACAGAGGATATATCAGTGAACAGACACGTCAGAGGGTGTACGACGTGATGAAGGAGCTGGATTACCAGCCCAATGAGATGGCGAGATCCCTTTCAAAAAAGAGAAGCAATACGATCGGCGTCATCGTCCCGCATGTTGTGCACCCGTATTTTGCCAAGCTCATCGGAAGTCTTGAGCAGGCGGCATATGACCGCAAATATAAGATTCTTCTGTTCAATTCCCAGGGGAAGGATGAGAAGGAAGAGGAATATATTGAGATGTGCAAGAGCAACCGGGTTGCGGGGGTGATTCTGTGCAGCGATACCTTCCAGACGGACAAGTTCCGGAATCTGAGCTTTCCTCTGATTACGATCGAGCGCTTTCTCGATGAGGGGACAGCCGGAATTGAGTGCGATAACTACCGGGGAGGCGTACTGGCGGCGGAGCATCTGATTGCAAAAGGGTGTACCAGCCTTCTCCATATCGGAGGCATCAGAAATCACCGCAAGCCTGCGGACGAGAGGAAAGAGGGCTTTGAGGATGTCTGCAAAAGAGAGCATATAAAGTATGCGTCGGTAGAATCTTCACAGTTTATTTATGATGAGATGGATTATTATTCCAGTATTGACCGTATGCTGGACGAATATCCGGGGACGGACGGCGTATTCGCGAGTTCGGATGTGATTGCAGCGCAGGTTCTTCAGGTGTGTGCCAGAAGAGGGCTTCGCGTTCCGGAGCAGATGAAGGTGATCGGGTATGACGATGTGAACGTGGCCTCCCTCACGACTCCGGATATCACGACGATCCGGCAGCCGGTAAAGGAGATGGCGGAGACGGCAATCGCGATGATCGACCGTGTGGCCGGCGGAGAGATGGTTCCGTCGCGGAGCTTGTTTCCGGTGACGTTGGTGGAGCGCGGAAGCACCTGAGATGTTTTCGTCAAAACCCCATGGTTTTTTGCAAAAACGGTATTCCGGTATGGAAAAGTGTGAAAAATGCAGGGCGTTGGTATGTGAAACGGTTAACCTATAAAAATACAAGGGAAAACGTACAGCAGGTTATACAAGACCTGCTGTATGTTTTTGTCGGAGATGTAGTAAATTAGCAAAGAAATACGTGGTTAACATGACAGGTTTTTCATGAAACCATCTTGAAAATATCAAATTATATAACAAGCAGTAATCATAAAAATTTTGATTTAATAATAAAAATATTTCAAAAGTATATCAATAAAATATTAAAAATAACCAAAAATGAAAGGCATAATTCGTTGATATGTACTAAAAATGAAGAAAAAATCAAAAAATAAATGATAAGTGGTTGACATGTAAAAATATCATATGTTAGTATGTAAAACGAACTGAAAAATATAATTAAAGGAGGAAAAGGTAACATGAGAAAGAGGATTTCTTTAGCAATGGCAGCAGCGATGGCACTGTCCGTATCTGCTGTGGGATCCATGCCGGTCATGGCGGCTGACGTTTCCATCACAATCTTTAACTCAAAGATGGAAATTCAGAGCCAGATGGAGGAGATGGCTGCGGAATACTCAGAGGCTAAGGGCGTAGACGTTGAGGTTTACTATTCAAACGATACGGTAGCGGCTCATCTGGGAACAAGATACGCATCCAACGATCCGTACACGATCTCCATGGTTGACGCGAAAGATATCTATTCACTCGGCGCAGAGCATGCAGTAGATCTGTCAGGCGAGCAGTGGGTTGAGGACACGACTGAGGAAATCGCGATCGACGGCGCGGTTTACGGATTCCCGGTATGTGTGGAAGCCCGTGGTCTGATCTACAATGCTGACGCGATCGAAGCAATCACAGGCGAGACTTTCGATCCGACCGCTTACGCGACGCTGGATTCCTTCAAGGAACTGCTTGCGACGCTGGTAGAGGGCGGCATGGAGTCTCCGGTTGCCATCATGAAAGAGGACTGGTCTCTGGCTGGACACTTCCTTGCTGAGGTTTATGAGGAGCAGGAAGATGTCGACGCGTTCATCACTTCTCTTCATGAGGGTTCTGCTGACCTGATCAACAATGCGAAGTTCAACGCGAAGATGGACTACTTCGACACCATGATGGAGAACAACTACGCGAAGGATTCCGCAATCGCTGCAGAGCGTGAGGTCAGCGAAATGATGCTGGCAGAAGGACAGGTTGCGTTCATGTTTGGCGGCAACTGGGACTGGGCAGTCATCAACGCTTATGACTACAGCGAGAACATGGGAATCATGCCGGTTCCGCAGAACACCGAGGACGGCACGAACACCAAGCTTGAGGGCGGCGGCTCCAAGTATTTCTTCATCGACAACTCCGATAATACGTCTGAGGAGCAGGTACAGGCAGCGAAGGATTTCCTGAACTGGCTGGTATATGAGGAAGACGGACAGGATTTCATCGTCAACAAGTGCGCGCTTGTTCCGGCTTACTCAAACATCACTCTGGAAGTTGCTGATCCGCTCGGCGCATCCGTTAAGGGCTTTGCTGACGCAGGCAACCTGATCCCGAACTACAACTATCTGCCGGATGATCACTATTCAATCTGCGGCGGATTCATGCAGAAATATCTTGCAGGACAGTCAGACCGTGAGACTCTTGCATCTGAGATCGAGGGCTACTGGTCATCCACGACTCCTGTAGAGCACTAAAAACTTTTGAAGAGGATAAGGATATATTATTGACAAAAGGGAGCCGGCTTTATGCCGGCCCCCCTGTGACACAGCCATATGCTTTGCGCGTAAGAAGAGGCTATGGCTGTTTTTTTACCTTGTGAACATCATTGAGGGGGAAAAGAAAGTATGAAGAAAAATACCATGTCATACAAAACAAGCCAGTTCCTCATGTTCGCGGGACCGGCGGCCGTCCTGTTCATCGGCGTCGTCGTTTTCCCGTTTATTTACGGCTTGTATCTGACATTCACCAGCTGGGACGGCGTTTCCAGAGAGAAGCCGTTCGTAGGACTTGCCAATTATATCGCTGCTTTCCAGGATAAAGCATACTGGCAGGCGCTTGGCAGAACGATGATTTATTCCGTCATCGCAGTTATTTTTGTTAACGTAGTCGCATTTCTTCTGGCATACCTTGTAACGAGCGGAATCAAGGGACAGAACTTCTTCCGTGCCGGATTCTTCATCCCGAACCTGATCGGCGGTATCGTTCTTGGTTATGTCTGGAAATTCGTATTCAACCGCGCGCTTGTCTCCATCGGCACAGCGATCGGTTCAGGAGCTCTCTCCACATCATGGCTGGCAACGACCAACGGCGCGATGGCCTGCCTGATCATCGTTTCCGTATGGCAGTACGCGGGCTACATGATGCTGATCTATGTAGCAGGCTTCATGAGCGTTTCCAAGAGCCTTATGGAAGCGGCTCAGATTGACGGCTGCACGCAGTCTCAGTCTACCTGGTACGTGACAGTTCCTCTTATGAGAGCTTCTTTCGTACAGTGTCTGTTCCTCACGATCACACGCTGCTTCATGGTTTATGATGTAAACCTTTCATTGACAAACGGCGAGCCGTTCGGATCATCCGTCATGGCGGCCATGCACGTGTACAATTCCGCGTTTACATATAGAAGATACGGCGCAGGCCAGGCAGAGGCCCTGATCCTGTTCATCGTATGTGCGATCGTAGGTGTAACTCAGGTTTATGTAGGTAAGAAAGGGGAGGTGGCAGCATAATGGATGCAAATGCAAAAGCAGCTCGCAAGAAAAAAATTTCGCATGCGGTCATGTGGATCGTACTGCTCCTTGTATTTATTATTTTCGTCTTCCCGTTCATCCTGGTAATTATCAACGTGTTTAAGAACAAAGCGGATATCACCATGAACCCGATGGCAATCATCGGCGCGCATGGATTTACGATTGAGAACTTCCCGCAGGCGATGGAGAAGATGAATTTCTGGGTGGTATTCGGAAACTCTCTGATCGTCACGGTGACTTCTACAATCCTTACTCTGCTGGTTTCCTCCATGGCGGCATTCGTGATCGTGCGTAACAACTGGAAAGCCTGCACGCTGCTGTTTTCCGGTATGATCGCTTCCATGGTTATCCCGTTCCAGGTACTGATGATCCCGCTCGTATCTCTGTATGGCGGTATCTTCAACGTGCTGAACCACAGAGTAACTCTGATTCTGATGCATACAGGCTTTTCTGTATCGATGGCGGCATTCATGTTCCACGGAGCAATCCACACGAACATTCCGCTTGAACTTGAGGAAGCAGCTCTGATCGACGGCTGCTCAAGATGGCAGACCTGGTGGAAGGTTGTCTTCCCGCTGCTCAAGCCGACCGTGGCAACCGTTGCAATCATTGACGCGATGGCATTCTGGAACGACTACCTCCTTCCGAGCCTTGTACTTGGCCGTAAGGAACTGTACACGATCCCGATCGCTACACAGGCATTCTACGGAACCTATTCAACGGATATGGGTCTTGTCATGGCGGCCCTGCTGCTCGCGATGCTGCCTATCCTGATCCTGTATCTGTTCCTGCAGCGCTACATCGTTGAGGGCGTTACCTCCGGCGCTGTCAAGGGCTGATGATCGGATCCGGACAACATAAAAAATTATACAGGTGATTCTGTTGTGTGCGGAGGAAATGCATGTTGCATTTCCTCCGCATCTTTTGTAAAATGAACAGGAGAAAAGCAGCTGCTTTTCTGAGTATGAGCACAGGAGAAGGGAAAAGCAGTACGCCAAAAGGAGAAAAAGACATGGAATTTGAGATCAGAAGAGCGCTGCCTGCCGACATTCCGGGGATCATGCGCATCATGGAAGCGGCGGCCAACCCGGAACATCCGGACTGGTATATTCAGGACGACGAGCCGTATATGCGGAAACGTGTATCGGAGGATGGGAGATCGACGAAGGATGGGTTTACGCTGGTCGCGCAGGCTCCTGACGGTGAGATCGCGGGCTATTTTGTTGTGACTTATCCCGATCCGGAGAAAAATCTGGGACATTTTCTGTCCTATTCTCCGGAACAGATCGCGCGGGCGGTCATGATGGATACGGCGTCGGTCGGGGCGAAATACCGCGGGTACGGGCTTCAGAGAAGGATGGCGGAGGCCGCGGAGGATGAGGTCATTTCTGAACGGAAAGAGGTGAAATATCTTCTCTGCATGATCCACCCGGAGAATGTGTACAGTCTGTCGAACATGCAGGAGCGGGGATATGAGGTCAGGAAAGAAGCGATCTATCATGGCCGGTGGAGATATGTGCTGGAGAAGGTGCTTCAGAAAAGTTTGCAGGATAATTAATCAGGGCCGCAAAGAGAGAACTTCGCACAGTGTGTTTCGGCCGGATGAAAAAACGGGAAGACAGATAAAGATTGAGGGAATAAGAGATGAAAGAATGGGAAGCGAAATTTGATGAAAATACGCTGGAGCGCGGAAGGACGGCCTGCAGGAACAGGCGCGTGATGAATTTAAAGCAGGACGGGGATGTTTTCCGCGCGGGCGTACTTTCGAGAACGAGGTCGGAAGTGACGATCAAAATGCGCGACGGCAGCCCTGTGCAGATGTCCTGTTCCTGCCCGGTACCGAAGAGCGGCAGGAACTGTGAGCACATGGCGGCCGTTCTTTATGCAATCGAAATGCTGAACAACCCCGGGGAGCAGGAGCTGGCGGAGCAAGAAGCGGCTGCAGAACAGCGCCGGGATGAGGGGACTCCGGAGAAGAAAACAAGAAATGCCGGAAGGAAAAAAACAGCCGAGAGAACGGCTGCGGAAGAGATGCCGGATCGCAAAGAGATGGGAGCAGAGGCGACACCGGAAGAAACGAGAGCTGCAGAAACAGTACAGAACAAAAAGAAAACCGGAGCAAGGGGGCGGAAGAAAATAACGGAAGCAACGGCAGAGGTTCAAAAGGAAGAAAAAGTCCCTGCATCCGGGACACAGCAGGAAGAGGACGCATCCTCCGTCCAGAAAAAGCCCCGCAAGAAAAGAATGACGAAGGCGGAGAAACTTCTCTTGGAACAGCAGAAAGCAGAAGAAGAGCAGAAACGCCGGGAAGAGGAGCAGGCTGCTCTGGAGGAACAACGCAAAGAACTGGAAAAGGCAAAAAAAGAGACGGAAGAATTTCTCCGTCAGGAGAAGGAGCGCCAGGAAAAGCGCGACGCCCGAAAGAAGAGAAAAGAAGAGAGAGCGCGCCGGGAGGAAGAGCGCAGGCAGAAAGCGGAGGAAGCGAGAAATAAGGAGTATGAGAGGCTGCGCGCGGAGGAAAAAAAGCGCGAGGAAATAAAGAAGCAGCAGGAACTTGAGGAGCAGAGAAGGGCGGAGAAGCGGCGTATGGAGCAGGAAGCCGCCAGGCTGGCGGATGAGCGCCGCCGCATGGAAGAAAAACAGGCCCGGAAGAAAAATGTCCGCAGTGCGGCCTGGACAGATGAAAACAGCGATCGGCAGGAAACTGAGCGGAAGAGGCTGAACGATTATCTGGATGAGGATCAGCTGAATGCTCTGGGACAAGGCCGGAAAAACTGGTATTCCGGCGAAAAGAATCCGGAAGAGTGGGAGTCAGGGAAGCGAAATATGGATAACTGGTATGAAGACGACTGGGATGTAGAGGGAGACCGGGATAAAGAAGACTGGCCGGTGGAAGCCCCGTGGGACGAAGATGATGACTGGAACGTCCAGATGGAAAAAGAAATGCAGGAGTGGATGCGCAGGCAGAAAATAAGGGAAGAAAATGCGCGCATTTGGCAGACCAGAAAGAAGGAGTTTTCTGAGATACCAAATCTGAGAGAAGAAGATACGGATCTGGAGGATGCGGACCGCAGGATCCGCGCGCTTGAAAAATATGCTTATTTTAAAGGAAGAAAGATTCGGGGGTCTGTGAAAATTTCCAAAGATGTACAGAACAGGGGAATGAATCTTCTCATGCAGGGAAAGATTCTGCTGAATGAAATTACATCCGGCCATGAGAGAAATTCCGGGGAAGTACTCGGGCAGATGAACGCAATCGGTGAGGAAGGCAGCCGGGAATTTGCCATGGAGCTGATTTTTTCGCAGACGGAGGTCAGAAGGATTACCTGCGGATGCACAAAATGCCGCGGCGAATATTACACCTGGAATCCGAAAAGCGTCAGCTGTCCGTATAAAGCGGGGCTTCTGGTGTTTATGGAAGAATATCTGAAAGAGCATTCGATCGGGGATGCGACGGATCAGAATGGTCTGGTGTTCCTGGGCGCTTTTAACAGGAAGCATGAGAGCGAAGTGATAGCGGATACGGTATCCGGCAAGATGAATCTTCGCCTGGAACCAAGACTAATCCGGAGCGACGGGAAACTGACTCTGTCGTTCCGCGTCGGCGAGAACAGGATGTATGTAGTGAAAAAGCTGGATGAATTCTGTCAGAATGTGAAGAATTCGGCGACCACAATGTACGGCGTAACTACAAAAATCAATCATAATATTGATAATTTCACAGAAAGCGGGAAAGAATGGATCCGTTTTATCAATCAGATTGTGCGCGAGGAACAGGAATTTACGCAGAGACTTGCCGATTCCTGGAATTATTATTATGGGATGAGACGCCTGGAAAGCGGGTCTTCGCTGAATCTGTATGGATGGCGGCTGGATGAGTTTTACGCGAGGCTGCAGAACGGGCCGGTGGAATTTGAGGACAAGGATGCTCCGGATAAAAAGAAGAAGATGCTGACAGCCCTGGACGCAAATCCAAAAGTGACCATGGAGATCACGGCGGATGAGGACTCAAAAGGAGAAAAGGAATTTCATGGAATCTGCGTAAAGGGGACGATTCCCCAGCTGTATGAGGGGACAGATTCAATGTATTTTATCAACGGAGACTATTTCAGCCGGGTGGACAGGAAATTCACAGAAAGGATTGGGCCTCTGACAAGACTTGCCTCTGGGGATGAATTTCTCTTTCGGCTGGGAAGAAATCATATGGCGCAGTTCTATTATGACCTGCTTCCGCAGCTTGAGGATATCATCGATGTCACGGAGACCGAACCGGAGAAATTCCGCTCTTATCTGCCGCCTCAGGTGAGCTTCCTCTTTTATCTGGACGCGGAAGACGGCGATATGACCTGCCGGGCCTACGCACGGTACGGGAAAAAGGAATTTTCTGTGTTTGATACAGCGGCCCGTGACCGTGAGACAGCCCCTTTCCGGAATGTGGCAAAGGAGAATGAAATATTGTTTCTGGCGTCGCAGTGGTTTCCGGAAATAGACTGGGACAGAGACGAACTGTTCTGCGGCGGGGATGAGCAGAGGATGTATCTGGTGCTTGAGAGCGGTGTGGAGCAGCTGATGGAGCTCGGCGAAGTGCACTGCACGAAACGTTTTCTGAGCCGCCGCGTGATTAATCGCGTAAAGGTGTCGGTAGGCGTTTCGGTTGCGGGCGGAATGCTGGATCTTGAGGTTGCGACCGACGATGTTCCGCAGAGCGAACTGCTGGATATTCTGAAAAGCTACAGGCTCAAGAAGAAATATTACCGGCTGAAGAACGGGGATTTCGTGAATCTCGAGGAACAGAATCTTCAGATGCTTGCTGAACTCATGGATTCCATGCATTTAAAGCCGAAGGAGCTCATACAGGGAAGAATGCATCTTCCGATGTTCCGTACACTCTATCTTGACCGGATGCTGGAGGAAAACGAGGACATTTACAGCCGCCGGGACAGTCACTTCCGCGAGATCATCAAGGGTTTTAAGACTGTGAAAGACGCGGACTACGAAGAGCCGGAGAGTCTGTCCGGGATCATGCGGAAATATCAGAAGGACGGCTTCAAGTGGCTGAGGACGCTGGAAACGTGGAAATTCGGCGGCATCCTGGCCGACGATATGGGCCTTGGAAAGACGCTGCAGATCATAGCGGTGCTGCTGGCCGCGAAGCAGGAGCAGCAGGAAATTTCGGCAAGAATGCGGCCGGCGGAAGATTCGGGTCAAACGGAGACCTCAGGGCAGCAGGAAAGTTCGGCTCAGGAAGAGGAGCATGACGTCTCCCTCGTGGTAGCGCCCGCCTCCCTGGTGTTCAACTGGGGCGAGGAATTCCGCCGGTTTGCGCCGGAGCTTTCCGTCGTGCTGGTCACAGGGACGCAGGAAGAACGGCATTCCAGGATTGAGCGCTGGCAGGAGGCGGACGTGCTGGTGACCTCCTACGATCTGCTCAAGCGCGATATCGCGTACTATGAGGATAAGCTGTTCCGTTATGAGATCATCGACGAGGCGCAGTACATAAAGAATCACACGACGGCGGCCGCGAAAGCGGTGAAAGTGATAAACAGCCAGATCCGATTCGCGCTGACGGGCACGCCGATCGAGAACCGGCTCAGCGAGCTCTGGAGCATCTTTGACTACCTCATGCCGGGCTTTTTGTACGGGTACGATGTGTTCCGGAAGGAACTGGAAATTCCGATCGTGAAGAGTAATGACGAGGAGGCCACAAAACGGCTCCAGAAGATGGTGAATCCGTTTATTCTGCGCAGGCTGAAAGGCGATGTGCTGCGAGATCTGCCGGAGAAGCTTGAGGAGATCCGCTATGTGAAGTTTGGAAGCGCGCAGCAGAAGCTCTATGACGGTCAGGTGGTTCACATGAAGCAGAGCCTTGCTTCGCAGAGCGACGATGAGTTCAGCCGCAATAAGATACAGATTCTCGCGGAGCTGACCAGGCTGCGCCAGATCTGCTGTGCGCCGCAGCTCTGTTTTGAGGATTATCATGGAGATGCGGCCAAGGTGGAGGCCTGTGTGGAACTGGTGCAGAGCGCAATCGACGGGGAGCACCGGGTGCTGCTGTTCTCTCAGTTCACGTCCATGCTGGACATGCTGAAAGAGCGCTTCGACGATGCGAAGATTCCGTATTTTATGATCACCGGGAGTACGCCCAAATCAAAGCGGCTGCAGCTGGTGAAGGAGTTCAACGAAGGAACCGTGCCGCTGTTCCTGATCTCGCTGAAGGCCGGCGGAGTCGGACTGAATCTGACCGGCGCGGACGTGGTCATCCACTATGATCCGTGGTGGAATCAGGCGGTTCAGAATCAGGCGACCGACCGCGCGCACCGCATCGGACAGACAAAGAAAGTGACCGTGTACAAGCTGCTTGTGAAAAATTCGATCGAGGAAAAGATCCAGAAGCTGCAGGAAGAAAAGGGAGATCTGGCCGAGCAGATTATCGGCGGCGAGACCGGGCAGCTCGGCAGCATGAGCAGAGAGGAGTTGCTGGCGCTGCTGTAGTTGGTTGTGAAAGATCGGACGGCTGCCTTTTGCATATTCAATATACCATATTTTCGTGAAAAAAATCAAATTGTAGAACAGAAGAATTAAAAAAATAGTTGAAATGTGATGTTAAAAATGATACATTAGTAACGTGGCGTAAGCCATAGGAAAGTACCCAGGACGGGGTGGCAGCCTCCCAACACTTAATGACCGGTTTGCCGGAATACATAGGAAGGGAGGTGGCGTTATATGACAGCTTTTGAAATCATTTCGATTTTCATCGGCATATTAACTTTGTTGTGTGCCTTTGGCAGCTTAATTGTAGCGTTGCTTGCCTTTCTCTATAAGGGAAAGAGAAAGCGAAAATAAAAATGCCTATCCTGTCTGCAACACAGGATAGGCGGTGTCCGTGAGGACACTATTCCACGTGGGAGCATCCACTTTGGGGTGGGTACTTTCCTTTTCAAGTATTACTATATCACATTTTTCACATACATTCAACTAAAATTTTTATGGTTTTTAACATATCTCGTTTCATAAGTCTTAAATTTCCTGTAAATCCTGATAAGTGATCCTCTTTATTTTTATACTTTTCCAAATATTCCGCCAGTTTCTCTGACCGCTGTTTATGTCTGCGGTGCGTCCAAAAATAAAATATAGAAAAGATATTGTTAATATTCAGAAAATATGATAAAATAAATAATGTATAAGTAAAAATCATATTAATAAAAGAAAATATATAAAAAAACAGAAAATTAAAACGAAAAGGAGGAATTCTCAAAATTGAAACCGCAATGAGACATTATGGAAACGACAATTCTGATATGACAGGAAAACTTCCCCAAGTGAGATGATGAGTCTTAGAGGGAAGTATTTTATACTGCCCAGGAACAAAAGGCGGTTTAGTAAGATATTTCAGAAAGCGTCTGACGTGATGTCTCCTGCGGCGATGCCGGAAATGAAAACAGGAGGAGCCTGCAAAGAAAATCAGTCTGGCAAGAAATGGAGACAAAGTTATGAAAGAGAAAGAATTATCAGAAATAAAGTTTTTTCCCTGGACGTTTTCATTTGCGCGAAGACAAAGGAAAAAAAGACGCGTCTGCACGGGAAGGCGGAACATATCTGCAGCAGGCGGAATCCGCGCCGTGTGTCTGAGCCTGCTTATGATGATTGTGTGGGGCATTCCCGCAAGCGGCGCAGATATAGCCATCATCCAGGAGCAGAATATTTCCGCGCAAAATAGCGCGGGAAATGTTCAGGCACAGGGAGGGATCAAAGGCAGTCAGATCCCGGCTGAAAATGTTTCCAAGGCGACGAAAACGACAAAGACTGCAGTATCGGTCAGGACAGTGAAACTGGCGGAGAAATCAAAAAAGACCTGTACAAAAAAAGGAAAAGTTCAGAAAACGGTCAGGACGGAGATAAAAATTTTATCTGGAAAGATAGTCAAAGTCAGGACAGTGACTAAAAGAAGGATCACGAACGAGTTTGAGAAAGGGTCAAAGATCTGTACGCAGAGGACGATTACGACAGTAGTGACAGCAACGAAAATACAGACAACCGCAAAAGGAAAGGATGCCGTCATTGCAGTTGCGCCTGGAATTGACAGCAGGGTATTGACTGTTTACACGGCGCTCGGATTTACAATCGGGATTAATCCGGATGCAAACTATAACGGGATGTTTAATTCGGAAACCAGGAGTATCATGCTGAAAGAGAGCGGGGATGTCGTGTATCATGAACTTGGCCATTTTGTGGCATTTGTTACGGGAAATATTGACAGGCAGGAGGATTTCGTACAGATATTTGAACGGGAAAAAGACAGGCATAAAAGAGCATATATGATTCAGAGCAGTTCCGAATATTTTGCGGAATCTTTCAAGGACTACACGCTGGATCCGGAAGGACTGAAAGCGTCCAGGCCGCTGACCTATGCAGCGGTCAGAGATGCCCTTGACAGGATGACGGAGGCGCAGGCAGAGCGGGTCCGGCAGGTCTTTCAGGTGGTATGGAAGAATGGCGGAGCGTAAAAACAGGGAATGAAAATCTCTTACAGTTCAGAACAGGCCGAAACACTTGCAGCTGGGGCCGTAAGAACATGAGCCCAATGACAGTAACTGGAAATCCGCTGCAGTTCCCCATTTGATATACGCTCTATTTGTATAAGAATGTTGACAAGCGCCTTCACATAGATTTAAAATGGGTACTGTCTCATGCGTATGTTTCGTCGGCAGGGAGACAGGCTATCAGAAAACACTGTCAGGAGGGTATCAATATGTGCGGAATAGTTGGTTATCTGGGAGAGCAGCAGGCTGCCCCGATTTTGTTGAATGGACTTTCGAAGCTGGAGTATCGGGGGTATGATTCCGCCGGTATCTGCGTGCGCGACGGGGAAGCGGATACGGTGGTTGTGAAGGCGAAGGGCCGTTTGAAAGTTCTCTCGGAGAAGACGGACGGAGGACACGCCGTAAGGGGAAAATGCGGGATCGGACATACGCGCTGGGCGACTCACGGGGAGCCGTCAGAGAAGAACGCGCACCCGCATCACTCTGCGGATAATAATGTGGTGGCGGTTCACAACGGAATCATAGAAAATTATCAGGAACTGAAGGAAAAGCTGGTAAAGAAGGGCTACAGCTTTTATTCGCAGACTGACACGGAGGTGGCGGTCAACCTGATCGACTATTATTATAAAAAGAACGGCAGTGACCCGGTGAAGGCGCTGGAGCGCTCCATGATGCGCATCCGCGGTTCCTACGCGCTGGCCGTCATGTTTAAAGAGTATCCGGATGAGATCTACGCGGCCCGCAAGGACAGTCCGATGATCATCGGCGTCTCCGGCAGCGACGCCTATATAGCGTCCGATGTGCCCGCGATCCTCAGATATACGAGAAATGTCTATTATATCGGAAATATGGAAATCGCGCGTCTGCAGAAGGGCAGCGTGCAGTTCTTCAACATGGATCAGGAGGAGATCGAGAAAGAGCTGACGGAGATCAAGTGGGATGAGGAGTCGGCAGAAAAAGGCGGCTATGAGCATTACATGATGAAGGAGATTCATGAGCAGCCGAAGGCAATCCGCGACACACTGAATTCCGTCATCCGCGACGGGGAGATCAGTTTCACGGATATCGGTCTGTCTGATGAGGAGATCCGCAGTATCAGCACGATCTATATCGTGGCCTGCGGCTCCGCGTACCATGTGGGGATGACGCTCCAGTATGTGATTGAGGATCTGGCGCAGATTCCGGTGAGAGTGGAGCTGGCGTCGGAATTCCGCTACCGCGGGCCGCTGCTTGCGCAGGACGGACTTGTCGTTGTGATCAGCCAGTCCGGTGAGACGGCGGACAGCCTGGCGGCTCTGCGTGAAGCAAAAAGCAAAGGAATCCGCACGCTTGGCATTGTGAATGTGGTAGGCTCGTCGATCGCGCGGGAGGCAGACAATGTCTTCTACACACTGGCGGGGCCGGAAATCGCGGTCGCGACGACCAAGGCGTACAGCGCGCAGCTCATCGCGGGTTACCTGCTCGCGATCCAGTTCGCGAAAGTCCGCGGGAATCTTGAGGAAGAGCAGTACCACCGGATGATCGCCGAACTTGGAACGCTTCCCGGAAAGATCGGGAAAATACTTGAGGACAAAGAGCGCATCCAGTGGTTCGCGTCGAAGTTTTCGAACGCGAAGGATATCTTCTTTGTCGGAAGGGGTATCGACTACGCGACCGGCATGGAGGGCAGTCTCAAGATGAAGGAGATCAGCTATGTGCACTCTGAGGCGTACGCCGCCGGCGAGCTGAAGCACGGCACGATCAGCCTGATCGAGGAAGGCATCCTTGTCATCGGTCTGCTCACGCAGCAGGAACTGTACGAGAAGATGATCAGCAACCTGGTCGAGGTGAAGAGCCGCGGCGCCTATCTGATGGGACTGACGACGTACGGCAATTACAGTATTGAGGATACGGCGGATTTTGCCGTGTACATTCCGCGCACGGACAGCCATTTTACGACGAGCCTCGCGATCATTCCGCTGCAGCTGCTCGGGTACTACGTGAGCGTGTCCAAGGGACTCGACGTGGATAAGCCGAGAAATCTGGCGAAGAGCGTGACGGTGGAGTGACGCATTATGGCAAAAATATTCAATACAACTGCCGCCTGTATACCAGAAGAGCATTATATGGTGAACATCGACAGGCGGCTGGAGGATATAAAGGCACTGGTCGATCAGAATAAGTATTTTACGATTAACCGCGCCCGACAGTATGGAAAGACAACGACATTGAAGGCTCTGGCAAAATATCTGCGGGAAGAATACTATGTCGTTTCCATGGATTTTCAGAAATTTGACGCGTTGAAATTTGAAAATGGAAATATTTTTTCAGTTTCATTTTTAACTACTTTTTTAAGGCTGTTTCAGACAAACCGTTCTGCCCTGACAGATGGGGTAAGAAAGGCAATCGATGATTTAAAAGAATGTATGATTTTGCAGGGCTCTTATTTTGGGATGAAAGAGCTCTTTGAAGGCCTGAGCGATATTTGCTCTGAATCTGAGAAACCGGTTGTGCTGATTATTGACGAAGTGGACAGCGCAGCGAATAATCAGGTATTTCTTGATTTCCTGGCACAGCTGAGAGCGTATTATATTGACCGCAGGGAGCGGGCTGCATTTTGGTCCGTCATCCTTGCGGGCGTATATGATATAAAAAACTTAAGGTACAAAATCCGTCCGGAAGATGAACATAAAGTCAACAGTCCGTGGAATATTGCCGCAGATTTTGAGATTGACATGAGTCTTTCAAAAGAAGGGATTGCGGGTATGCTCCTTGAGTATGAGGCGGATTATCACACAGGTATGGATGTTGAGAAGATGGCAGAAGAGATTTATCAGTATACTTCCGGATATCCGTTTCTTGTTTCAAGGCTTTGCCAGCTGATGGATGAAAAAGTGAGCAGACAGGAAGAAGCCGGTTCTAAAGCCGCGGCATGGACAAAAGAGGGATTTTTGATGGCGGTGAATATGCTGCTTGCAGAAAAGAATACTCTGTTTGAGTCATTAATCGGGAAACTTGACATCTATCCGTCGCTGAATGCCATAATAAAAGATATCCTCTTTGCAGGCAGGCCGGTCGCCTGTAATCCTGATCTGGCAGAACTTGATCTGGCTGCCATGTTTGGATTTATAAAAAATCAAAAGGGTCTGGTGGAGGTCGCAAACAGAATTTTTGAGACAAGGTTATATAATCTGTATCTTTCTGCAGAGGAGCTTCGAAATCAGGATATCTGCAGAAGATCGACAGCAGATAAAAGTCAGTTTATTACAGATGGACACCTGAATATGAGAAGGATTCTTGAAAAGTTTGCGGAGCATTTCCATGAACTTTATGGAAACAGGGAAGATACGTTTAAAGAGGAAGAAGGCCGGACATATTTCCTTCTTTACCTCCGGCCGATTATCAACGGAACGGGAAACTACTATATTGAAGCCCGGACAAGAAACATGACCCGGACAGATCTTATTGTGGACTATCATGGAGAGCAGTATGTGGTTGAGATGAAAATCTGGCATGGCAATGAGTACAACAACCGCGGAGAGCGGCAGCTGATCGGTTATCTTGACGATTATGGTTTGAAAAAGGGATATATGATAAGCTTCAATTTTAATAAAAAGAAAGAAGTCGGCGTAAAAGAGCTCGTGATAGGTGATAAGGTTCTGATCGAGGCAGTTATATAAGAGAGGAAGAAGATATGAATCAGAAGGAGAGGATGCTGAACAGCCTGCCGTACAAGGCCTGGCTGGATCATCTTGGGGAGGAAAGAGACGCCTGCAAGGCGGCCATTTATGAGTTCAATCTGCTAAAGCCGGACGAACGGGCGAGGATACCGGAACTTTTGAAAAAACTGTTTGGCAAAACCGGGAAAAATATCTGGATCGAGCCGCCGTTTCACTGTGACTACGGGTGGAATATCGAGGCAGGCGAGAATTTTTTCGCCAACTACGGGCTGACGATCCTGGATGTCGGCAAAGTGACATTTGGCGATAATGTGCAGATTGCGCCCAACGTTTCGATTTACACGGCGGGGCATCCCATTCATCCTGACAGCAGGAATTCCGGGTATGAATACGGGATTCCCATCACGATCGGAAACAATGTCTGGATTGGCGGAAGCGTTGTGATCCTTCCGGGAGTTACAATCGGCGACAATGTGGTGATCGGCGCCGGGAGCGTGGTCACAAAGGATATCCCGGCCAATATGGTGGCCGCGGGCAATCCGTGCAGAATCATCAGAGAGATCACAGAGGAAGACAGAAAATTCTATTATAAAGACCGGGAGTTTGATGTGACTGATTATTAGATTGGAATGCGCTTAACACAAGTGTTAAGTCGGTTATCATTCTGCGCACTGTTTTTCCAGATCATGCTTTGTTATAATCATGATAAATATAAAACGCAGGAGGTCGTCTATGGATATTGGAAAGACAATAAGGGAGTTAAGACAGAGAAGAGGAATTACGCAGGAAGTATTCTCGGAAGCACTGCAGGTTTCCGTTCAGACGGTATCCCGGTGGGAGAATGGCGTAAATGCTCCCGATCTGTCCATGCTTCCCCGGCTTGCCGTATATTTTAAAGTGACCACAGATTACCTTCTGGGAATGGAAAGGAATGATACAATGGCAAAGCTGCTGAAAACTACGGAAATATTTGAAGTGGCATCCAGGCAGGAAGCTGAGGAGATGGTGCTGAAATTTAAAGGCGAAAAATTTCCTGTCTTGAAGGACTCTAGAATCACTGATGCCGGAGATAAGGTGATTCTTGAAGTCGCAAAAGAATTCAATGCCGACCTTGATAGCATGAAATTCAGTTAAGAGTATTGAAAGTGGGGATTGTACGCCAGGGGGCCCGAGAAATCAGGTCCCCATTTTCAACGGTTTTTTCTGCCTTTGAGGGTTGAAAGTCTTTGGAGATTTGAAATGTTTATCGTTTCGGACAATATGACGGAAAACTGCTCTGTATTCACGCTGACAGAGGATTGAAAAAATGGTATAGTTATTACATGGATCCATGTAGTGAAAGAATATCTTTTACAAATTCGGAGGCGGTAAAATGCTGGAAAACAGGAAGATATCATTTCAGATATACAGCAGTAAGGAAGAATATGGCGGCTGGGCAGATGGTCTGGAAATCTGTTATGTGCTGAGAGGAAAAGGTTCTCTTACACTTTTGCGGAACAGACAGTGGCAGATATGTGAAAATGATATTTTTATCATTAATATGTATGAAATGTATCAGATTTCTCTGGATCCGGACGGGCTGATTCTGCGTTTGCGGATTCCGGAAGAATTTGTATTAAGCATTTATCCGGAAGCAGAATGCTTGAAAATGGATTGCTTTTCTTTCCTGTATGGAAATGAGGAGCAGGAACGGTTTGACAGGCTGAGAGAGAAGACAGCAGATGTTTTCAAAATGTACAGCAAAAATGATTTTCAGGCCGAAATGCGGATGAGGGGGACTGTTTCCGGTCTCCTGGCGGAATTAATTTCTTCGTTTGGCAAAGAGAAAGGAAATGCACTGGGAAGAAGGGGCCGCGAACAGTTAGGGATGCTTATGGAGTATGTGCGGCAGCATTACCAGGAAGAGATATCGCTTACAAGCTTTTCCAGGGAGAGTCATTACAGTGCCTCCCATTTATCACATCTGATGAAAAGTGAGCTGGGAATCAGCTTTACAGAATACCTGAAAAGGATTCGCATTCAGCATGCGTTACAGCCTTTGCGGCAGGGGAAAAGTATTACGCAGACGGCAGAAATCACAGGATTTGCCAGCAGCAATGCGTTTATTAAAGCATTCCGTGATATCTATGGCGTTACGCCGGGAAAGTACAGAACAAAGCAGCAGATGGCGGCGGACACCGCGGATATGGAAGCGGGGGTAATTATAGACGAGCAGCATGCCGCCTCACATTTGTTTGACAGACTTTTTTCCTATATCGGCGCTGGCAGAGTGGAATCGGAAGAAAAACCGGAGCTTCCTGAGATGGAGCTGTGCAAGTGCAGAGTAAATATCCGCAAATCCGGGAATGAATTGTCAGAGAACTGGAAGTTTTCGATAAATGGCGGATACGCGAAAAGAATTTTATATGAACAGGTTCAGAAGACGATCCGTAAGGTTCAGGATGAGATTGGATTTCAGTATATCCGTGTAAAGGACATTTTTAATGATGAGCTTCAGATATGCACGAGAGATCTTGATGGAAGACTGATTTTTAATTATGTGCAGCTTGACAGTATCCTGGATTTTATAAACGCCTGCCATGCAAAGCCCTGGATTGAGCTCAGTTATATGCCGTCTGCGCTGAGTACGGCAAAGCCGAGAGTGGGACGGGACGCCTGGCTGATTGCAATGCCGGATGATTTCGGGGAGTGGTTGGCACTCGTTCGTCATCTGCTGTGTCATATAAGGGAACGGTATGGGGAAAAAGAGATAAGCCAGTGGATCATTACCCCGTTTGCGGATATCTTTCTGGTGAATATGCATATGCAGAACAAGAACGGGTATTTCGAACTGTACAGAAAAACGTATGCGCTGATCCGGGAACTGCTTCCGCAGACCAGAATTGCGGCGAGAGGAACCTTTGAGAAGGACGGGTCAGGGCTTGGGGATTATATGGTACAGGAGGAGATTCTGCCGGATTTCTGGACCATGGTGAACTATAATTCTATATCGCCTTCCGAGGAAGAATCGGAATTGAATCTGGTAGAGAGCCTGGAGGCGTATTCTCTGGTGATCAGCAGGGATACGGAGCATTTAAAGCATCAGATCACAAGTGAGAAAACAGAACTGAAAAAATACGGAATTGAAAAGCTCCCTTTGATCCTGGCGGAATGGAACAGCACGATCTGGCAGAGAGATCTGTGCAGTGACACCGCGTACAAAGCATGTTATCTGGTGAAGAATATACTGGAGAACTGCAATGATATTTCAGGCTTTTCTTACTGGCATGTATCGGACTGGAATGACGACTATGTTCCTTCCCCGAGCCGTTTTCACGGAGGCTTCGGCCTGTTTACCCGGGATGGAATTCCGAAGGCAGCGTATGGTGCCCTGCGGCTTCTTAAGGAGGCAGAAGGCAGAATACTGGCGCAGGATGAAGGGTACATGGTTTTAAACTCTGATGGAAAGATCTTGATTTATCTGTACAATTACTGCCCCTATGACATGCTCTACCGGTATCGCCATACCAGGGATATCAGCTTGAGAAACCGATACTGTGTATTCGAGGAGAAAAATGATATTTGTTATCAGATAAAGCTGGAAGGTTTGACGCCTGGGATTTACCAGAAGAGGATCTGCCAGATCAGCAGAAAAGGAGGAAGCGCCTGCGACGCCTGGATACAGATGGGAGCGCCGGAAAAACTCACTGATCTGGAATATAACTATCTGCTTGCAGCTGGTATGCCGCGGTGTACTGCAGAGCGGATTGAGATCGGCGCAGAGTATATCGTACAGAGTATTTTAAAGCCGCATACCGTGCAGCTGATCGAACTGCAGAAGGAAGCATGAAACAGAAAGAAAGCCCTCAAGTCTCGCACACTTGGGGCTTTCGTTTTGTGTTCCTTAAACGTATCTATCTCTCTGCCTTTTGGCATTATAGCATATGCTGTTCCGGATTGCAACATTCAATCTGCATTCGGATCTGAACCATCTCAATGGCTCATATATTTTGGTGAATATCTTAAAAAATCCCTTCAATAATATAGAAATATTGCTTTTTTATATTGAAAAATTATGAAATATTCAAAAATGGAAAAGAGATAAGAAAAATATAAACAGAAATAGTATATGAAATTTGCATTTTACAGGTATTTTATATAAATGGGAAGAGCTATAATAAGAGCACAAGAAAGGGAAACTTGTAAACGGAATATTAAGAAAGAAAAGGAGAAAAGAATGATGAAAAAAAGATGGTTGGCGGTTGTTTTAAGTGCGGCGATGACATCAGGCATGCTGGGCAGTCTCGGAGTAAAGGCAGCGGAAATTGACTTTGATGAGGAGCCTTACGAAGCGACTTTGATGTACTGGGTGGCGAACGACGCGAGGGATGTGGAAGCGGTAGAAGAAGAGTTTAATAAACTGACGATGGAGCAGCTCAATATGAAGGTGGATCTGATGCCGGTGACGCTCGGAACCTACGGACAGCAGATTCAGATGATTTTGTCCTCGGATGACAAGCTGGATATTTTCCCGTTCTGGCCGGGAAGCATGGGCACTTACATAGACGCGGACTATATTGTAGATATGAGCGAGTACCTGGAGGATTATGGTCAGGATCTGATCGATATCATCGGAGAAGACGATATCATGTGCTGCAGTATGGACGGTTTCCTGGGCGCTGTTCCGTCCATGCATGAGAGGACAAACCCGGTGTACATGGTAATGCGGACGGATCTGCTGGAGGAGAGCGGATTTAAGGCGGAAGATATCAAGACAATCGACGATATGACGCCGATTTATGCAAAGTTAAAGGAACTGCATCCGGATATGGTGATGTACGGCTGTGTAAATTCGATGACGTATCCGGTTGTTATTTTCAGCTCTCTGTTTGATCCGCTTGGCGACAATAATTTTGGTGTTCTGATGGACGAAGGACAGACGACGACTGTGACGAACTGGTATGAGACGGATGAGTTTATGAATGCCTGCAAAACGATGTATGAATGGAATCAGGCGGGATATACATCCGCAGATCTGGCAACTTCCAGCGATGGCGGAGAATCTCTGATGCGTGCCGGAAACCTGTTCTCCTTCACCACCTATGGAAAACCGAATACGAAAGTGGAAAAAGATTCCATGACCGGTTACGATACAACCTGCGTGCAGATTACAGATGATTTGTGCTGTACCAAGGTGACAAACTCTGTATGTTACGGAATTTCCACCAATTCAGAAGAGCCAGAAAAGGCAATGATGCTTCTGAACTGGATTTACAAGACGAAAGAGGCAAATGACCTCCTGAACTGGGGAATTGAAGGCAGAGATTATGTGGTGACAGAGGATGGAACCATTGATTATCCGGAGGGAGTTACAGCAGAAAATGTCCAGTATCATCAGGACTTTGGCTGGGCGCAGATGAATCAGTACAACAGCTATATCTGGAAAGGCAACTCTCCGGATCTTTGGGGTCAGTATCAGGAAGTAAGAGACAACGCGGTGGTTTCCAAGGCGTACGGTTTCTTCTTTGACCCCACAAATGTGATCGATGAAATAGCGGCGCTTCAGACGGTTTCCGATGAGTATCTGATGTCTTTAGCCGCAGGAGCTCTGGATCCGGAGACGACGATCCCGGAGTTTAATGAAAAACTGTATGATACCGGACTTCAGGACGTGATCGATGAAAAGCAGGCGCAGCTTGACGCATGGCTGGAAGAACAGTAAAACCGGGAGGTGTGCCATGAAAACAAAAAAGCAGAAACCCCGTCTGACATGGACGACATTTAAAGGTTACATACCGCTGTATCTGATGCTGCTGCCGGGTCTGGTCTACTTCTTTATCAACAATTACATTCCGATGGCAGGAATCATAGTAGCTTTCAAGAAATACAGCAAGCGAAAGGGAATTTACGGCAGCGACTGGTGCGGACTGAAAAATTTCGAGTTTCTGTTCAAGAATGACGCGGCGCTGATCATCCGGAACACTCTGCTTTACAACATTGTATTTATTATCCTGGGAATGGTCGTCGGCGTGGCACTTGCGATCCTGATCACGGACGTGTACTCAAAACGCTGCAAGAGACTGTATCAGAGCGCGATCCTGCTTCCGTTCCTTGTGTCGATTGTTGTCGTGAGCTATATCGTATTTGCTTTTCTGAGTGCGGAGAACGGCATGGTGAACAATGGGCTTCTGAAGGCGCTGGGACTTCCGGCTGTCCAGTGGTACGCTGAGCCGAAATACTGGCCATTCATCCTGACTTTTGTGAACCTGTGGAAGGGCTGCGGATACGGAACACTGATCTACATTGCCGGCATTACAGGGATCGATCCTGCTTTTTACGAAGCCGCGAGGCTGGACGGAGCAAGCCGGTGGAAACAAATCACAAATATCACACTGCCCTGCCTGGTGCCGTCGCTGATCACGATGACCATGCTGAATATCGGCCGTATTTTCTGCTCCGATTTCGGACTGTTTTACCAGGTGCCGCAGAATTCAGGCGCTCTGTTCAGCGTAACGCAGACGATTGATACTTATGTGTATCGCGCGCTGATGTCTGCGGGAGGGATCGGCCGTTCCGCGGCAGCAGGATTCTTCCAGTCGATCGTAGGATTTATTCTGGTAATGGGGGCTAACTTCCTGGTGCGCAGGATCAGCCGTGAAAACGCGATGTTTTAGGAAAGGGGGAAAGGAAAATGCTTCGCACAAAATCGAACATCCGGTATCAGGCTATTATCAATACAGTCATGATGCTGGTTACTGTTATCATGGTCGCTCCGCTGGTTCTGCTGTTTATCTCTTCCATTTCCTCGGAGAGATCCCTGCTGGTAAACGGGTATTCTTTTCTCCCGAAAGAGCTGAGTCTGGATGCCTATCGGTATATTTTCAGCAACCGGCAGACGATTTTCCGGGCATATGGAATTACAATTATCGTGACAATTATCGGCACAACGTGCAACGTGATGCTGTCCGCGATGATGGGATATGCGCTTTCCGTAAGAAAGCTGCCATTCCGGAATATCATTAATTTTTATATCTTCTTTACGATGCTGTTCAGCGGCGGTCTGGTACCCTCGTATCTGATGTGGGCAAATACATTCCATATCAAAAATACGCTGCTGGCGCTGATCCTGCCGAATTTTCTTTTAAGCGCGATGAATGTGATCCTGGTACGTACCTATTACACCACAAGTATTCCGGAAGCGCTGTATGAGGCGGCGAAAATCGACGGAGCCTCCTATCTGCAGATTTTTACAAAAGTTGTTTTTCCCATGGGGAAGCCGATACTTGTCACTATCGGGCTGTTTTCAGGCCTGACCTACTGGAATGACTGGACAAACGGACTTTACTATATCAATGATCCAAAGTTGTACAGCATCCAGAATCTTCTGAATAAAATGATCCAGGATGTTCAGGCGCTTCAGGCAAATGCTTCCGCGGCAGGAAGCGGGGCCGCAATGCAGATTCCGACAGTCAGTGTGCGTATGGCGATTGCTTTTGTGGCGATCCTCCCGATCCTGATCATCTATCCGTTCCTGCAGAAATATTTTGCAGAGGGTGTTGCACTTGGAGCAGTCAAGGGCTGAGAAAGGACTCTTGCGGGCGGACCCTGAACAGACAGGAGATGGCTGCCGCCCTGGCGGACGGTGAGCAGCAGACCTGTATCAGAGACGGCTATCCGGCATCCGGCGACTGAACTGGCTGTCGGATGGCCGTTTTCTCTGTGCGCAGGCCCGTGTAAGGAAAATAACTGCTGCAGCACACGGGCCGCGCGGGCGGGCAGGAAGGAATAAGACTGTGCGTGGCAAAATGGAAGAGTATCTCCGCGGCGCAGAAAGAAAGGAACAAGGAAAGAAAAGATATACAGATATATAAAGGAGCAACAAAAATATGGCAAGAATTGAGTGCAATGTAATTTCATATGTTTTACAGAGAGCTGTGGATATCACGGTCATTATTCCGACTGTGACGATGCCGGAGGCAATGCTCTGCTGGGGCAGTCATCCATCACATACAGTGAAAGAAGATTATCCGGTACTCTATCTGCTCCACGGCATGGGAAACAATCATGCGACCTGGTGCGGGTACAGCAATATTGAATTGTTTGCGGAGGAGCGGAATATTGCTGTTGTCATGATTTCCGGAGAGAATAAATTTTACCGCTCTGTGCCGGGCGGAGACGATTATGAGAGATTTATTGAAGAAGAGCTTCCGGAATTTGTAACAAACATGTTTCCCATTTCCAGACTGCCGGAACAGACGTATATTGCCGGACTGTCCATGGGAGGCGCGGGCGCTTTGATGCACGGCCTTGGCAATCCGGGAAAATATGCCGCGATCGGCGCCTTTTCCGCGGCGATACATAAAGGAGATCCGGATTCAGAAAAAGCGGACGACTGCGGATTGCCGGATCCCGGAGAGAAGGCGGAGGAAATCCTCCGAATGGGTGAAAAAATTCCGAAGATTTATCTGGCCTGCGGGACGGAGGACTTTCTGTATCAGGAAAATCAGATGTTCAGAGATTTTCTGATGGAAAAGCATGCGGACGTTACCTGGGTTTCGGCTGCCGGGTATGGACATGAGTGGAGATTCTGGAATCAGCAGATTGAATGTTTTCTGGACTGGATTCCGCGGACTGACGGGTATGCGAAGCAGGGAAAACGAAAGATATAAGCCGCTGCGTTTGCCTTGTACAAAGACAGGAGGAGTGAAAAGGTGAAGAAAAAGATAAGAGAATTTGGCGGAAGCAAAAATTCGGAAATGTCCGCGAGAGAAAAGAAAAACCGGGAAATTGCCCGCATGGCCGCCTCGGAAGGGATTGTTTTGCTGAAAAATGAAGGAATTCTGCCTTTGCGGACGGATAAACCGATTGCGCTGTTCGGGGCAGGGGCAAAGAGAACGGTAAAGGGAGGAACCGGTTCGGGTGATGTGAACGAACGGGAATGTGTCAGCATCTGCCAGGGATTAAAGAATGCAGGCTTTGCGATCACAAGTGAAAGCTGGCTAAACGATTATGAGGAGCGATACTGGCAGGCAAGACAGAAGTGGAAAGAGGAAATTCTGAAGGAGACAGGAGGGACAACATCCCCGTCATTTTTCAAAATTTATTCTTCTCATGTGTTTGCCATGCCGCAGGGCCGCAGCATAAGGGAGAAGGATCTGGAAGGTGCGGCTGCCTGTATTTATGTGGTCAGCCGAATCGCAGGTGAAAATGCGGATCGCAGGGAGTGCGAAGGAGACTATTACCTTGCCGGACAGGAAGAAGAGGATATCCGGATGCTCTGTTCTCATAATGAGAATGTGATTGTGATCATAAATTCCGGGGGACAGATTGATGTGGAAGAGTGGCCGGATTTTCCGCAAATCAAAGCTGTTTTGTACATAGGTCAGTTGGGAATGGAAGGCGGGAACGCGCTTGCGGATGTTCTCACAGGGAAGGTGACTCCCAGTGGGAAGCTCACAGATACATGGGCGAAGAAGTATGATGATTTTCCGAACGCGAAGACCTTCAGCCATCAGAACGGAAATGTTTTTACAGAAAAATATGAGGAAGGCATTTATGTCGGATACCGGTACTTTGACAGTTTCGGCGTTGACCCGAAGTATCCGTTCGGATATGGCTTGTCCTATACAGATTTTGCATTTGCCTGTGAGGAGATTGCGGTGAACGCAGGAAAGATCACTGTGAAAGCGTCCGTCAGGAATACAGGAACTGTTTTTGCGGGAAAAGAAATCTTACAGGTGTACTGTGCATGTCCGCAGCGACAGCTGACGAAAGAGATAAAACGACTGTGCGGGTTTGCCAAGACGGATTTGCTCGCTCCCGGGGAGAGCCAGCAGATCAGTATTTCATTTCCGGCAAAGAATCTGGCGTCTTTTTCTGAGCAGGAGAGCGCATGGATCATGGAGCAGGGGTATTATATCCTGCTTTTGGGAAATTCTTCCCGGAGTCTGGAAGTTGTGGGCGCTCTGAATGTGGAAGCAGATGCCGTTCTGCAGCGGGTATCTCATATCTGCCCGCTTGAGGAAGAACTTTCGGAGATTGTCCCGGAAAAAGATACGATGAGGAGACAGGCGGATGCGTTGTGGGAGCTCGTGCGGAAAGAAAAACTGCCGGTGATCTCATTTGTGCCTGAGGAGGAGCTGCCGGTATACCGGCCGGAGAGTGAATATCAAAAAGAGGCCGCCAGGATGGTTGAAAAACTTACCGATGAAGAACTGACTGCGATGGTGATCGGGGAAGTGAATAAAGCGCAGTCCAGCGCTTTGGGCTCTGCAGGGGTAAAGGTGCCGGGAGCCGCAGGAGAGACAAGTGGGATCCTGGAAGAAAAATGGGGAATACCGGGCATTTCTATGGCAGATGGACCAGCAGGTTTGCGGCTGATAAAAAAATACAGCTTTGATCCGGATATAATGCAGGTATATGGAATCGGAATTTCGCAGGCGCTGGAAGGAGGTTTCTTTTCTGATTCACAGGAGGAAGAAGGGTCTGAGGTGAGATACCAGTACTGCACGGCATTTCCTGTCGGAACTGTGCTTGCCCAGACCTGGAACGTACCGCTGCTGGAGATAACAGGGGGAGCAGTCGCGGAAGAAATGCAGGAGTTTCAGGTGGCGTGGTGGCTGGCTCCCGGTATGAATATTCACAGAAATCCTCTGTGTGGGCGTAACTTTGAATACTACTCGGAAGATCCGCTGGTCAGTGGCCTGATGGCGGCAGCTATTACGAGAGGAGTGCAGTCTGTCCCGGGGGTTGGCACCACGATCAAGCATTTTGCATGCAATAACCAGGAGGATAACCGTATGGGATCGGACAGCGTCATTTCAGAGCGTGCGCTGCGGGAGATTTATCTGCGTGGTTTTGAGATCGCAGTCAGAAAATCCCAGCCGATGGCAATCATGACATCCTACAATAAAGTCAACGGGGTACATGCCGCAAATGCCAGAGATCTCTGTACGGTCGCAGCGCGGGAAGAATGGAATTTCCGGGGGATTATCATGACAGACTGGACGACGACGTATCCTGCGGGCGGAAGTATTTCCTGGAAGTGTCCGGCGGCCGGGAACGATCTGATTATGCCCGGTTATGCAGGGGATTTTGAGAGCATACGTAAGGCGTTGGAGAGTGAAAAACTGAGTCGGGAAGATCTGAAAAACTGTGTGAAACGGCTGCTCACAGTCATTTATCAGACGCTCGGATTTGAGGACTGCAAATGTTATGACTCTGGTTTGCGCGAGGAGTACAATGAAGTTAAGGCTTGCCCGTGAATTCTGTGCGTGGAAAAAGAAAGAAAAGGAAGGAAGTTTTGAATAAAACGAATATGGAAACTCAGCTTTTCAAATCGGAGAGAGTGTCAGAAAAAATCACACGGATTCGTGGAATTGCAGGGGAACTGATGTATCTGGTGGAGGGCACAGAAGAAGCATTTTTGATTGATACGGGAGTTGGCATCGGTAATCTGAAAAAATTTCTGAAGACTTTGACAGATAAGAAAGTGACGGTTCTGCTCAGCCATGGGCATGTGGATCATGCCCTTGGAGCAGGACTGTTTGAAAACGTTTATATGAATCCATATGATGAGAAGGTGTACAGAGAAAATTCGGCATTGTCTCATCGGATTGCTTTTTTTGACACTGTTATTGATCATTGGAGAGAATACGTGAAAAAAGAAGACATCATTGAAGAACCAGTGAACCAATTTCTGCCGTTGAAGGAAAGGCAGTATTTTTTTCCAGGGGGAATAACGATTGAGGCGCTGCCGCTGCCTGGACATACACGAGGATCAATGGTATTTTTATTTCCGGAGGAAAGATCTGTATTATTCGGAGACGCCTGCAATTCTTTTACTTTTTTGTTTGATCATAACTCCTGTTGTGTATCTGAGTACAGAAGGAGTCTGATCTGGCTTCAGGATAAAATACACGGCCGGTATGACAGAGGATATGTGTCTCATGGGAGTGGAGAAGCGCCGGATGGACTGCTGGAATCTGCAATAGAACTGACAGAGGATATTCTTAAAGGCAAAGCAGATCGTGTTCCATTTGAATTTATGGGAGATTCTGCGTGGATTGCCCGAAAGGTGGATAAGAAACTCAGAAGAATAGATGGTGGTGCCGCGAATATCGTATATTCTGAAAAAACATGGGTTTCGGATACAGGATAATTAACAAGTTTTTTATGCTTTGCTTATATGTCAGGGGCTTGAGAAATCAAGCCCCCATTTTCAGTGCGCCCGGCGGGCGCACGTTCTAATGGGTGAAAGTCCCTGACCCGCCCGGCAGTGGGAAGGGTGCAGTCAAGGGCAAGGGCGTCACCGTGAGGTGGGGTCTGAAGGAAGCCGGAGACAAAACACTGGCCTGTAAAAGTTGCCCGGACAGGCTGTGAAGCGTGGATGAGGTTGCTGAACAAACCAAAATCCAATAACTGCACGGAACGCCAGCAGTATACGGGGCAGGTATAAGTGGGAAAGAACGTGCGAGTACCCGGGGAGATCTCACGGACATGGCAATGTGATAAAACATTCGCAGCCATGGTCGAAAAAGGTTTGCCGTGAGAAGTCAGCAGAGCCCATATTACAATACCCGGTGGCTTAAGACACAGGGAAAGGGGCGAACAATAGGAGGTGCCATTCTCAAATGGAAACCGGACATGGAATTAAGTACAGACAACTTCATATCGAGGACTACCTGAGAGAGATATCTGCGGAACAGGAAAGGGTATCAGGAGTGTACGCCCATGAATGGATTACCGGGGACACTGACACCAATACGGACTTTTGGACGGACAACCTGCTCGATACCATACTTAGAAGCGATAACCTCAATGCCGCATATAAGAAGGTGAAAGAGAACGGAGGCTCCGGTGGGATTGACAGAATGCAGGTGGATGAACTTCTGCCTTACCTGAGAGAACATCGGAAGGAACTGGTCGGGCAGCTGCGGAGGGGGAAGTACAAGCCCAATCCAGTCCGCAGGGTAGAGATACCAAAGGAGGAGAAAGGCAAAGTCAGAAAATTAGGAGTGCCCACGATGGTTTCATACTGCACACCTCCCAACAGTGTTTTATAATAACGGCTGTTTCCAGTAATAATGAGGAATGAAGGCAGAGGGTATCTAGGAATACAGGGCCTTGATCAGCCCGAGATTTTCACTGTCAATCAGCACTTCCCATGGCCATCCGGGGTGCTGCTTCCTGGCCGGTATCTTTCCGGAAGAGATACCGTAGTAGACGCGGCTGGCAGAGATGCCGAGTAATTTGGCAGCTTCAGAAACAGAGATTCCCTGGCGGTCCCTTTGATACGGCCCGGAAATGCCATGTTTATAACGGATCCACCGGATGCCGGCGTATGTGAAAGCCTTCCCTTCCGGAGTAGTCATGTGCCTGTGGTTCAGAAAGCCGGCTATCTCATGGTCATCCATGGAGGCGGCTAATTCACGGACCAGAGAGACCGTGTCATCGGTATGCCTTCTTCTGTCAGCGGCTGGAAGAGGTTTTTTCAGATGGATTTCCTCGCACTTTCCGCTGCGGAAACGGATACCGATGGTGAAGTCGCTGCATCTTTTTTCCGCAAGGACAGTGACATCTTCGATCAGGATACGGATGATGCGCTTCTTCTCTTTTGGAGTAGAAGTCGGGGCGTTCCAGATTTCGGGAATGCGCTGCGCAAGATTAAGGATATCTTCTTCTTCCTTTGCGGAAGGTGTCCATGCTTTTTTGGAACAGTACGCAGCATAATCCTGCCGGACCTCTTCCAGAGCCTTGAGTTTCTGGTTCCAGTTCGACTCAAGGGTGCGTACGACAAGCCTGTTTTCAGGGTCAGCCAGCATGAACTGCCGTTCCGCGCGGTCAGCTTCATACTGGGCCCTTTCGATAGAAAGAAGCCACTGCCTGTCTGCCATCCGGGCAGAGCTGCTGATATTACGCAGGATCTTCAGTGCAATCTCCAGTTCGGAAGCCTTCATAATGGAAAGGATTTTTTCGGAGACTGCCTGGTCAAGGATATCGGCGGGGACGGATGTACAGGATGCCTTGTTGCCATGCTCCCACCGGCCGGTACATTCATATGCAGGGCGTACTCCGCCTGTTCCGGTATAGCGGACAGTCATACGGCGGCCGCATCTGCCGCAGAGAATAATTCCGGGGAGAAGGGCGGCACCTTCCCGTGCAGGTCCGGAGCGTTCGGCATTTGTCTGGTTGGATGCGAGGAGTTTCTGGTTTGCTTCAAAATCCTCCCAGGAGATATAGGCCGGATGATGGTCAGGAATGAAGACTTTCCAGTCCTCCCTGTTTGGGAGGCGGACAGAATGGTGCGCAAAGCGGCCGCTGGAATCGACCGTTTTCTGGTCCCGGAACCGGCCATAAACGTAGGCGCCGGCATAAGAAGGATTATGTATGACAGAAAGAACACGGCTGTGGGTCAGCGTCCCCCATGTAATCTTTCCATCCCATGCACCGCCATAGGCGCGTTTCGGGAAAGAAAGGCTGTTTCTGGCGAAGTACCGGACAACCCCATAAGCGCTCCCTGAAGCACGGAATTCTTTAAAGAGGGTGGATATGGCATTTTGGACTTCCGCATCCGGATCCATCATGATTGATCCATCGGGATCATAGACATAGCCGACGGGTAAAGGGAAACGCAGGTCGCCTCTGGAGGCGGCATTTTCCCTGCCGCCGGTCATGCGCGCGTAAAGAAAGTGCAGTTCGGCCTCGCCCATAGTTCCCTTCAGGCCGATGAGGAGACGGTCATTAAAATCAGCCATGTCGTAGATGCCGTCCTCATCGACCACAAGGGTGCCGAACAGGGCGCATAATTCAAGAAGTTTCATCAGGTCGGCTGAGGACCGGGCAAGGCGTGATATCTCCAGTCCGAATACCGCACCGACTTCTCCAAGGGAAACGCTGGCAACCAGCTGTGCGAATCCTGGCCGCCTGGCCCGCCCTGAACCGGAGATGCCGAGATCGCTGTCGATCACGCGGATGCTCTCCTTTTGCCAGCCAAGAGATAATGCTTTTTCCTGAAGGGCGTACTGCCTCTGCGTGCTCTCCTGGTTGAACCGGACCTGGGCCATCGTTGACTGGCGGACATAGACCAGGGCATTCCTGCTCAGGTGTTCCGGCCGTACTTTGGGATGCATTGACAGATTCTGTTTCATTTTCATCCTCCGTTTCTGCCAGAAAGAAGGAGAGGAACAGGGAGGACAATGCTGATATGAGATCCTCCGCAAGATGGGGGTCGTTACCGGTCAGGTACATGAGGGTTGCTTCCATTACAGCCTCCTCCTTTCAGGCTAAAGGTCGACCTCTCTGCGCCGGAACAGTTCCAGGTTGATGCTGCTGAGCTCTGCGAGCATTGCCGTGATATCTTCATAATCCCTGATACACTGGGAGACCTTGTCCTTATAAGCTTTCGGGACAGAATCAAGCTGGGTCTTCCCATTGTAATAAGAAGAAAGATAGAGGCTTCTGTGCCCTTCTCCATTGGCACATCTGCAGTTGGGCTTGCCGCATTTGATGGATCTGGTGATCAGGGAGGCCCTCATGACGCGGGCCGGATCGGGCATCGCGTCAAGGATCTCCTGACGGCGGGCTTTGAGAGTGTCAGTGGTTATGGATTTGTAAGGTCTGGATGTCTTATTAGCAGTATTCATGATAAGATTATATCACAGGGAGAAGAAAAAGTCTACCCTGAGATATCAGAAATCTGCCCCTGTAAGAAGCAGGGAGGCAAGTTCCATGAGTGCCTTTATAGAATCTGTATCAAAGTAGCTTTCCAGGAAAATGCCCTGCCCCATGTCAGAGATCCAGGATTCGGGGACAGAGAAGACGTCGTTTTCGGATTGGAGGGAATACTGGCGCTGGCCGTTAACTTTCCGGATCTTCAGGATTGGAAAACTGCGGCCATAAAGAGGATGGTAGGGATGCAGGATCGTTGCTGTTCCCAAATCCCTGCTGTGGTCAAGTGCTTTTTGATGTAACTGTGCCCACGGTGGTGGACAGACTGGTACAGCAGGCGATCGCACAGGAACTGACGCCAATCTTCGAGGAACAGTTTTC
>CANQAR010000007.1 GCA_947588845.1 uncultured Lachnospiraceae bacterium
CGGAAAGCGGATCTGCGGGCGTTTGTGCTGAGCGCGGGCGACGTCATGGTGTGGAAGAGCGGCCTGACGCGGTTTTCCAGAAATCCGGATTCGTTTATCGTAAACTCGTCACAGGGAGGAGGCTTTAAGGATACATGGGTGCTATTACATTAGAAAAGGCGGATCATCTGTACTGGCTTGGACGTTATTCTGAGCGGGTTTACACCACGCTCAAGCTCTACTGTGACGGCTATGACAGCATGATCGATGTGGATGAGGATCATCACGCAAAACTTTGTGATCTTCTTGATATACCGGATATTTATACATCCAGAGAGGATTTTATCAGCCGCTACGGGTATGACAGGACAGATCCGAACTCGATCATCAGCAATCTGATCCGTGCGTACGACAATGCGATCGTCATGCGTGATGAGATCGGAACGGAGACGCTGGCTTACATACAGATGGCAGTTTACGATCTGGAGCGGGCGGCCGTGAGCGAGGCGCCGATGATGAAGATTCAGAAGGTGGTTGATCATCTGCTGGCGTTCTGGGGATGTGTTGACGACCAGATTGACGGATACTGCATCCGCAGCGTCATGAAATTTGGCAAGCGGGTGGAGCGGCTTGATCTGTATCTGCGTTTCCGCCGCAGTCCCGCGGAGATACACCGCAATTATATGCGCCTTCTGCCAAGAGCGAAAGACAGCGGCATGGCCTGTAATGAGGCCGCGATTGCGGAACTGAAAAAACTGATCGATGCCCCGGAGATTGACTATGACGCTGCTTTGATGCAGCTGGGACAGATTCTGGATGTCTGAAACCGCAGCGTGTTTCAATCCGCTTGAATTTGAATTCTTCTATGAGATGCAGTCAGAATTTGACCGTGAGATTGAGGGGCACAATTTCCGGCTTATGTGTTTTCCAATAAACGACCAGAGACAAAAAGTACAGAGCATAAGTTATGAGATCCTGCCGCATACCTGGCTGTCAGAAGGCTGCGACAGTTTTGGAAATTTATATGTATACGGGCGGGCAGACGGCCGGCATGACTCATTTACGGTACGCGTTCATGGAATTGTGGAGACAGGACGTTCCTGTTTTGAGGCGTATGAGGATGGTCTGTCCGATCTGTTCCGTCATTTTACCCCGGCGACAGCGCCGGGGGATTTTGCGGCTGCTTATTTCCGAAAGATCGTCCCGGCGGGATGTAATTTACGGCCTTGCGCCCGGCAGAATCCGGGCTTTTCTCAGGTTTACGCTCCGAAAGGATGTGCAGGGATACAGGTTCAGGGATGGCGGCTGAAACAGGCACAAACTTTGCGTCAGGGTTTGCAGGAAGATTCCGCACCTGAGAAAGTGCGGAAAATTCGGGAAAAAGACAGCTCCTGTACCGGAACGGAACAGGATGTACCGCAGACTGCAGGAAGACAGGACGATTACGAGACCGCCCTGTATTTTATGAGGCGAATCCACGAGGATTTTTCCTACCAAAAGGGCGTGAGCGATACAAATACGACGTCGGAACAGACATTTGAAAGAAGAGCGGGGGTCTGTCAGGATTTTGCCCATGTTCTGATTACGCTGTGCAGGATGGCGGGGATTCCTGCACGGTACGCCGCCGGTATTCTGGAGGGAGAAGGAGAGACGCACGCCTGGGCGGAGATTCTTTCGGACGGGAAATGGTATGGGCTTGATCCCACGAATAACTGTGCGGTCGACGGAAGATATATTAAATTTTCACAGGGGCGCGACTGCCGCGACTGCCTGGTTAATCGGGGAATCTATTTTAATCCGGCTCATGAAACACAAAAAATCCGCGTATACGCAGGTATTAAAAAATAAAGTCAGGCAGGACCCTGGCTCAGCTGATGCAGAAAATAAAATTTGCTGTAAATGGACAACATAAACAACATGTGATAAAGGAGAATGTGAATGATAGAGACAGTAACAAAAGTAGATCTGCCGGTTGACGAATCCCTGCGGATTCTGAAGAACCGGATTCAGCGCGGGGAAGGAAAGCGCATCAGCATTGTCACTGGTACGCACGGTGATGAGCTGGAAGGGCAGGCCGTGTGTTTTGAGGTTGCAAAGAAGGTCAATGAACATCTGGAGTGTCTCAATGGAACTGTGGATATTTATGCAGCCCTGAATCCGCTGGGCATCGACTCGATTACGCGCGGAATTCCGGGTTTTGACCTGGATATGAACCGGATCTTTCCGGGATCAGAGGACGGCGTGATGACAGAATATGTCGCTTCCAAGATCGTCAGAGATATAAAAGGAAGCGACGTCTGCATTGATATTCACGCGAGCAATATATTTTTGAGGGAGATTCCTCAGGTCCGGATTAATACGGAGACCGCAAAGACACTGGTTCCTCTGGCCGGTTTTCTGAATGTGGATTTTATCTGGGTACACGCGGCGGCGACCGTGCTGGAATCCACGCTGGCTTATTCTCTTAACTCGATTGAAACACCGACGCTGGTGGTGGAGATGGGCGTGGGCATGCGCCTCACCAGAGAGTACAGCCAGCAGCTCACCGACGGAATTTTCTGCCTTATGCGTCATCTGGGTATCTGGTCCGGCGAGGTGACTGAGCCGAGGCGGCCCATCATATCCACCGACGGGCAGGTACAGTTTATCAATGCCGGCGCCTCCGGGATTTTCATTCCCCAGGTGGAGCACACGAAGCAGGTGAAGAAGGGAGATTATCTCGGGGACATTGTGAATCCGCTTGCGGGAATTGTGGAGCAGCGGATTCTGTCACCATGCGACGGCATGGTATTTACGCTCCGGGAGTATCCGGTAGTCGATGAGGGTTCGCTGATCGCGAGAATTCTGGAGGTGCAGGGATGAAAAGAGAGACGATATTTGAGCTGAAATCACTTTACCGTGACAGTTTCCGGATCACCGGTCTCACGTTTGGGCGGGGAGAAAAGTCGGCCTGTATTGTGGGAGCTCTGCGCGGAAACGAGGTGCAGCAGCTTTATACCTGCTCCCAGCTTGTCCGGGCGCTGAAAAGGCTGGAGGCGGAAGGCTGCATCAACAGTGGAAAATCCATACTGGTTGTTCCTTCCGTGAATACGTATTCAATGAATATCAGGAAAAGGTTCTGGCCCACGGATAATACCGATATCAACCGGATGTTTCCCGGCTATGAGCTGGGCGAGACGACGCAGCGCATTGCGGCGGGGCTGTTCGATGCGATCAAGGATTACAAAAACGGCGTTCAGTTTGCGAGCTTTTATATTCCGGGTGTGTTCGTTCCCCATGTGAGGATTATGAAGACGGGATATGAAAATGTGGATATGGCGCGTGAATTCGGTCTTCCCTACGTTGTGATCCGCGATCCGCGGCCGTACGACACAACGACGCTCAACTACAACTGGCAGGTATGGGAAGCCAACGCGTTTTCCGTCTATGCCGGGACTACAGACACGATCAACCGCGGCGATGTCACGCTGGCTGTCAATGCGGTGCTGAATTTTCTTCATAAGGAAGGAATCCTGAAAAGTTCTGGATGCGCACATGAAGGCTATATCACAAAAATTATCGCGGAAAGTGACCTGGTGAATGTGCAGGCCAGAACGGCGGGCATTATCGACAGTTTTGTGCCGCCGGGAACGAACGTGATGAGGGGAGAGGTGCTTGCGCAGATTCTTGATCCGTTTGAAGGAAGCGTGAGATCCCAGATTATTTCTCCGACGGACGGAGTTGTCTTCTTCGCGCAGGAGGATCCGCTTGTTTACGCCAATGCATCCGTGTATAAAATTGTGCATATGTAATTCTTTGTTTTCTGTATTGCAGGTCTGATTACTGTTTACTTCCTGCCAGATGTGAATGTAATACACTCCGTGAGGGCGCTGTGCGCCCAACCATAGCCATTGCAGCCGGTAGTGAACATAATACGCTCCGCGAGGGTGCTGCGCGTTTAGAACCGGTTCTGAGTGCCGGCGGCACTAGGTTAGAACCGACCGGAACGAAGTGAAGACCCGGAACAAAGTGAAGAACCGAAATGGAGTGGAGAGCGCAGGGATTCGGGGGCGAAAATGTTTGCTGACGCAGACCCGAATCCCGTGCGCAAAACTCGCAAATGAGTTTTGAACAGACAGGGGATGGCTTCCGCCTCTCCAGGTGGTGAGCAGCAGATGTCAGATCAGAGAGACATTCTTTTCCCTGTCATATTTGTGCGGCTCTTTCGATGTCGCTTTGCGTCCGATGGCGATGGCCACTTCGTACTCATATCCCTCCGGGAATTTCAGCGCGCCAGCAAAATAGTCTTTCTTTTCTCCCAGGAGCGCGTCCCGGATGCAGCCGATGATGAGACTGCCGAGCCCAAGTCCTTCCGCAGCGAGCGCGATATTCTCAACCGCAATTCCGGCATCCACCGGGCTCCAGCGGAAACTTGCGTCCCCGCTCAGGATCATCACGACCGGCGCTTCATAGTAGAAATTATGGGGCGGGGTTTTAAGTCCGGCCAGCTCATTTTTTGCAGCTTCAATCTCTGAGAGGATCGGATTTGTTCCATCAATAACAGAAATATGGATTTCCTGCTTGTTGGCGGCGGTGGGCGCCTGCAGACCCACGGTAATCAGGGTTTCCAGTTCTTCTTTTGTGAGCTTTTCCTCTGTATAGCCCCGTGTGGAGCTTCTCTTTTCGATTGCGTCCAATACAGCATTCATCTTTTATACCTCCGTTTTTAGCATCATATAATTTTTTGGTTGCATGCAATCAATATAAGAATTATACCCTGTCAGAATTTTGCTGTCAATACGGAAGCACGGAATGACAGGAACTTGTAATTTGGAAAGACTGCCGTTATAATAAAAAATCTGAAGCATGGAGGAATTGCTCTGGAAACAATAAATTTTTGTGGAAGAGCGATGCAAAAACAGGAGTGTGAAATTATGATAAATGAAATAATGAAAACAGCGAAACAGGCCGGAGCCATCATCACCGGCGCACATGAGATGGAAATCCACGACAAGGAGGGACATGCAAATTATGTGACCAACGTCGATGTGGAAGTGCAGAATTTTTTGAAAGGGAAGCTGCTGGAGCTGCTCCCCGGTTCTGTGTTTATCGGGGAGGAGCAGGAGAATCAGAAGCTGGATGACAGACCTTCCTGGATCGTGGATCCGATTGACGGGACGATGAATTTCTGCCGCGGACGGGAACTTTCCGCCGTCTCGATTGCGCTGCTGAAGGAACGTACGCCGGTGCTCGCCTGTATCTATCAGCCGTACAGCGGTGAGATGTTTACGGCGCAGAAGAACGAAGGAGCTTTCCTGAATGGTCGGCCGATTCATGTCTCGGAAGTGGAGTTCGAGCATGCGGTGGTCGGACTCGGCACGGCGCCATACCGTGCGGATCTTGCGGAGAAAGGGATGAAGCTCGCTCTGGAATTTCTGAAACGGACGGACGATCTGCGCCGTTGCGGCTCTGCGGCGATGGATCTGGCCTGGACGGCGTGCGGACGGCAGGATATCTTCTTCGAGCTCAGCCTGTCGCCGTGGGACGTCGCGGCAGGCGCACTGATCGTCGAGGAGGCGGGAGGAGCTTTTATGATGCCTTGCTGTGACGCGGTTCAGTTCGAGAGGCCGGCGGCAGTTCTTGCGACGAACCGGAAATGTCAGGACAAGGCGCTGAAACTGTTCCGGGAGCAGATTTGCTGAGCGGGATGGACTGAAGGCGGCGAAATGTTAGAAACCGTAAAGAATTATTGCGGCGGTATAAGATTATGAAAAATGTACATACTGAATTTTAACGGACGGCAGAGAGAAAATTTCGTTCCAGACGGGGATTTGCATGGAGGCGGCTGAACGCGCCCGCGGCAGTGAATAAAATCTGCACAGCAGGTTTTGGTTACTGAGAGATATCTGCTGACGCAGACCAGATCCCGCGTCAGGGCTTGCAGGTGAATTCTGGAAGGATCAGCCGATCTGCCGTCACGAATAAAAGGAGGTATGGAAAAATGCCAGCTTTAGTTTGTTCTGCACAGAACTGTGTGTATAACAATGCAATGTACTGCTCACGGGGAAATATCGATGTGGCAGGGGAAGAAGCGAAAGCGTGCCAGGATACCTGCTGCGCCAGCTTCAAAGAGCGGGAGCTCGCGAATTTAAGGAGTGCGGTCGGCACGCCGACGACAAATACGGAGATCGACTGTAAAGCGAAAAACTGCAAATACAATGAGAAATGTAAGTGCCGCGCGATCCATGTGGATATCTCAGGGGCCGCGGCCTGCAGATGCGAACAGACCGAATGTGTGACATTTACGGATGCAAAGTGAAGAAAACGGCAGAGAATTCCATGGTCTGCGCCTCAGACCTCGGGATTTCCGGGCAACCTGCCCGGAAATCACCTCGAGCTTAGTGAGAGTGTGGACTGTAACAATTTCCGCGCAGCAATCGGATTATTTTAAAAATCAGGATTGACAATTTATACCGCCTGTGGTAAAGTATCTGAGGTTGTAAGAAACAGGAAGCAGAGTATCCACTCTCACCCTGGCACATAAATGAAGTGACCAGTGGTTAATATCGGGCGGTCAGTACGGACAGCAGAAGAACAGCAGGCTTATCAGCGGTAAATTATTGTGTGATAATGCGAATGGGTGTGTGAAGCTGTGCGTTTAAATTGTCGTAAATATTAAGTGGATAACTATGTTATCCACTTTTTTGCGCAGGCTCGCATATGGAGATTAGCTGCCAGGGCAGCCGCACTCCGTTAAATTATCGAGCGTGGATTGAAACAAAAAGAGTTTCTGAAATCTTAAATTACCGGGCATGGATTGAAACAATGTGTGGAGGTGCAGTACTATTAGCGAATTAATGATTAACGAACAGATCAGGGATCGTGAGATCCGCGTAATTGGTGTGAACGGTGAGCAGCTTGGAATTATGTCAGCCAGAGATGCGATGAAGCTGGCGAGGGAGGCGGAGCTTGACCTCGTGAAGATTGCACCCACGGCGAAGCCGCCGGTGTGTAAGATCATCGATTATGGGAAATATCGTTATGAGCTTGCCCGCAAGGAAAAGGAAGCAAGGAAGAAGCAAAAGACGATAGAGATTAAGGAAATTCGCCTGTCTCCAAACATTGATGTAAATGATCTCAATACTAAGATTAACAGCGCGAAGAAGTTTTTGTCAAAAGGGAATAAGGTTAAAGTCAGCCTTCGATTCCGGGGCAGAGAGATGGCACATATGCAGGCAAATCGTTACATCCTGGAAGATTTCGCCAAAGAGCTGGCGGATATTGCGGTCATCGACAAGCCGATTAAACAGGAAGGGCGCAGCCTTACGCTGTTTCTCGGAGAGAAACGGTAGTTGTTTACCGGGGTCTGCGTTTTAAAATACAGCCGTATTCTGTTAAATTACCGGACGGGGACTGAAACAAACATAAGGAGGAAAAAAAGATGCCAAAAATGAAAACAAGCAGGGCAGCTGCAAAACGTTTCAAAGCGACAGGATCAGGATTATTAAAGAGAAACAAAGCTTATAAGAGCCATATCTTAACCAAGAAATCGACCAAGAGAAAGAGAAATCTGCGCAAGGCTACGATCACGGATTCGACGAACGCAAAGAACATGAAGAAGATTTTACCGTACTTATAAGAAGAGGCGAAGGAGGAAATAAGACATGGCAAGAATTAAAGGCGGATTAAACGCTAAGAAAAAGCATAACAGAGTATTAAAACTGGCAAAAGGTTACAGAGGAGCCAGATCCAAACAGTACAGAATCGCAAAGCAGTCCGTTATGCGTGCTCTGACGAGCTCATATTCAGGACGTAAGGAGAGAAAGCGCCAGTTCAGAAGACTCTGGATCGCGCGTATCAACGCGGGCGCACGTCTCAACGGTCTTTCCTACAGCAAGTTTATGTATGGTCTGAAGATGGCCGGCGTCGAGCTGAACAGAAAAGTCCTTGCGGATATGGCAGTGAACGATGCGGCAGGTTTCGCTTCGCTTGTTGAGCTGGCAAAGGGTAAGCTGGCATAATATAGAATATAAAAATGATAGAATCCCGTATCTGCGGTCAATGACAGGCCCGGATGCGGGATTCTTTCATGTCACAGGAAATTTCCCCTGTGACACAAAAGCCTCCGGCAGGATGCGCACGAGCGCGTGCATGGAAAATGCTGTTTTCGCAGCATGCGGGCCGCGCGGAATTTTAAGGGATTGAGTATCCTGCGGCATGAAGGCTTGTGCGGACTGCTCTGGCAGCAAAGTATGCGGCCGCAATCGAAGCGATATCTTTTGCGAGATAAGGCGCGGATGCGAGCAGAAACGCTTCTGTCATACTGCGGTTTGTCAGACAGGCGAATTGTACGACTCCGGGAATGTGGCAGCCTGCAAGACCAAGCAGCGAGAGAAGCGCCGCAAGAACCGGGTTTTTCTGTGTATACGCCAGTCCGCAGAACAGCGCCATGATCAGGAATCCCCAGATATAGCCTCCGGTCAAACCGACGACAACTGCAGCGCCGCTGTTAAATCCGGCGAAGACCGGAACCCCGAGGATGCCAAGCAGAATGTAGATGCCGACAGAGGCGGCTCCCATTTTCCATCCAAGTACACAGGAGGTGAGGGCAACTGCGAAGGTCTGCAGTGTCACGGGTATGCCGGAAGGCAGGGGAAACTGAATCTGGGACAGAACGGCTGTTACAGCCGTCATCATTCCGGTCAGAATGAGAGTTTTTGCTGATACGTGGTTATTTTCCATAGTGGATGCTCCTTTGTATTCTCAATATTGTCAACCATTTTATATATTTAGTTGACAAATTTCATTGTACATATGAAAGACAAAAATGTCAACTGATTTTGATGAAAAGATGACAAATGATGTAAAATTATAATTTCTAAATTTACAGTAAAAAACCATAAAATTCAGAATATATTGAAAAGTAAAATAAAATTCAGAAATTTGACATATAGTAAATGTTAATGATATGATGATTTAACCGGAAGGTGGAGGACGGCGTACTGTCTGAAAACAGACGGCTGTTTGAATTTTCAGGAATATTATGCTGTTTCAGAGTTTCTGATCCTGATCGGAAGGGATGTACATGATAATGCCCCCGACAGGACAGTTCAGAATACGGCACAAATCATTGAGAGTGGTCGTGGTCATAGGCTTATTTTTTCGCAGCTTGTCAATGGTTGCGCTGGATATGTGATGCTGATTGATTAATGTATACGTGGATTCTGAAGAATTTTTCAGTGTTTCCCAGAACGGACTATAGTCGATCATGTGTGTACCTCCCAGGATGCCCGGCAAAATTATCTGTGACACGGCCGTTCAAAGTGTAAAACAACAGGGTTAAAGCAAATAGATTATTTGCAATTGTTTAATTTGAAATCAATTTATATAACTGTATGTAATCAGCATAATGTATAGTTATGATATTGACTATAGTCATTTAAATGACTATAATGCATGATAAGATGCTGGGGTCAAAAGGAATTTTGCCCCCATGATGCCACGAATTGCTCCGCATTTCATGCTTCCGCAATTCTAAAACACCTCAAATCCGCACATTTTTCCTTGAAAAATGTCTACTTTTCGGTGTTTTTGGGGGCTCAGTGTCATGCTTTTCCATGTGAACATGGAACGCATGACTTTTCGCCCCTGGCATCATGATAACGAAAAACAACGGGATATATCTTGGGAATGTGTGTCAGGAGGGGATTGTCATGAGTGGAAGTGGAAAGAAAGAAAAACTGATCAGGCTGATGGAGATGTCGGACCTCGATTTCTATGAGGAATTTCTGGCGGATGCTCCGCTTGAGGAACAGGCGGAATTCTGCAGGGAATTTCCGGAATTTCTGGAGGAGGAAGCAGCCGGGGGAGATGATCTGGGAGAGTGTAATATAACAAGCGAGGATATTTTAAGAATGGCTGCAAATGCAACTGTTGGAAAGTGAGACTGCTATTAGTTGCATTTCTGTGCATAAAAATTTCTGGCAGCCGGTTGCAATATAAGAGAAATCGTGGTATGATGCAAAATGAAAAAAGGGGAGCTGACCGGAGTCGGCTGAGAGGAGACTGAATCGTCTCGACCCTGTTACCTGATTTGGATAATGCCAACGTAGGGATATATAGCGTGAAATTTTGCGGGTATGTCATATTTTGGCATACCCGTTTTTCTGCGCAGGCCCGCATATGGAAATCCGCTGCAGGCGCGGCAGGCGGGCCGCGCGGCGGTCAGGAGGAAAACTGCCGTATACCCGCTTTCTGGGAATCTGTACGAAGGCAGCATAAAGGGGGAACATTTTTTGGTAAAAATTAATGGAACAGACATGGACATGGACGGAAAGACGGTCTCAGAATATCTTGCTTTGACGGGTTGTAATCCCAAACTCGTCGCAGTTGAGCGAAATGAGGAGATTATTCCGAAAGCACAGTACGATACAACTGTCTTTGAGGACGGAGACACGGTTGAGGTCGTTAGCTTTGTCGGAGGGGGCTGAGCCCTGGAAGAGCTGAACTTTGCGCGGGATTTGTGAAGGGATTCTGAATAACCAACTGGGAGGCCGGAATTTTCCGGAAAGAGAAATTTGTTCTGACAGGAAAAAGAGATCGAATTTTCCGGCAAAGGAGAAAAAATTGAATTTTTTGGAGAAAGAGAATTCGGCTTCTGCAGAGAATGAGCCACGGCATTCTTCGGCGGAAGAAAGACACATTCCCTCAAGGGAAGAAATGCAGCGGGCGCTTGAGGAACGTCACGGGGTGGAGCTGCAGAAAAAATTTGCCGCCGCGTCTGTCGCCGTCTGCGGACTTGGAGGTCTGGGGTCAAATATAGCGGTTTCCCTGGCGCGCGCCGGGGTCGGGCGTCTGCATCTGATCGATTTTGACAGGGTGGATATCACAAATCTTCATCGCCAGCAGTATGCGGCGAATCAGCTGGGGATGGACAAGACGCGGGCCCTCCAGGATAATCTGCGGGCAATCGCGCCGTACATTGAGATTGTCACGGATACGGTGAAGGTCAAGGAAGATAATCTGCGGGAGCTTCTCGCCGGGGATGACGTGATCTGTGAGGCGTTTGACCATGCGGAAAACAAGGCGATGCTTGTGAATGGCGTGCTGGAGTATTTTCCGGAGAAATATATTGTCGCCGCTTCGGGGATGGCAGGGATTTCGCCGGCGAACGAGATCAGGACGCGGAAGATTACGCCGCATTTTTATCTGTGCGGGGATGGGACAAGCGATGCCGCGGAGTGCTCCGGACTGTTTTCGGCCCGCGTCATGCTCTGCGCGGCGCATCAGGCGCTGGCCGTTCTGCGTCTTCTGGCAGGAAAGACGGAAGTATAAAGGAAAGATCCGGGGCTGGAACTCTGCAGTTCTGCAGCAGCCGGAAGAGAAAGAGAATACGAAGAAGGAGAAGCGCCGGACAAAAAGAAGTTAAGAGGATCAGGAATTTTTAAATCAGGGAAAGAAGGATAAGACAATGGACAACGATAAACTTATCATTGGAGGACACGAATTTCATTCAAGGTTTATTCTCGGCTCGGGAAAATATTCCATGAGGCTGATCGAGGCCGCCGTCCGGGACGCCGGAGCGGAGATCATCACTCTTGCGGTGCGCCGGGCCAACACAAAACAGCAGGAGAGCATTCTTGATTATATTCCGGAAGGCGTCACACTGCTTCCAAACACTTCCGGTGCAAGGACGGCGGAAGAAGCGGTGCGCATCGCGCGTCTTGCACGCGAAATCGGCTGCGGCGACTTCGTTAAAATTGAGATTATGCGTGATTCCAAGTATCTGCTTCCGGATAATCAGGAAACCATCAGGGCGACGGAGATCCTTGCGAAAGAAGGCTTCGTGGTAATGCCGTATATGTATCCGGATCTGAATGTGGCGCGCGACCTTGCAAACGCGGGAGCCGCGACAATCATGCCCCTTGCCTCGCCGATCGGCTCCAACAAGGGACTTGCGTCGAAAGAGTTTATTCAGATTCTCATTGATGAGATTGATCTTCCGATTATCGTTGACGCCGGGATCGGCAGACCGTCGCAGGCATGCGAGGCGATGGAGATGGGGGCAGCGGCGATCATGGCGAACACGGCGCTCGCGACCGCGGGAGATCTTCCGATGATGGCAGCCGCGTTCCGTCAGGCGATCGAGGCAGGAAGAAAGGCATACCTTGCCGGGCTTGGCAGAGTACTGACCCGCGGCGCTTCCGCCTCGGACCCGCTGACCGGGTTCCTGCATGACTAGGGGGTGACGGGTATGGAAAATCAGTTTTTTGTGGATTCCGAATATCTGTCGCCTGCGGCTCTCGCGAAGAAACACCGTCTTGAGACGGATCCATCCTCGCGGAAAAATCACATGGAATATATGCCGGGCATGGAACAGATTGAGTCGGATGTCTGTAAAAATGTCATGTCGCAGATGGAAAGCTATGATTATGACCGCTACACCGCCAGGGATGTAAAGGCGGCGCTTGAGCACGAAACCTGCACGGTGGAGGATTTCAAGGCGCTGCTCTCACCGGCCGCGGAGCCTTTTCTGGAGCAGATGGCGCAGCGGGCGAGACTCGAGACGAGCAGGCATTTTGGCAACACAGTGTATTTGTTTACACCGCTTTATATCGCAAATTATTGTGAGAACTATTGTGTTTACTGCGGCTTCAACTGCTACAACCATATCAATCGCATGAAGCTGAATATAGAGCAGATCGAGCATGAGATGAAGGTCATCGCGGACAGCGGCATGGAAGAAATCCTGATTCTGACCGGAGAAAGCCGCTCAAAAAGTGATGTAACCTATATCGGGGAAGCCTGTAAGCTGGCGCGGAAATATTTCCGCATGGTCGGCCTCGAGATCTATCCGGTCAACACGGATGAATATCACTATCTGCATGAGTGCGGCGCCGATTATGTGACCGTATTCCAGGAGACGTACGACACAGATAAATATGAGACGCTGCATCTGCTCGGACACAAGCGTGTCTGGCCGTACCGCTTCGACGCGCAGGAGAGAGCGTTGCGGGCCGGCATGCGCGGCGTCGCGTTTTCCGCTCTGCTCGGTCTCTCGGATTTCCGGAAGGACGCGCTTGCGAGCGCTCTGCATGTCTACTACCTGCAGAGAAAATATCCGCAGGCGGAAATGTCGCTCTCCTGCCCGAGACTCCGTCCGATTATCAACAATGATAAGATCAATCCGCTTGACGTCGGGGAAAGGCAGCTCTGTCAGGTGCTCTGCGCCTACCGGATTTTCCTGCCGTATGTCGGAATCACAGTGTCCTCCCGTGAGAGCGCGGAATTCAGAAACGGCATTGTGAAGATCGCCGCGACCAAGGTTTCCGCGGGGGTTTCCACAGGGATCGGCGATCACGAAAGCAAGTATACCGGGAAGGAGACGGACGGCGACCAGGGCGACGAACAGTTCGAGATCAGCGATGGCCGCAGCTTTGCGGATATGTACAGGGATATCGCGGATGAGGGACTGCAGCCGGTGCTGAACGATTATCTTTATGTGTGATACAGATATGATCTGCAGGACGCAGGGGAGTGAACGAGCCGGAAACGATTTGCAGGCTTCCAGGGCGCGGATCTGCTATCGTGCGGACGGGCCGGAGCATGCTGCGCGGGCCTCGCACGTTATTGCAGAAACAGTCAGCCGATCCATGCATCATCATGCGGACGAAAAGGGAATGGCCTGCGGCGGAGAGATTCTGTGCGTTACAAACCGGAAGCTCTGCCGGGAAGATTTTTTTGAACATATGGAATCGGTCGCGCAGGCCCTGCATGGAAGGTCTGGCGGAATTATCCTGCGGGAAAAGGACCTGTCGGAGGAAGAGTACCGGGAGCTTGCCGGAAAGATTATGAAAATCTGCGGGAAATATGGCGTGCGCTGTATTCTTCATAATTTTGCTGATACGGCCGCGGCGCTTGGAGCGCAGGCGATTCATCTGCCTCTTCCAGTTCTGCGCAGGATGCACGGTTCTGCTTCGGCGGAAAACAGGGAAAGATCTGTCCCGGCGTGCAATGCCATGGATGCAGCTTCAGCGGAAAACGGGGAAGAACCTGTCCGTTCGTCTGGCATGACAGATGATGCTGCGAATGTGATTTCTGCAAAGAACGGATTCGACAGTCATCAGGGTACAGATCCGGAGGCGGATGCCCGCAGTATTCTCTCACGTTTTCGGATTATTGGCGCATCCTGCCACTCCGTCGAGGACGCGCTGGAGGCGCAGGCGCTCGGCTGTACTTATATCACGGCAGGACATATTTTTGCTACCGACTGCAAGAAAGGTGTCCCGCCGCGCGGCCTTGCGTTTCTGCGGGAGGTCTGCAGGAGCGTATCCATCCCGGTCTACGCGATTGGGGGAATAAACGAGAAGAATTATCTGCAGGTTCTTCAGACAGGGGCCGCCGGGGCCTGCATTATGAGCGGTTTGATGTGCTGTGAGAGCGCAGAAGAATATCTGAGAGGCTTTATGGGGTGACGCGTATTATAGGGAACGACAAAACGATTTTCGTTTTGCTCGTTCCCTGCGCCGAATTTGCGCCGCTCAGGCGGCATTTTTCCGCTTCAAATTCGTGCGCATAAATACAATGTCAGCAGGGATCAGCAGCGGCAGACTGGGAGCACCACTTTCTGTCGCTATAAAAAAGTTATTGTTATGGAGGTTAAAAAAAAGTATGGGAACAACAATGACGACCGCCGGAAACGGCGCAGGCGCTGCATCAGAAAATTATACGACACAGATGGATGCAGCGAGAAAAGGAATTGCCACACCGCAGATGAAGACGGTGGCTGAAAAGGAACACATGCCGCTGGAACAGCTGATGAAGCTGGTCGCGGAAGGAAAAGTGGCGATTCCGGCCAACAAACATCACACATGCCTGAATCCGGAAGGGATCGGAAGCATGCTGCGCACGAAGATCAATGTGAATCTCGGCGTATCCCGCGACTGCAAGGACTACAACATTGAGATGCAGAAGGTCATGAGCGCGGTGAACCTCGGGGCGGAGGCGATCATGGATCTCTCCAGCCACGGAAATACGCAGCCGTTTCGCCAGAAGCTGACAGGGGAATGTCCGGTCATGATCGGGACAGTCCCGGTGTACGACAGCGTAATTCACTATCAGCGGGATCTTGCGACGCTGACCGCGAAGGATTTTGTGGATGTTGTGCGGCTTCATGCGGAGGATGGCGTGGATTTTGTTACGCTGCACTGCGGGATTACCAGAAAGACGATTGAGCAGATCCGGAAGCACAAGAGAAAAATGAATATCGTAAGCCGCGGCGGAAGTCTTGTATTCGCGTGGATGAGCATGACCGGACAGGAGAATCCGTTCTATGAATATTATGACGAGATTCTGGAGATCTGCGAGGAGCACGATGTAACGATCTCGCTTGGCGATGCCTGCCGTCCGGGCTGTCTTGCGGACGCTACCGATGTCTGCCAGATTGAGGAACTGGTACGTCTTGGCGAACTGACGAAACGTGCCTGGGCTCACAATGTCCAGGTTATGGTGGAAGGGCCGGGTCATGTACCGCTGAATCAGGTAGCCGCGAATATGGAAGTTCAGAAGAGCATCTGCATGGGCGCGCCGTTTTATGTACTTGGGCCGCTTGTCACGGATATCGCGCCGGGTTACGATCACATCACGGCGGCAATCGGCGGCGCTGTCGCGGCCATGAGCGGAGCGGCATTTCTCTGTTACGTGACGCCGGCGGAGCATCTGGCGCTTCCGAATGTGGATGATGTGAAGCAGGGAATCATCGCGTCGAAGATCGCGGCGCACGCGGCGGATATCGCAAAGGGAGTTCCCGGGGCGCGGGATATTGATGACAAGATGGCGGATGCGAGACGCGCTCTCGACTGGGACGCTCAGTTTGCCTGCGCGCTGGATCCGGAGACGGCGAAAGCGATCCGTGAGGATCGTCTTCCGGAGGACGATCACAGCGATACCTGCAGTATGTGCGGAAAATTCTGTGCGGTACGCAGCATGAACAAAGCGCTGGCGGGAGAGTACATCGATATTTTATGATACTCTCTTTGTTCATTCCATGGTTGACCACGGCGTTCGCTGACAGACATACAAGTATGTCTTACAGCTCACTTCCCGCGCAAAATGCTGCGTCAGCAGCTGATTTCTCTACACGGATCTGCGCATGAAAAGGGGCGCGGCCGGACTGTTGGCAGTCCGGCCGCAATATTTAGGAAAGTATTGAAAGGAAGAAGTCTTTGTAGTATAAAGGGGCTTTGTTTGCCCGCTTCCTGGATTATAAGGCAACTGCCTGGAATTCTTCTTCTTCCAGGAAAGACTGCTTTGCATCCAGTTTGTCCTCATCCGCAATCCGCCGTCCGCGGTCCGGATAATTGGTAATAATTGTATTGACGCCCCAGCGTTTAACGCGGCGCATGTCCTCCTCGTCGTTGACGGTCCAGACATTGACTCCGATTCCGTTGTCGGAGCAGTTTCTGACATGCCGTTCCTCAAGGTTGTCCAGCTTTGGATAATAATGCTCCACCTTGCAGGTCTTTGCGTAGGTGCCGCCGTTTTCGAGGTAGCGTTTTCTGAGAACACCGCATTTGATGGAATCCGAAAGCTGTTTGCAGATCGCAACTGACGCATCGCTTCCGGAAAAAATAATCACCTTGTCTTCCAGCTTGTATTTGTGGATCAGGTCGATCACAATCTGCTCGATGTTTCCATGGCAGGAAGCGTCGCACTTCAAATCAATATTCGTAATAATGTTTACATTTTCTCTGGAAATCCACGCAAAGTATTCTTCCAAAGTAGGCATCTTAAGAGGACCGTATATTCCGTCGAATTTACTCGGATAACTGCAGTCCAGTTCTTTTAGTTCATCACAAATAAAATTGCGGATAAATCCTGTTCCGTCGCTGGTCCTGTCCACACAGTCATCATGTATGATGACGGGAACCATATCTTTTGTGAGATGTACATCAATTTCGATCCCGTCACATCCGGCTTCCACTGCCTTCGCAAATGCGAGCATGGTGTTCTCCGGATATTTGCCGCTGAATCCACGATGTGCAAATACCTTCATGTGCTCCGCCTCCTTCTTTTATATTTGACCGTCAGATCCAGACAATCTGCGGGTCTTTGTACCTGCGGAGCCTGCGGGGCAGGAAATAAGTGTTGCTGAGATCTGTGTGGTCAGTGCAGGGTAAAACATGTATGATATTTCTAATACTACAGAGGTAATATTTATAAGTATAGTATCATGATATCTTCTTATATGCAAGTGATTTTTAAATAAAATTTAAAAAAATTATCAGTAATATTGTTTACAGATATACATTTTCATGAAAATAAAAAGATAGAAATAAAAAGTGCTGAAATGTCAATAACTATATGATACAAAAATATAGAAAGTATTCATGATATTTGCACATATATCACAGTGCTTGCAATCTTCTTCTGCTCAATATATAATGGTGAATACGCTGGCCGGCGGTTTTTTGGGCCGCGGGGCATGGAAGAGGAAAAGAGGAAAAGAGGAAAAGAGGGGATATTCCGTAATGAAAAAAAGAGCAGGCAATTATGAAATGATCCCGGTGATTCTGGCGCTGGCGTGGCCGACGATGCTGGAGCAGCTGATGCAGACGGCCGTCCAGTATATCGACACGGCTATGGTAGGGACTCTTGGGACACAGGCGACGGCGGCAGTGGGAGCTACCAGTACGGTAAACTGGCTGATCGGAAGCACGATATCCGCCATAGGAGTCGGATTTCTGGCATATATTTCACAGGCAATCGGAGCGGGGAAAACGGAAGAGGCGAAAAAAGAGTCCGGGCAGGCAGCGGCGGCAGTGCTGGCGGCTGGCTTGTTTTTTACGTTTCTGACGACGGGACTGAGTAAAAAAGTACCGGTCTGGATGCAGGTAGATGAAGGGATCCGGGAGATGGCGTCAAGGTATTTCCTGATTTTGTATCTGCCGATGCTGTTCCGCGCGGCAAACATTATATTCGGTACGGTACTGCGCGCTGCCGGGGACACCAGAACGCCGATGTATACAGGACTTGCGGTCAACCTGATCAATATTGTCCTGAATTTTTTCCTGATCTATCCGGTACGTCCGGTATCCGTTCTGGGGATTCGCATGACTGTCTGGGGAGCAGGTCTGGGGATTGAGGGGGCGGCGGCCGCGAGCGCCGCGGCGTATACATTTGGAGGAATTGCCATTACCTGTGTACTCTGGCGGCATAAGGTTGTATCACCTCGCGGGCAGAGGCTCTTCCCGGACCCGAAGATCCTGCGTCCCTGTCTGAAAGTCGCGTTTCCGAATATGCTGCAGCGGTTTGCTACTTCCCTCGGCTATGTGGTTTTTGCGTCTATGATCAACTCGGTCGGGGAGATTGCGACAGCCGCGCACACGATCGCCAATACGGTGGAGTCTGCTTTCTATATTCCAGGCTGGGGGATGCAGACAGCGGCGGCGACTCTGGCCGGCAACGCCTGGGGAGCCGGAGACGAGGAGAGGCTTCACGGGCTTGCACGATCAATCCTTCCCCTGGAAGTCGGCCTGATGGTTGTCTCCGGAGGGATGCTTTTCCTTTTCGCGCCTGTGCTGATGCATCTGTTCTCAAGAGATCCGGAAGTGATTGCGCTTGGGGCGGCTGTGCTGCGGATGGTTGCCATATCAGAACCGTTTTACGGAGTTCCGATCGTGATTGAGGGCATCATGCAGGGGATTGGAAACACGGTTGCGCCGTTTATCTATAATGTGCTCGGCATGTGGGGCGTGCGGATCGTCGGAACTTTTATCTGCACGCAGATACTCGGGTATGGTCTCATTTCTGCGTGGGCCTGCATGATCGGCCACAACCTGCTTCTCTTTGTACTGTTTACACGGCAGTATCTTTCCGGCAGGTGGGAGACGAAGAGAAGGACGATGCAGATGACGTGAAGGGACAGCCCCTTCTGTTTTACACAGGGTATTTTATATGCACAGGCTCAGGCAGGGAAACCGGCTGCTGGCGGCAGCAACCTGGGCCGCGCAGGCGAGCAGGGGGAAAACCGCTTCCTGCTCGATCAGAGGCAAAAAGCTGTTTCGCACACGCCACAGAGCACCATGACAAGGATCGGGTTCCATTTTCTCCTGCGCAGCAGGAAAACTGCGCCTGCAAACCAGATAATCATCCGGAACGAGATATTTTCCGGCAGCAGGGAAAAGGTGCCGTTTATGAAGAAGGCGGAGATCAGGATGACAATTCCGGCTTTTGCGATCATGGCGACAACGGCGGGGCGCAGAGAAACGAGGGTCTGCTGAAGCAGAGACAGATTCCGGTAACGGGTGTAAATAAAAGTCAGCAGAGTTACGAAGAGACAGGACGGCAGAATGCATCCGAATGTGGCGGAGACTGCGCCGGGAAAGCCGGCGACCTGAGTTCCGACAAAAGTGGCGGCGTTGACCGCGATGGGACCGGGAGTCATTTCGGAGATCGTCACCAGGTCGGCAAAGGTGTTCATGGGAAGCCACTGGTGCCGGGTGACGACCTGTTCCTGAATCAGAGGCATTGCGGCATACCCGCCTCCAAAACTGAAAAGACCGATCTGCAGGAAGCTTAAAAACAACTGAATATAGATCATGATGCGCTGTCTCCTTTCTTTGCGGTATCTTAATTTTCTTTGTGAAGATTTCGGAACATGTCGGAAAAACCGCGGAATCTGCTTTGGGAGAGCGGATTTTTCTGACGCAGCTCATGACAGAGGGCACGTAGCATTCCGAATGCGGCCGTACAGAAGATGATATATACGGCGTTGACGCCTCCGAAACAGCTGAGACAGAAGCTCAGGAGCATGATAAGGACGCCCACGCGGTCTTTTGTCTGCAGTACGCTGCTGCCCATATCCCAGACTGCTGAGACGATGACGGCTCCTACGCCGGCTTTCATGCCGTTCAGCATGGCGGCGATCAGAGGGTTGGTGCAGAAAGCCGTGTAGCACAAAGATACCAGAGACAGAATGACCATCGGGGGAATTATGGCGCCGAATACAGAGGCAATGACACCCGGGAACCCGGCGAGTTTGAATCCGATGACGATGGCCCCGTTTACCGCGACCGCGCCGGGGGAAGACTGAGCGATCGCTGTCAGATCCAGCATTTCTTCTTCATCAATCCAGTGATATTTATCCACGAAGGTGTCTTTGAGCAGAGTTACGATGACGTATCCTCCGCCAAAGGTAAAAGTACTCAGGTACAGGGTCGACAGAAACAGTCTGAGCAGGACGTGACCTTTTTCTGAAGCTTTCATGGCGTTCTCCTTTCGATAAAAACGGAATGATGTTCCGGGCGCCGCGGCAGCCAGAATCCGATCGGATATATGATCTATCTGCGGCAGGTTTTGAAATCCATAGTCAGTATAAAAGAGATTGCTGTATATATCAAATAGTATTATAATATGATTATATATAATAAAATCAATATGAAAATTGAACGGATGAGGAGCCGTTTCCCATCTGTTCAAAATTTTGGCGCTGGTCCCAAAACAAAATGGAAAAAGGGAGAGAAAGGAAAAACAAGATATGACAATCCGCCATCTGAAAATCTTTATTGCCGTGTACAGAGAGATGAGTATTACAAAAGCCGCTGAAAAGCTGCATATGGCGCAGCCAGGCGTCAGCCTTGCCATTAAGGAGCTGGAGGATGCGTATCACGTCCGGCTGTTTGACCGGATCAACCGGAGATTGTTCGTCACGGATGCAGGACGGATGTTTTTTGACTATGCGAGTCATATTGTCAATTCTTTTGACCAGATGGAGAGCGCCATGATGTCGCCGCAGGGAGCCGGGAGTATCCATCTTGGGTCGAGTATCACGATTGGAAATTTTCTGATTCCGGATGCGGTAGGCCGGTTTCATGAGCAGTATCCGGACTGCCGGGTGTCAGTCAGCGTGGACAATTCGCATCGGATCATCCGGAAAGTGCTGAGAAATGAGCTGGATTTCGGTGTTGTGGAAGACCGGGTTTCGTACGAGCAGCTCACGGAAATTCCGTTCATGGAGGACCGGCTGTATTTTGTGTGTCAGGCAGAGCATCCGCTGGCCGGGAAGGAATCGGTCACGCTTGAAGAATTGTGCCGGTATCCGTTTTTTATGCGGGAGCCGGGAAGCGCCGCGCGGGAGATCACAGACAGCCTGATGAAAAGCTGTCAGCAGAAATATGAAATTCTTGTGGAGAGTGTCAGCAATCAGGCGCTGATCCATGCAGTACAGAAATACCCGGGGATTACGGTGCTCTCTGCCCGTCTCATTGAACAGGAACTGCGGGAAGGGAAACTGAAACTTCTTCCGTTGTATCCGGAATCGTTCCGGAGGCAGTTTCTGATCGTATATCACAGGCAGAAGTACATCAGCCGGCTGATGCAGGAACTGATCTCTCAGATAAAAGACAATGCTGGTATCTGTCTGCAGGTTCAGGCACCTGCTTTTTGTGACGCTGCATTGTTATCAGTCGGAAATACCGCTGCCCCGCTTCCTTGTCCTGACGAAAACATCAGACACATTTATTTGCCGGAATTTACGCAGGGCAGTACCAGGAACGAAAAGGTCAGCGGGGCCTTGCTCCCATGAAAAACATGGCGTTGAGGCCAGAAATAAAGAAAGCAGTTTTTCATGGGAAAATGTGTGGATTTGAGGTGTTTCAGGTTGTCTTCTGTGCTTTCCGTGCCTCCCGTTCTCTGCGTGCTTCTTCCTCACGCTGCCTGCACATGTCGGCCCAGTGCGGGATCGTCTCCAGCATCTCGGAAAAATCTTTCATGGCGGCGGGAACGTCGATTTTCTGCGGGCATGTCTTTGCGCACTTGCCGCAGGCGACGCAGGCGGACGGACGGCTTTCTTCTGCGAGGCCGTCGACGGTCATGCCAACATTGAAGTTCGGAGAAAACCGCAGGTCATTGTACAGGGCGAGCAGTTTCGGGATGTCCAGATGCTTCGGACAGCCGTCGCAGCAGTAGCGGCAGGCGGTGCAGGGCACGGAATTTTTCAGAGATTCCGCGATCGCGAGCAGAGCGTCCGTTTCATCCGCCGATAATGGACAGGCGGACTCGAAGGTATGTACGTTGTCGATCATCTGCTCCATGTTTGACATGCCGCTCAGAATCATCCTGACATTGGGAAGCCCCTGCAGGAAACGAAATGCCCATGCGGCCGTGGACTCCTGCGGACGCATCGCATGGAGCTTCTCCTGCGCGTCCTCGTTCAGGCTGGCCAGTTTGCCGCCGCGGACAGGCTCCATGACCCATACCGGGATGCCGCGTTCGGTGAGCATCTCGTACTTGGTTTTGGCGTCCTGAAGCGTCCAGTCCATATAATTCAGCTGAATCTGGCAGAATTCCATGACATCTCCGTACTTGTCGAGAAAATCCCGGAGCGTATCTACCTGCGCGTGGCACGAAAAGCCGAGATGATGAATGCGTCCGTTCTTTTTTTGCTCAATGAAGTAGTCGATAATGCCCCACTTCGGGTCGGTGTAGGTGGCTACGGAGTTTTCGTAGACGTTGTGCAGCAGGTAGAAATCAAAATAATCGACGCCGCATTTTTCCAGCTGTTCCTCAAAAATCTCCGCCGGATTATAAGACTTGCTGATCTGGTGTCCCGGATACTTGGTGGCGAGATAAAAATTCTCGCGGGGGAGCTGCTTTAAAGCTTTTCCGAGCACAACCTCCGACCGGCCCTGATGGTACGGGTAGGCGGTATCATAGTAATTTACCCCATGTGCCGCGGCATAGCGCACCATCTCAAAAACCTGCTCTTCGTCGATGGAGCCGTCGGAGAGAAGCGGGAGACGCATGGCGCCGAAGCCCAGGCGTGAAAGTTTCAGATTCTGAAAATCATTGTAGATCATATCATTACCTCCTGGTAAATCAGAACTTATTTACAAGTCCTGGTGCAAGATTCAGGTCTGCTTTGGCAGACATTTTCAGGTTCCAGTTTCCGGTATACGATGCGGCATCTTTTCCTGCAGCAGGCGATCCCGTAAGCGTGAACAGTGTCTATTCCTTCGTCAAAGAGTTTCTGCCCATAATTTTTATCGAGGATCTGGGAGATGGCAGTATGACTGTCTGCCTCCATCCGGGAAAAATCTTCGGAATATTTGACTTCGATCACAAAGCCGGTGTTTTTTTCCTCAACCTCCGCCAGAATATCGCTGTATCCGTCGCCGGATTCCGCGTTGGAAAAAAGAACCCAGTCCTCCTCACTGCTCAGAAGGCCGAGCAGTATTCCATGATAAAAATTTTCTTTTCGTGTCTTTTGGACAAAAGTATCGCGGATACTGATCGTATTTTTCAGGTAATTATTGAACAGTTTTTCCGCGGCGGCGGGATCTCCGTCACAGAAAGCGGTGCAGAACGCGTGAAGTCCGGGCCTGTCGCGCCGGGCATTGTCCTGAAACCACTCCATGATCTGCGTTACGAAAATCTTCCGGATCTCAAGATTGGGAATGACAAGGAAACAACGGGAATCATCCGAAACCGTGCGCCGAGTCAGGTAGCCGGTGGTAAAAAGGACGCTCCAGAGATTGTCGATGGAGCTGTCAAGATCTTCGTAAGTCAATTCCTGTGAGATGATTTTTGGAACAGCCTCCCCGGCAATGAGCTGCTCGAGTTCCCTCTGCGTCTGCTTTCTGGCCTTGCGGATGAAGCGTTTCACAATGGAATTGCTGCTGCTGTTGATCCAGAAAGGCTCCGGGACGGCGTTCGGATCTGCCCGCAGCTTGTCGCAGTAGTTGAGTACATCCCAGGGACAGTATACATGTTCCTGCCCGAAAAGATATCCGTCATACCATTCCCTGATTTCCTCATAGTGCATTTCAAGGCCATAACAAAGAAGCAGATCCCGAACCTCAGAATCCGTAAATCCGAAAGCTGCGTCGAAAGGCACGTCCAGAATGGAACGCACTTTAAAATTGTTCATACCTGTGAATATACTTTCTTTTGAAATACGCAGGCATCCGGTGAGCACCGCAAAATAAAGATGTTCATTTGTCTTGAGCGCTTTGCCGAACATACTGCGAATCAGGGAGGTCATCTGTCTGAAATAACCGCTGTCAAACGCTTTGTCGAGCGGAACATCGTACTCGTCAATCAGAATAATTACTTTCTTCTGATAATACCGATGAAGCACTTCCGAGAGGAAGTACAGAGAGTCGGTCAGTTCCGCTTCGCTTTGTGTGCCCGCTGCAAGCCTGTCCAGCATGTCTTTCTGATATCCGGTCAGAAAATCCGTATTCATCGGTTCGCAGAGACGGCGTGTCTCCCTGCTGATACAAAGGCAAAGGAGTTCCCGGGCCATCTGAAAGGTCTGCGCACCGACGTCCTTCAGAGAAAGAAAAATAACGGGGAATTTTCCCATGTATTTTTCACACAAGGCATGTTCCCTGGAAATTTCCAGTCCGTCAAAAACTGACTTATCCCCTCCGATTTCAAAAAAGGACTGAAGCATACTCATGGCCAGTGTCTTTCCAAAACGTCTGGGACGTGTGAACAGATTCACTTCTCCCCAGTTATTCAGAAGATCGCGGATCAGCCCGGTTTTGTCTGTATAATAAAAGTCTTCTTTGCGAAGTTTTTTAAAATCTTCGATGCCTATGGGAAGTTTCTTCTGCATAACTGTAAGTTTCCTTTCTGACAAGGTTGGACTGCGGAATCTGCCGTATACCGGTACTGGTGCATTTATTGTAAACTAGTATCCGGCTGAGTGTCAAATATGATTTTACAGCATAATAACCATATAACTCTGCAGCCCTGGCGTTCTTATACCGGAAGAAATAATTCATTGCGGAAAGCAAATAGTTATGATATGATAAAAAAAGAAATATAATAAAAAATGATAATAGATACTGATAATATATTTTTAACACATCATAAATAAAAAACAAAATCTTCAGAAAGGAGATGGACATCTGCATGAAGAAAAAATTAACCAAAGCGGAGACTTTGTCTGTCGCGAGCATGCTGTTCGGCCTGTTTTTTGGAGCCGGAAATCTGATTTTCCCCGCCTATATGGGACAGGCGTCCGGACACAGTCTGCTCCCGGCACTGGCCGGTTTTCTGATTACCGGCGTCGGGCTGCCGCTGCTTGCGGTGGTCTCAATCGGAATCACACATTCCAGCGGCGTACTGCAGCTTTCCGACCGTGCGGGCAGGCGGTACGGATACTTTTTTACCTGTGCGCTCTATCTGACAATCGGTCCGTTTTTTGCGATTCCCCGCTGTTTTACCGTTCCATTTGAATCGGGTATTGTGCCGATGCTTCCGGAAGGAACTTCCCCGCGGGCTGCGCTTCTGATCTTTTCCGCGGTGTTTTTTGCCGTGATGCTGTGGTTTTCTCTGCGTCCTGGCAAGATTCTGGTCTGGGTCGGAAAGTTCCTCAATCCTGTATTTCTGGTGATCTTTTTCTGGATCATGGGAGCGGTGCTGCTGCACCCGGCGGGAGATATCGCAGGGATCGAACCTGCCGCGGGTTATGCGGCTTCACCGCTCGCGCAGGGTATTCTGGAAGGATACAATACGATGGATGCGCTGGCCGGTCTTGCGTTCGGCATTGTTGTGATCGATGTGATCAAATCCCTCGGCGTTAAGAATCCGGGTGACATCGCGGCCTGTACAGTCAGATCCGGCGTTCTCGCCTGTCTGCTGATGGCAGTCATTTACGCTGTAACGACCGTGGCGGGCGCACAGAGCCGCGCATTTTTACCGCTTGCGGACAACGGCGGCGCGGCTCTTTCCGGGATTGTCCGTCATTATTTTCCGGGAATCGGTTCCTGTCTCTTTGCGCTCATGATTCTGTTCGCCTGCATAAAGACCGCAATTGGCTTGATCACAAGCTGCAGCGAAGCCTTTGTGCAGATGTTTCCGAGCGTGCTTGACTATCGGAAATGGGCGGTTTTGTTCAGCGTCGTCTCGTTTGCCATAGCGAACGTCGGTCTGACGGGAATCATTCAGCTTTCCCTGCCGGTTCTGATGCTGCTATATCCGCTTGCCATGACGCTGGTTCTGGTTGCTCTGACAGAGAGATGGCTGCATCTGGATTCCCTGTCCTGCCGGATCATTACGGGAGTCACGCTGGTATGTGCGTTTGGAGATTTTATTGCCGCGCTTCCGGAGGGGCTCCGCGCATTTTGCCATCTCGACGCAGTGCAGGCGCTGTATACGAAGATCTTGCCGCTTTATTCGGTCGGGCTGGGATGGATGCTTCCGGCGGCTGTGGCGTTTGCGGCAGCCAGAATTCTGCAGGGGATCAGAAAAGGCCGGGCTGTCCCAGGGGCAGGACAGGAAGCAGGAGCGCTCCGGGATTCGGAACAGGAAGTGCATATTTTTTCTGAATGACCATCCGCTCTGTCTTCTTTTTCAGACGGTTCTGTGCTATACTCTGAATGATAAAATCTGTATCCGAGAGGGGGAATTTTCCATGAAAGTGGACAAGATGAATGAAAATTTCAATGGAATGGGGACAATGGAGCAGGAGGACAGCGGCCTTCATCTGCTGAAAAAGGGACAAAAAGGGCTGCGGTACGCATTGTTCAGCCGGGTCGGGATCATGCTGCTTCTGCTGATTCTGCAGGTGATGGTTCTGTTGGGTATATTTAAATGGTTCAATAATTTTCTGCCGCATATGTTGGGAGGCGCCGTGCTTTTTAACATCTGCATGGTGCTGTACCTGATCAACAGTGCGATCGATCCTACCGCGAAAATCACCTGGCTGATCGTGATCATGATGTTCCCGGTATTTGGGGCGCTTCTGTTCTGGTATACCCAGAGCGAGGTCGGACACCGGGCAGTGAAGAAGCGTCTGGAGGATATTCTGGCCGTCACGAACGGGAAACTGAAGCAGGATAAAAAAACGTTTTCTGATCTGGAAAAGGAGAATCCGGAAGAGGCGGCTCTGGCTCACTACTTCCAGCGAAGCGGCGGTTTTCCAGTGTATGCGGACACGCAGGTGACGTATTTTCCGCTGGGCGAGGACAAGTTTGCGGAGATGCTGGCGCAGCTTCGGCAGGCGGAACATTATATTTTCATGGAATATTTTATTGTGGATGAGGGACTGATGTGGGGCAGGATTCTGGAGATTCTTGCGCAGAAAGTCAAGGAGGGCGTGGATGTCAAAGTTATGTACGACGGCACCTGCGAATTTTCCACGCTGCCTTACAATTATCCGGAAAAGCTTCAGAAACTGGGGATTCAGTGCAAGATGTTTTCTCCGATGTCGCCGTTTTTGTCCACGCACTATAATTACCGGGATCATCGCAAGATCCTGGTGATCGATGGACATACCGCGTTTACCGGCGGCGTGAATCTGGCGGACGAGTATATCAACCGGATCGAGAGGTTCGGACACTGGAAGGATACGGCCATTATGCTGAAAGGCGAGGCGGCGAAGAGTTTTGCGCTGATGTTCCTGCAGATGTGGGGTGTCACGGAACGTCTGCCGGAGTTTGAGCGGTATCTGGGTGTGGCAGTTTCAGGCGAACAGGGAGACCTGGCAGCAGAGAATGAACAGGGCATGAGCGCTGTTTCGGACAGTGGTTCGGAAGTGGAGAATGAGAGTGCCTCTTCGAACGGTGATCTGGCAGCAGAGAATGAACAGGGCATGAGCGCTGTTTCGGACAGTGGTTCGGAAGTGGAGAATGAGAGTGCCTCTTCGAACGGTGATCTGGCAGCAGAGAATGAACAGAATAAGTGTGCCGTTTCAAAGGGGCAGAATGGATACGTGATCCCGTTTGGTGACTGTCCGCTGGACGAAAATAAAGTGGGAGAGCGCGTCTACATGGATATTCTGAACCGTGCGGTCCGCTATGTACATATCATGTCGCCTTATCTGATCCTGGACGGAGAGATGGAGACCGCCCTGAAATTTGCCGCTGAAAGGGGAGTGGATGTCCGGCTGATTCTGCCGGGGATCCCGGACAAAGCTGCACCGTACGCGCTTGCGAAGACGCATTACAAATCTCTGCGGGCATCCGGCGTGAAGATCTACGAGTATACGCCGGGCTTTGTGCATGCGAAGGTGTTTGTCAGCGACGACTGCCGCGCCGTGGTGGGTACGATCAATCTGGATTACCGCAGTCTGTACCATCATTTTGAGTGCGCTGCGTACATGTACCGGACGGACTGCATCGCGGATATCGAGGCGGATTTCCAGCAGACGATGGAGAAGTGCCAGCTCGTCACGGACGAGACGATCCGGAAGGAGAAGAAGTCCCGGAAGATAGTCGGCGCGGTGATGAAAGTGTTTTCGCCGCTGTTGTGAGATGACAGGTGCCCGGAATGGAAAGCTGGAGTTCCGGAAGATAGTGAGAGTGGTGATAAAAGTGTTCTCGCCGCTGCTGTGAGATGACAGTCTGGCCGAAAGGAGCAGCAGGAGAGAGAATGGTCTGTCGCTGTGAGAGAGCGGACAGGCTGTCTGGTGAGAGCAGGGGAAAGAGAGATGAGGGCAGCCTGACAGGGCTCCCGCAGGATTTCGAAAAAAGTTGCCGGTTGTTACCCGGCAATTTTTTTCATACAGATCCAGTAATTTTTTTCCCGGATATTTTCTGCTTCCCGAATCTTTCTTTCAATCTGCTCGTGATCGGACTGCCAGTCTGAGCGGACGATCCCAAGGTGCAGACAGCGCTGTATTTCAGCCATCGTCTTGTCGTCCGCTCCTTTGCGCTTCATAGTTTCCAGAAGTGAAGATGCTGCGGCGTCATAGCGAGGGTTTTCAAAGCCGCGGGCTTCAGAGGAATAATTCATTTCCAGATAGCGGAAGCTGCCTGCATCAGGCAGAAAGTACCGGTCCTCCACAGACTGTTCGATGTGAAGATAGTAGAGCGATGCCCGCTCTTTTCCGTCTTTTTTGCGGATAATGCGGCCAAGGCGCTGGATGCGCTGGCGCTGCATGGAAGTTCCGGAGAGGATAATTCCGATGGAGGCATCCGGGATATCCACGCCTTCATCCAGGGATCTGCAGGAGATCAGGATGCGAAATTCTCCGGTCCGGAAGCGGTTCAGCGCATTTCGGTTCGCGGTCTGTCCCATGCGGGAATGACAGCGTCCCACTTTTCCGGGATAACGGCGGTGCAGGTGAGCGTACAGTTCTTCCGCCTGACGGATGCGCTCTCCGAAGATCAGAATTTTTTCTGTCTCGGGGAGCCGCAGGATCAGGTCGTATGCGCAAAAGATCCGGGAAGAGGCCAGACATACCAGGCTTTTCCTCCTGTAGGTGAGGTTCATATATGAGGAGGCCTCCTGCGCAGTTTTCGGATTTTTATCCCCGGCAAGGATGCGCAGCAGTTCAAACTGTTCTTTCAGACTGCCGTGTTTCAGACCGGGATGAACGGAGGTCAGACGGCTGTACAGTATGCTCATTTTGTCGGTGATCTCCAGGTATTCGGCCTGTTCTTCCGGCTGAAAGGACAGACCGACGTGAAAGATGTCGCAGGGACATACATTCTGCAGTGCGGATGCCTGTGAGATTCCATAACTGTAGATTTTCCGGCCCAGCACAGAGGTAAGATAGTCCTGCGAGTGTCCGGACGGCAAGGTCGCGGTCAGACCGAGAGAGAAAAAATGGTCTCTGTATTCGTTCATGTGCGGAAGAAATTCGAAAATCAGACGGTTCTGCTCGCTTTCGTAGCGGTGGCATTCGTCCGCAATCAGAAGGACGGGGGCGCCGCTTCTGAGGTCGGATAAAATCTGCCTTGCCAGTTCATACCGGGCAGAATTGATCACATAAATCATATACTTATAGTTCTTTTCCGTACGAAAACCGCCGCCGCACATGCCTGCCCGGAACTTTGTGGCATGCCCGCTGTCATGCAGAACTGTCCGGGAGTTTATGCCGGGAGCTGTTTTTTCATATCCGCGGCCGTGCAGAACTGTCCGGGAGTTTATGCCGGGAGCTGTTTTTTCATATTCGCTGTCATGCATACCTGCCTGGAAGTTTGCTCCGGAGAATGCTTCATCCCGTCTGGCGGCGTATGGTTCTGCCTGAAATTCTGCTTCAGGTGTTGAGTCCTGAGCGGCGGCAAAAAATTCCTGCAGATTCCGGTTCCACTGACGCATCAGTGCGCTGGTAGGCACAACAATTTTCACGAGAAGCTTTTGTCCGAACGCATTGTCCAGACGGCTGGCGGCAGTCAGCGCAAGCAGAGTTTTTCCGGTTCCGGTGGCGGCCTGGACGATGCCGCGGCAATGATTTGCGAACCAGAGATCCAGACATCTTTTTTGCCACGGATAGAGTTCTTTCTTTTCCATACGATACCTCTTTGGTTGAACAATAAACTTTCATGCCCACGCTGCGGGCAACACCATGAATGAAAGCCCACGAATCGCTCCGTGCCTCTGGCACTTCCGCGCTTCTGCCCCGCATTCGCAAAGTCTACGCTCCGTTTCGGGTCTCCACTCCGTTTCGGTCGGTTCTAAACGAGCGCCACTGGCGCTCAGAACCGGCGCCAAACGTGTGCCACTGGCACACGGCGCCACATCGCTCATGTTCATTCGCGCTGCTGTTTTGCTCATACGGGTTAGCGTCTCTCATACATGATCAGTCTGGCAAGCAAGCTTGCCGCCTGTTCCTGTATGGAGACTGGGCTTTCAAAGTAAACAAAGGATTGAAAACAGGAGATAATTCATTTATACTGTAAAAGCAAATATCCTATATGATACAATATCTTGCGGAGGATGAAAAGATGAATTACGAAGATTTTTATGTGGAAATGCAGGCGAAGGAAAAAGCGATGAAGGATAATCTGGCGGGGATTCAGAAGTTGTTTAAGATGATCAGCCGCGAGACGGAGAATGGTGAGATCAGGGGGCTTGGCAGGGATCTGGATTCTATGGCTGAGGCCGTGGATACCCTTGCATCGACCCTGAGAGAGATGAAGAATACGGTTTCTGGTTTTGACGCGAAGGATTATTTTGAGAGCGGGGATTTTGCGGAGCAGATGCTGCAGGAATGCAGGGAAAAGAACGTAAATGTCCGCGGGGAGTTTCCGGTTTATGAGATGTTTCCATACAGAGTCAGGCTGGACGTGGAAAATCAGGATGTCTACATTGACCGCAAAAAGATTTCGTGCGTGCGTCCGCGGAAGGTGGTCGAGACAATCAAAAACGGGCAGGAAAGGCTCAACAGGGCTTCTTTTAACGCGCTCACTTTTGCCAGCGAGCTGGCGGACGCGTATGATCTGGCGGTTCTCAAACTGAATAAAAGACCGGATGCGGATATTTATCTGACGAGTCTGTATAAATTCCTCGCGCCGATGAGCCGTTTCCGGAAAGATTACGACCAGCAGAGCTTTGCGTTTGACCTGGCAAGGCTGTATATTTCCGGAATAGAGGAAACGAAAAGCGGGAGAAAAATCCAGTTCGGGCCGAGCAGGATCATGAACAAATCAATCCGAATCCTTGACAGGGAAGGAAAGGAACAGTATCTGGCGACAATTCGTTTTTACAAATGAGGGTAAACGACAATGAGATCGGAACAGTACAAAAGCGCTGAAGCGTACGGGATTCATTTTCTTTCTGATTTCTGGGAAGAAAAATATCTGGAAGAGTACATTAAAGACGGTGGAAGCAAAATAAAATTTGTCTCCGGGCGGAGCGGAAGCGGGAAGACGCATTTTCTGCGTCTGATGACTGGTATTGCGAAGGAGAAAAACTACAGGACGGTTCAGTTTTCCGCGAAAGATATCTGGATGCATGATTTCCGGGAAATTTATATTGAGATTTTTCATCAGTGCGATATCATGGACTGTCTTGCCGCTGTCGGCAGGCATCTGATCCGCGAGATGGGATTTGATGATCAGGAGATACCGGAGGGAATGCAGTTTATCGATTACCTCTCGCAGAATAATATGGGAGATGCGCTGACAAAGCGGGAGATCCGGGCGCAGCTGAAGGAGATTTTTCTGGATAATCCCATGCTGGACAATAATTTTGCACTGGCATGCAGCATGCTGACGGGAAGTATTCTGGGATATCCTGTTCTGGAAGAACAGAATAAGCTGCTGCTTCTGGCCTGGCTGGAGGGGGATCGGACAGTCAAGCTTTCGCAGCTGCGCACGCTTGGATTTTATCCGTGCAGGATTACAAAATATAATGCGCGGCATATGCTCCGTTCCCTCGCGGAGGTCATTCATATGGGAGGATCTTCGGGGCTGTTTGTTACGATTGATGATCTGGAGATCCTGATCAGCCGTTCAAGCCTTGAGACGGTTCATTATACGAAAATGAAACGGGAGGATACCTACGAGAGTATCCGTCAGCTGATTGATGATATTGACAGTATGAAACATATTATGTTTGTTCTGGCTTTTGACCGGGCGCTGACCGACGACGAGAATGCCGGTCTGAAATCCTATCAGGCGCTCTGGATGAGAATACAGAATGAAATCGTGGGAGAGCGGTTCAACTGCTTTGCCGACATGGTGGATATGGACAGGCTGGCGGAACAGGAGTATACGCCGGAAGTAGTGGTCGCGATCTCGGAAAGTCTGGCGGAGCGGCAGAAAACTGTGCAGGCGGTCAGGCCGCTTGGACTGGAGGAAGCGCAGGAGATTGTGCGGCAGGCGCGCACCGGTGCTGTGGGGATTCCGCAGCTGATCCAGGCTGCCATGCAGGAGGAGGATTCCAGAAATGACGTATGATATAGAGGCAAGACACATTGTGGAAGCTCTGCGCTCGGGAATTCCGTCCCGTGCGGTGGGGCAGTATTTTTCCGAGGCAAGGCCCAGGATTATGAAGGAGATCTCTGAGCGTCTGGACGCGGTGTGCGGCCAGGGCCGTTCGTCCGGAATGATCATCAGCGGAAAGTATGGGGAAGGGAAGACGCATCTTCTGAATACGGTATTTCATCTGGCGGATTCCCGCAACATGGTGGTTTCTTTGATCTCGCTGAGCAAGGAAACTCCTATGGACAAGCTCTATCTGATCTATCAGAAAATAATGCAGAATACGTATCTTCCCGGGCGGCAGCAGCCGGGATTCATGCATGAGATACAGAAAATATCGGCCAACAGTCCTGTGGCGAACGAGATGCTGTTTTACGCGCTGAAACAGCTGGAGACGGATAAGCTGTATTATCTGTTCCGCTCCTATCTGAATACGGAGGATTCGGATGAAAAGTTTCTTCTGCAGGCGGATATGGAGGGGGATTTTATCGCGAATGCGCCGCTGAAAAAGATATACCGCCGTATTTTCGGGCAGCCGGTGAAATATAATGTAAATTTTACGAAGACAAAGCACTGCAGGGATTATTTTTCCTTCATGAGCCACCTGTTCCTGCAGCTGGGCTATGGCGGCTGGGTAATTCTCATCGATGAGACGGAGCTGATGGGGCGGCTGGGGAAAAAGGCGCGGCTGAACGCTTACCGGAATATGGCGAAGTTTCTCCTTCCGGAGACATGTCCTGAATATACATTCAGTCTTTTTGCGCTCAGCGCTTCCTACGCGGAGGATGTAATCGAGGGGAAGCATGAATACGAGAACCTTGAGGAAATCTATCCGGAAGAACAGGAACCTGCAAAAACCGTTCTCAACCTGCTCTTAAAAGCGCCTCAGCTTCTTCCGCTGACAAAAGAGGAGATTAATGAGGTGCTTCAGAAGATACAGGATTTCCATGGGCGGGCGTACGGATGGACACCGGATTTGTCTGTTTCCTCTCTGACGGAGGCAACCCAGTCCGGAGGATATCTGCTCCGCACAAAGATAAGGGCCGCCATAGAGTTTCTGGATCAGCTGTATCAGTATGGCCAGGCGGGGAGGACGACGGTCAATGAGCTGGGTAAAGAAGTTTTTACGGAGGATGTGCCCTCTCTGGAAGAGATCGTCATGTGACACATTATTTCAGATACAGGATAAGATGCTGGCCCGTATGAACAGCAGCGATTGTGAACGAGTGAAAGCAGTGCGGTTTGCGAATACGGGTCCGGCAGTAATCCCTCATACCGGATGCAGCGGCAGCGCCATGGATGAAGGCAGGAAGGGGGAAGATATGGGAAGGTATTTAAACAGCAGGATTCCTTTTGAAACATGGAAACAAATTTCCAGAACACGTTTTTTTGTAGATAAAACCCTGCTTCTGGAAGATATTTTAGATGCGGCTGAGACAGATGGACAAAGATTTCTGTGTATTACAAGACCGCGGCGTTTCGGAAAAAGTGTGATGGCAAATATGGTTGGAGTGATGATATGAACTTTTTAAAATTGGAGCAGAATATCTGCGACGTTATAAAAGAGGAGCAGATCAAGCTGGGATATCAGAGCGAGACGATCCGCCTGTATTATCCGCTCGGATCGCTCAATAATTTTCTGGGAACCGCATTTGATACAGAAGAAATGAAGCAGGCGCTGGTCGGGTTTACTGACTGGGCAGCGCCGAGGTTTGGGCAGATCCACATTACAAACAAGGCGGAGCGGTTCTGCTTCCGATTTCCGCCTGAGACGGCGGACTATGTGCATGAACATACGGAGCAGGGCGGTTTTCTCTATGACCTTATCCATACGGTGTCCGGGCACGGCGTCACGATAGAGGATGTGCTTGCACAGTTTCGGAAATATTCCAGCCGTGTGCACGTGGAGAAAGTCACGAACGGAGAGTTTGACTGGCTGGTGTATTTCGAGGACGGAAATCCCGACGAGTATCGGTACTGCCTTACCAATGAGGGACATCACGTCATCTATCATCGATATACAGAGGAAGATTACCGGGAGTTTTATTTTTGAAGGCAATAAGCAAAACAGGAATGTGGCACGTCTTTGAATTTTTACAAAATATGATTTATATTTACATTGTTTGATGTTATAATGCAAACATATATTTTTAATAGATAAAAAATATTATTCAAAACGAGAAAAGAAACTTTTTGAAATGGCGATAGATGTAGAGGAAGTTGTAGTATGCTAGAATAACGATGGAGTGTCGATTTGAATTAAAAAGTTAATATGATTGTATTTCAAAGAGAGAAGGTCGAAGAGATGTCAGATGATAGGACTTTGAAAAAGGAAGATATAAAGCCATCTGATATTAAAGCTAATATATATGATTCGGTAGAAATAGTTGTTGATATTTATGGTGTTACCGAACACAATATTGAAGATACTCTGGAAAAGTTAATTGAAATATTACCTGCTCAAAAATATAGAAGAACAGATGATTCTTTAACAGTTGAAGAGATTAATGCTTATGGGGATCGAAAGGATATTCCTTTAACTCATTCTTTAAGGAGAAGATACTTGGAAAAGGAAGGTGTAGTCAGGTATTATTCAAAAAAGGATTCGGAAAAAATAACAATATGTGGATTGTTTATAAGCATATCTTTATCGTATGAAATAGCTCATATCTTGAAAGACAATATAGAATTAATGCATAAAATTATTGAAATATTCAAAAAACTGGAATACTTTGAAGTTGAAAGAATTTCTCTGATAAAAAAAGATAGTATATATTGTTCGTCTTTAGATGATTTGTATCAATGCTTTAATGAAAAAATGTTTTCTGATGCAGGATATGCTTTAGGGTATAAAGCAGGGGAAACAGATTGTGGAGTGACAAAAGTTTATAATAATTTTTCTTATAAAGAAACAGATATTATTTTGAATAAACAAATAATGGCAGGACAATTAGCTGATTCAGATGAAATTGTTTATGAGGGTAAGATGGAGACAATAGTTTCCAGGGGATTATTTGAAGACCTGATAAATGTAAAAGAAATATTGAGTGAATTGAATGATATTTCCTTTGAGATATTTATGAATCATATAACAGATGATTTTGCAGCGGATCTGGTTGCGGGAAAATCATCGAAAGTAAAGGCGGGGGTGAAATGATTGCTATGAGTGATATTAAAAAAAATTCAGGTATTCTAAAAGTTGGAGGTATGCCGGAGATGGTTAAAAGCAATCCAAAAGTAAATTTTAAACCAACAGAATCAAGCGTCAGAAGAATGGCAAAAGCCAACCAGGAAGAGCATATCAGAGCATCAGATAATATTATGAAATTTAAAATAACCAGGTAATTTATGAAAAAGACAATTACATTAGGGAAAGATGATAAACTTTTTATTAAAGTGTATCATATAGGATACTCAAAACAGGGAGAAAGCTGCATTTTTTTATTATATACGAGTGATAAAAAGATCTTATATTCACTGGCAATTGATTGTTATGAAGAGGAACAGTGTAATATAACTGATGAGATACTTAAGAAATGGAAACTTGAAAACAGGCTGGATATGTTTATATGGACGCATGCTCATGATGATCATTCAATTGGCATTAATAAGATAATTGAGAAGTATTGTACAAAAGATAGTATAATATGTATGGAAAACGTTTTTCAGATAAAAGAACAATGTTCAGAATTATGTAAAGAAAATATTGAACATATATACAATCTGAATTATAAAAAAAGAGCAAAAAACAAGTGGAAAATAAATCCTCTGACCTGTTTTCCAGCTCTTTTGGATGGTAGGCAATTTAACGGTGAGAGTGATATTAAAAACCTGAATGTTCAATGTATTTCTCCATTTCCTGAAATAGGCGGGATGCAGACAGGCAGGATTAATCATAATAAAAGCTGTATCGCATGCATCATAAAAATAGAAATGAAAAATAATGATATTAATTTTTTATTTGCAGGCGATATGGAATATTATACAATAGAAAAATTGATTATGGAGTATGAAGAATATAGAGATATTATACCATGTGTTTATAACTATATAAAAATTCCTCATCATGGAAGTGCTAACGCCAGGAATATGATAGATTTTTTGGCGTTGGAAGGGAAAAAATCAGGATTTGCATCAACATCAGTTTTTGTTAATAAAAAATTACCGGATCCTCAAATATTACAAAAATATAAAAGCGTAGTCGAAGAAATAGCGTGTACTTCTGCCATTGATGTTCCACAATATGGGACAGGCGTTGTTTGTTTGACTTTTGATTTGTCCTTAAAAACAGTAACACCTGTTTTCTATGGTATGGCAGAGTATGTACATTTTTCATGATATGACAAAAAGCAGGAAGACCAACGGAAGGCAAAACGGCAGAAGGGGGGAGTTCTTTGTCTGCTTCAAAAAAGAAATTTCCGATTGGAATTGAGGATTTTAAGAAAATTCGAGCCAGTGACTTTTATTATGTGGACAAAACAGGACTGATCCGCGATCTGCTTAGATTCCCAATATGGAGATCCGCAGTATCTTCACTTCGCAGATTATGGAATTCTTCAAAGAAAATGTGAAAAAGGACGGTAAATCTCTGCAGGTTTTCTGCGCGGCGCTGCAGGAAGGAAATGCGGCAGAGGTGGAGCGCTGCTTCAATGAATACTTGAGAAAAACTGTCAGCATCCGGGATACCTTTGTGAAAAAGCGGCTGAAGGAAAATTTCTATCATGGCATCCTGCTGGGGATTCTTGGATTCAAGGATTCCTGGGATGTCTACTCAAACCGTGAGGGCGGAGACGGTTACAGTGATATCGTGGCTGAGATTGCGGATGAACAGCTGGGAATCATTATCGAAGTGAAGTACTCCGAAGACGGCAGTCTGGAGAAAGACTGCCAGGAAGCTCTTGCACAGATTGAGGGAAAGCGGTATGCGGAATCGTTTTACGACGATGAAATCTGTACAGTTCTGAAATACGGACTGGCCTGCTATAAAAAGCGGTGCAGGGCAGCGGTTATGAAAGAACAAATTAAATGAAACGTTTTTCCGGAGGACCGCCACTGTGTCAGCAGCCGCCCGGAATGTCGACGTGTTAATGCGGGTTCACGGCGTTTCGCTGTCCCCCTCTTTCCGGTTGACGTTCCAGTTGTTCATATAATTGTGATCCCGGTAGGCCTTCGGCGTCATCCCTGTCTGGGCGCGGAAATGCTGAATAAAATGACTCTGGGAGGCATAGGACAGCATATTCGCGATTTCCACCAGACTGTAGTCGCTGAAACGGAGGAGATTTTTCGCCATGTCAAGCTTGCGCTGGCGGATATACTCGCTGACAGAAACGCCTGTTTCCTGCTTGAAGATGCGGGATAGATAGGCGGGAGAAATACAGATAGCTTCGGCCAGATCATTGACAGTGATCCGGTCCATAATATGAACGTAAATATAATCGATCGCTTCCGCCACCTGTTTGGAGGAAGCGGCATTTTTTTTCAGCTGGCGCATTCTTCCGGCAAAGTCCAGCGCCATCTGATCGTGGAGAAGCACGATTTCGGGCAGATTTTTACAGCGGTCCATTTTCTGAATGTAGGAGTCACTGAGGCCGAACGCCTCCTCCAGCGCCATTCCGCCCTCCATGCAGAAACGGGTGATCAGAGCTGCGGTGACGACAAAATGATAGCGCAGATTGGTTACCGGATCGTCGGAGAGACGTCCAACACCTTCCAGATTTTCAAAAGCTCCCTGGATACAGTTTTCCTGTACGGCGTCGATACGGCCCTCTGCCACAGCGCGGTAGAACAGGAATTCCTCGCCGGGTCCCCGATGACGGATCGGCTCTCGTTCCGCTTCCACTTCCATGGGCTTCCAGTCTTTTTCGGCTTTCATTCCAATCATCTCCCCATAATATGATCAAATAAAGCGTCTTTTGACTTCAACATCATAGCATGAATCTGACCGGGATACAAGGGGACTTGCCCGTATTTCACGCTTTTATTCCCGCGAGCAATGAGGAAAATAGCCATGCTTGCATGGATATTTGACGAATGCCGCGAGGGGTGCTGTGCGCCAGTGGCGCACGGTCAGCACCGACCGAAGCGGAGCGGAGACCAAATACCCCGCCCCTTGGGGCGCTGCAAGATTGATACCCCGTTGCTTGCAGCGGGGTCTTTGATTCATGGCAGTGTGACATGAAAGCTTAGTCACTGCTGACCTGATGATACTGCTTCTCAAGCACTCTGATCGGCAGGCCCGACATGATCAGTCATGCGCCCCCGTGATCAGCAGCAGCATTTCGCGCTGCGGATTCCGGGGATTCCGGCAAACTGCCTGAAAATCACGGTGAATGACGTGTTGCGTGGACAGTAACGCCGAAAGTACCATGTGAAACAGCGAAAGGAAGCAGGAGGATATGTCATATTTACCGAAATTTCACAAGAATCTGATATTTATTCATCAGATTTTATATACGAAAGCGGCCGGAATTTCTATAATATAAGCAACGTATGAGATGCGTATCATACAAAAAACAAAAAAGGAAAGGAGATATTATTATGAAAAAAAGACAAATTTGTTTCGCACTGGCGGCATCGATAGTTCTTAGCCTGCCCTGCGGAAGCTTCCTGACATCAGCGGAGGAAGAGGAAGGCAAGATTATCAATATCTATGTGTGGAACGACGAGTGGCAGAACAAATTCAACGCCAACTATCCGGAGGTAGATAAAACCTCCAAGGACAAATCCGTCACCTTCTTAAAGGACGGCACAGAGGTTCACTGGATCATCAATCCGAATCAGGACGGCGTTTATCAGCAGAAGCTGGATGAGGCGCTTGGCAAGCAGGCGAGCGCGAGCGCGGACGAGAAGATCGACCTGTTCCTGGTGGAGGCTGACTATGCGCTGAAATACATTGATCCCGATGTAGATGTAGCAATGCCGATCTCTGAGCTGGGCATTACTGCGGACGACATTGCAAACCAGTATAAATACACGCAGGAAGCTGTGACTACCGCTGACGGTGAGATCCGCGGACTCAGCTATCAGGCGACTCCGGGTATGCTGGTTTACAGACGTTCCATCGCGCAGGATGTTCTTGGAAGCGATGATCCTGAGACTGTGGGCGCAGCGGTTGCCGACTGGGATAAATTCTATGAGACGGCAGACAAGATGAAGGAAGCCGGATATTACATGTATTCCGGACGTGCCGATACGTACCGCGTGTACTCCAACAACGTTTCCGCTCCGTGGGTGGACGGATTCGATGTCGTGGTTGACGAGAACATGATGAACTGGGTCAACCGCTCCAAGGAAGATACCGACAACGGCGTGAACCATAAAGTAGGCGGCCAGTGGACAGACGAGTGGAATAAAGATATGGGACCGGATTCCAAGGTCTTCTGCTTCTTCCTTCCGGCCTGGGGCCTGGATACCTGCATCAAGCCGAACGTGACAGATACCGACGCAGCTGAAGACTGGGCTGTCTGCCCGGCTCCGCAGAGCTTCTACTGGGGCGGCACTTGGCTGATCGCCTGCCGCGGCACGGACAATCCTGCACACCTGAAAGACATCATGCTGAAGATGACGGCAGACACAGATATTCTTCGCAACCTTGCAGTGAAGAACGGTGAGATGAGCAACGACCAGCCTCTGATGGAGGAGCTGGCAGAATCTCCGGACTTCGGTATCGACCTGCTGAGCGGTCAGAACTACATCGGCGTTTTGTCCTCGGCGGCAGCGAATATCAGCCTTGCGAATGTTTCTCCTTATGATCAGGGCTGCACGGAAGAATTCCAGAACGCGTTTGGTGATTACTTCAACGGAGTCATTGATCTGGATACGGCAAAGAGCAACTTTGAGACAGCGATCCATGAGCGCTATCCGGAGCTGGCTGCCGGCACAGTGAAGTGGCCTGAAGAGTAAAGCTTCATGGGGCTGTGAAGAAATGAAACTGTTCACGGTCCCGGCACCAGGAATGAAAGCTCAGGGGGCGGCCAGGCCCGCCTCCTGTATTTCTGCAAAGGATGTTTTATAAAATCGTGAAGGGAGGACTTCTCGTGAAAAAACGTAAAGGCGTCAGCTACGCAAAATGGGGATATATTTTCATTCTGCCGTTCTTCCTGACGTATGCCATATTCTCTCTGATTCCGCTGGTGGACACCATCCGGAACAGCTTTTATACGTATTTCTACTCCGGACTGAAAGTCGTCGGTCCCACCTGGGCCGGTCTTAACAACTATAAGGAACTTCTTTCCGCTGATCTGCCCAAGTATGCGTGGAACACCTTTGTGATGTGGATCCTGGGCTTTATTCCTCAGATCTGCGTGGCCCTGCTTCTGGCCGCATGGTTTACGGACGCGCGGTTTAAGATCAGAGGAAAGCAGTTCTTCAAGGTAGTCATCTACCTGCCGAACCTGATCATGGCATCTGCTTTTGCAATGTTGTTCTTTGCATTGTTCTCCAACACAGGACCGGTCAACAACATCCTCATCAGTATGGGTGTTGTGGGAGAGGCTATCCGATTCATGGAATCTACGCTGGGAGCCCGCTCTCTGGTGGCTTTGATGAATTTCCTCATGTGGTTCGGAAACAGCACGATCATGCTGATGGCTGCCATTATGGGCATCAACCCGTCCATTTTTGAGGCAGCGGAACTGGACGGCTGTACGCAGTCGCAGAAATTTTTCAAGATCACTCTGCCGCAGATCCGTCCTCTGCTGACTTACACCCTGATCACATCTCTCATCGGCGGTCTGCAGATGTTCGATGTGCCGCAGATCCTGACAAATGGCCAGGGCGCTCCGGACCGTACCACCATGACGCTGATCATGTTCCTCAACAAGCATCTTCAGGCCAAGAACTACGGCATGGCCGGCGCTCTGTCCGTGTATCTCTTTGTAATCAGCGCCGTTCTCTGCTTCTTCGTGTTTAAGATGAATACGGACAGCGATCCTGACGGTTCCAAGGCCGCGGCGAAGCGGGCAAAGAAAGGAGGCAAAGCCTGATGAGTGAGAAAAAGAGTGGAAAAAAGGTGAGCGTGCGCTCCATTATCGCGCATGTCGTACTGATCTTCCTGTCATTTTTGTGTCTGTTCTTCTTTTACATACTGATCATCAACGCGACGCGCTCCCACGCACAGCTGCAGCTTGGCTTTTCGGCTCTGCCGGGATCCAGCCTGATGACAAACCTGAACAACGTTCTGAACGATCCGGCGATTCCGATCGTCAAAGGTATCTTAAACAGCCTGATCGTTTCCGGCTGCTGCGCGGCGATCGTGACTTATTTCTCCGCCCTGACGGCATATGGCATTTACGCCTATGATTTCAGGCTGAAGAAGCTGGCGTTTACTTTTATCATGGCCATTCTGGTCATGCCGACTCAGGTAACGGCGCTTGGTTTCCTGCGCCTGATCACGAACATGCATATGGACGACTCTCTGCTTCCGCTGATTCTGCCGTCCATCGCTTCACCCGCAACCTTTTACTTTATGCACAGCTACATGCAGTCCTCGCTGCCTAAAGATCTGGTGGAAGCAGCCCGGATCGACGGTTCCGGCGAGTACGGAACCTTCAACCACATCGTGATCCCCATCATGAAGCCGGCGATTGCTGTTCAGGCCATCTTCACCTTCGTGGGTTCCTGGAACAATTACTTCATTCCGGCATTGGTGATCACGTCCAAGAACAAGCAGACGCTTCCGATCATGATCGCTACCCTTCGAGGCGCGGACTACATGAACTTTGATATGGGCAAGATCTATATGATGATCACAATCGCCATTGTACCGATTATTATCATTTATCTGTGCCTGTCCAAGTTCATCGTCGAGGGCGTTGCTCTTGGAGGCGTGAAAGAGTAAAGAATTTTCGGACGAAAATCATCGTAAAACGGACAGGGCGCGGACAGAGCGTTCTGTTGGAACCAGATATCCCGCAGCAGGCTGGCAGAGCCGCGGCATGGCTGCGGGATATTTGTATATCAGATGGGGATGACTCCCGTCTCTTCAGGCGGTGAGTGACAAATCCGTATCAGTGGCGGGATTCAATCCTCCATCTGATATACGCTCCGCGGGGGTGCTGCGCGCCAGTGACGCGCGTTTAGCACCGACCGAAACGAAGTGAAGAGCGCAGAACTCGCAGGTGAGTCTTGAACAGATAGAGGGAGGCGGACTTTAATAATGAAAGAAAAAAGAATTGTTTCACTGCTGCTGGCGGCAATACTGACGGCAGCGATGATCCCGGCGACGGGACTTTGCGCGGAGGCGGCAGAGGGAGAGGCGGACAGCATGATAAACGATGTAATCTCAGAAGGCGGTTATACGCTCAAATGGCAGGATGAGTTTGACGGGGAAGAGCTGAACCGGGACGACTGGAATGTGGAGCTGCATGAGCCGGGGTGGGTAAACGCGGAGCTGCAGGAATATGTAGATTCCGAAGAGAATATTTTCATCCGGGACGGAAAACTGGTGCTTCATCCAATACAGACAAAGAATGAGGACGGCACGTATTCCTACACTTCGGGCCGCGTGAATACGCAGAACAAACATGACTTTACCTACGGCCTTTTTGTGGCGAGGGCAAAGGTTCCGACCGGGATGGGATATCTTCCGGCGTTCTGGATGATGCCGCAGGATGAGAACCTGTACGGACAGTGGCCGAGATGCGGCGAGATTGACATCATGGAAGTGCACGGGAGCGATACCTCCACGACGTACGGAACAGTTCACTACGGAAATCCGCACAACCAGAACCAGGGAACGTATGCGGCCGACGGGGTGGATTTTGCCTCGGATTTTCACGAATTTGCGGTGGAATGGCTGCCGGGAGAGCTGATCTGGTATGTGGACGGCGTGGAATTTTACCGCACCAGCGAATGGTATTCCGCGACGGAAGGACAGGGAACGATCACGTATCCCGCGCCGTTTGACCAGCCGTTCCATGTGATCCTGAATCTGGCAGTCGGCGGAAGCTGGGTGGGCTATCCGGATGATGCGACGTTCCAGAGCTCGGATTATGAGATTGACTATGTGAGGATCTATCAGAAAGAAGAAGGCTATGACGACAGCAATGTGCAGCCGCCGGTAAAGGAGCCTGTCTTTGACGGCGAGCTGGAAAATAAGGATTACATCGTGAACGGTGATTTCTCGCAGACAGACGGAGATACGCCGGTGGCAGTAAACGAGACATCCGGCGCTGACACGGGCTGGACTTTCCTGACCGCGCAGAACGGAGAAGCGCAGGCAGAAATTAAGGATCAGGAAATTTATATTCAAACGGATAATGCAGGGGATGTCGATTACAGTGTACAGCTGGTTCAGCCGAATCTTCCGATGCAGAAAGGGGCAAAATACAAAGTTTCCTTCGATGCTTTTGCGGATGAGGAAAGGACGATGCAGACAAAAATCTCGGCCCCGGACTATAACTATGCGGTCTACTGGGGACCGGAGACGGTGAACCTGACTGCCGAAAAGCAGACATTTGCGTATGAGTTTCAGATGACCGGGGACGACGACGCCAACGGACGGCTGGAGTTTAATATGGGAGCCGCAGGCTCTACGGCAGACATTCATATCAGCAATGTGAAAGTGGAAAAGACGGGCTTTGAAGAAATTTCGGAAGATACCTCCAGAACCGTGCTTGCTGATGGAAATTATGTTTATAACGGCAGTTTCCAGGAAGGCGATGCGCATATGGGAAACTGGGAGTTGGAGAGCCTGGACGGCACGGAGATTTCCGTGACAGATCTCGCGGACGGAAGACGTCTGAAAATTGTGGCTCCGGAGAGCGTTTCGGAAGAGAACCCGGTTACGATTTCGCAGAGAGAACTTGCACTGACAGCGGGGGACTACGCACTTACTTTCGATGCGCAGGGGGAAAGCGGAAAACAGCTTCTGGTATCTGCCGCGGGAAGTGAATATACAGAAGCATTTGATGGAAATGCGCAGAAATTTACACATACGTTTACGTTTGCCGGAGATGAGGCGGCTGCGGGAAGCAGGGATATTGTGTTTAAGATTTCTGCCCCGGGAACTTACTATCTGGATAATATCCGTCTGGAGGAGGACAGCCTGATCAAAAACGGAAGCTTTAACGCGGGATTTGCGGGCTATGAGCCCTATGTGGATGGAAGCGCCGCGGCGAGCTATGTGGTGGACAGCCTGAAGGAAGAGAACGCGGCAGATTTTGGGATTGAAGATACCGGGGATCAGGACTGGAAGATCCAGCTGAAGCAGAACAATGTGGAGATGGAGAAGGATCAGTGGTATCGGCTGAGTCTTGACGCGAAATCCACGGCGGACAGAAAGATGATGTACGCGATCCAGAGGGACGGAAGCAAACACAATGATGACTGGACTCCTTACTGTCAGGAAACGGTGGATTTGACGGGAGACTGGCAGACGTTTTCAAAAGAGTTCCAGATGACAGAGCCGGATGACATGGAAGCTGTGCTGAGCATTTCCATGGGGGCAGTCGAGGGTGTTCAGATCACCGATAAACACGATATTTATATTGATAATATTGTGCTGGAAAAAATTGACGTGCCGGAGGCTTCTGAGTAGCTGGTTATTACTGAAGTGCCGCAGGCATTCATAAAAATACATAACAATCAGATTTCGTGAAGAAAAGAGGTGAAATGATGCGGAATTTGCTGAGTCCGGACAGCGGGGTGATCAGGTTTCTGACCAGAGTGTGCGATCTGATGCTTCTAAATCTGATGCTGGTATTCTCCTGTCTTACGATTGTTTTGTCCGGGGCATCTGTCACGGCGCTCTATTCGGTGACTCTGAAAATGGTCCGCGCGGAAGACGATGGAATTGTAAAGAGTTTTTTTAATGCGGTAAAGAAGAATTTTACCGCGGCGACTCCTGCGACCATACTGCTTTTTGCGGACGTGATGCTGATTGCGGTTCTGCGCTACGCGCTTTATGCGGAAACTCTGGTGTTTTCGCCGGTCCTCTTTCTTATGCTGGCTGTGATTGCACTTATTCTGACAGCGCTGCTGTCTTATCTGTTTCCGCTGATCGCGCGTTTTCAGAACACATTTCCGCGTCATCTGGAAAATGCCGCGCGTCTGGCCCTGGCTAATCTGCCGGTCACATTCCTTTTGACGCTGGTGAATCTTCTGCCGCTTCTTCTGATTATGCTGTTCCCGGCCCTGTACGGAGGGCTGGCGGCTTTCTGGCTGTTTATCGGTCTGGCGGCAGGAGCGTGGGTGAATTCTTTTTATCTTCGGAGAATATTTGACGGAAGATGATTTTTTCCTTAAACAGGCGGCGCTCGTCCAGAACCAATGGGAACAAAGTGGATTTCACTCGTTTGAGAATGTCTGTCGGGACAGACACGAATTTTACGTCAGGATCCGCCTGCGGGTCTTGAATTGGCAGGGAGGTAAACGTATGGAAAAAATAAGCTTTCTGGATGATCAGGGGACATTTGTTCTGAAAAATCCGGAGGAGGTGAGCTGCCTCTATTTTCCGCTGGCAGGCGAGGGCGGGCTGAAGAGCGCCATTACACCTGGACTGGGCGGCGACTGCAAGCTGGATCAGGAGTCGTTTCTTCTGGAGCCGGTCAGCGCGGAGAATCTGCACACGAGCCGCAGCACCCGGAATTTCTGGTGTGTGACGGAAAACGGCTGCTGGTCGGCGACGGGGGTATCTGCCGAGCAGGAGGCGGCACGCTTTTCGCCGGGACAGGATGAGAGCACGCTGAAAGCGGGGCTGATGTGGCAGACGACAGGCCGGGTTTCGAAAAAGTATGGACTTCGGGCGGATATCACCTCGTTTGTCCCGGTACAGGAGAATGTGGAGATTATGCATGTCCAGATCACCAACACGGGGAAGGAACCGAAAACGGTGACCGGTGTGGCTGCAGTCCCCATCTACGGACGGAGTGCGGACAACATCCGTGATCATCGGAACGTGACGTCCATGCTGCACCGTATCCGGACAACGGAACACGGCGTGCTGGTGAAGCCGACGATGTCCTTTGATGAGAAAGGGCACAGAGAAAATCACAGAATTTACTATGTGCTGGGAGCGTGGGAGCTGCAGTCCGGGGCAAAGTCGGGTACCTGTCGTGAGATGGCCGGAGCGCATGGTTCAAGGGAGAATTCGGGGATTGCTGAGAAAAAATGCATGTCTGAACTGTACGCTGCCGAAAAAGATGATTCAAAAAACGATACGGAATTTGCGGAGAAAGTCTGCATGTCCGGACTGCACACAGCCGGTTACGGTGAAGGGGATGGAAATCCGGAAGCCGCAGGCTGCCCGGAAGCGTTTTATCCGACGGTAGAAAGATTCATCGGGGAAGGCGGCACATTTCTGCATCCCCGCGCTGTTTATGAAATGACATCGGGTGCTGCAGAGAAAGAATCAGAGAGTGTTCCGTCTGGAACGGAGATTGACGGGAAGGAAGCCATGGGCGGACTCCGGTTCCCGCAGGTGCAGCTTGCTCCAGGACAGAGCGCAGAATATATCATCCTTTTGGGAATTTCGGAAGATGCGGATGAAGTGAAGCGCATATATTCTGCTTACAATACAGTTCCGAAGGTACAAAAAGCACTGGAAGAGACAAAAGAATACTGGCAGAAAAAGGTAAATGTCCGCTATCACACGGGAAACGCAGATTTTGACCGCCTGATGCGCTGGGGCAGCTTTCAGCCTTATCTACGGAGGATCTACGGCTGTTCTTTTCTTCCACACCACGACTATGGCCGCGGCGGCCGCGGCTGGCGCGACCTCTGGCAGGACTGTCTCTCCCTTTTGCTGATGGAGCCGGGCAATGTGAGAACCATGATTCTGGATAATTTTGCCGGGACGCGCATCGACGGGACGAATGCAACGATTATCGGCAGCGGACAGGGGGAATTTATCGCTGACCGCAACGGAATCAGCCGTGTCTGGATGGATCATGGCGTGTGGCCGTTTATGACGACCAGGTTTTACATCGATCAGACCGGGGACATTGGGATACTGCTTGAGAAAATGTCTTATTTTAAGGATGCACAGGCAGCAAGAGGCACACAGACCGACGAGAAATGGGACGAGCATTATGGAATGAGGCAGCGGACGGCTGACGGTCAGATTTACGAAGGAACTGTTCTGGAACATCTGCTGCTGCAGAACCTCTGTGCGTTTTACGAGGTCGGAGCGCACAATATTATCCGGCTGCGTGGGGCGGACTGGAACGATGCGCTTGACATGGCGGCAGAAAACGGGGAGAGCGTGGCGTTCACTTGCGCCTATGCGGGAAACCTGAGACAGCTGGCGGAGTGTCTGAGAATTCTGGAGAAATCCGGGATCTGCGGTCATGGGGATTCCAGGAAGATGGAACCGTGTGACCAAGGAGAACAGCCGGAAGAAATGGGAAATTGTGGTCCGGGGAAAACTTCCGGGGAGGTGGAAGCGTGCGTCCAGGTGAAAGCGTCGGGAGAAGCGGAGAATGGTACTCAGAGGAAGACTTCCGGGAAGGCGGGAGTGTGTGTCCAGGAAGAAATGGGAAAAGGTGCGCAGAGGAAGCTTTTCGAGAAGGCGGAGAGTCTCCAGGTGGAACAGACGGGAGAAACGGGAAACTGCGCTCAAAAGAAACTTTCCGTGGAGGCGGGATCGCACAGCCAGATGGGAGTGCCGGGAGAATTTTCCGGGAAAACGGATTCTTGCCTCCAGGTGGAACTTCTCGAAGAAATCGGGATCCTGCTGGCGGAAGAGGAGAATCTGTACGCAGATCCGCAGAGAAAGCGCGAACTGCTGGAGCGGTATCTGAAAACAGGTATTCACACAGTCAGCGGCCGGAAGAGGAAAGTGGATATTGGAGAGCTGGCCGATAATCTGGACGCGAAGGCGGACTGGATGATGCGTTTTCTGCGCGCACAGGAGTGGATCGATGTAAAACCGGAGCAGATTCCGGCGGCGGAAGCAAAACAGCAGGGAAACACCGAAGCGAATGGAATTTCGAGACTGAGCGGGCAGAACGGGAAGAATACAGAACAGCCGGAGACAGTATCAAAATTGTGCGGACAGCCAGGAGAAAATGCAGAGCAGCTGGGACGGATCGAAGCACAGAAGGAATGTTCAGAAACCGCAGAGACGGAAGGATGGTTCAACAGCTACTATGACAATCATGGACGCGCCGTGGAAGGAATCACGGATCAGGGCGTCCGCATGATGCTGACCGGGCAGGTGTTTGCGGTCATGAGCGGGACGGCGTCAGAGGAACAGATCAGAAGAATCTGCAGAAGCGCCGATCACTATCTGTATGATGCCCCGGCGGGCGGCTACCGTCTGAATACTGATTTTAAAGAACTGAAATTTGATATGGGCCGGATGTTCGGATTTGCCTATGGTGAGAAGGAAAACGGCGCGGTGTTCTCCCACATGACAGTGATGTACGCGAATGCGCTCTATCAGAGAGGATTTGTGCGGGAAGGATACCGGGCGCTGCAGACGCTCGCCGACGCGGCGCTTGATTTTGAGACCAGCAAAATTTATCCGGGAATCCCGGAATATTTCAACAATGACGGCCGCGGTATGTACCACTATCTGACAGGCGCGGGAAGCTGGTACATGATGACGATGATCACACAGGTGTTCGGCGTCCGAGGCGAAGCGGGAGATCTGGTTCTGGAACCGAAACTGGTGAAGGAACAGTTTGATGAGAGCGGGACAGCGAAAATCAGCCTGACCTTCGCGGGAAAGAAATTTGAAGTGATCTATCATAATCCGGATATGCTGGACTATGGAGAGTACGTGATCGAGTCCATGAACAGCAGGAATGTGCTGATACAGCCCGAGATTATTTGCGGAAGAAAAGAAAACAAACCGGACGTGAAGATTTTCTGTGATGCTGCGGAAAACAGAGCAGATACAGAGAATACTGGGAGCACTGTGATGAGAAGTGGTCTGGAAATGGAAATAATGTGTGCAGACTCAGAGGATGGAATTCATACGGATTCTGGTGATAATGCAGCCGCGGCAGAAAGCAGGCGGACAGTTTCGGATGAGGAAAATTTTGTGGCAGGCAGCAGGGCAGTACTGTACAGAGGACAGATACATCAGCTTTCCGAAGGAAGACACGAGATTTTGGTGGAACTGGCCGCGCGGAAATGAAGGGCAGTATTTCCAGAGATCTGATCTGTATGCTGCAAGGAGATGATTAAGTTTCGGATCGGAAGATATCTGGCAGAACAGACCTGAATCTCACGCAGCTGGAAGGTCTTAAAGAACAGCAGCCGACAAATAACAATGCTGCCTGCCGGATCAGAGACAGAATTATGAGGGAATGACAATGAAATTTGGATATTTTGACAACGAAAAACGGGAATATGTGATCACCAGACCGGATACGCCGGCCCCCTGGGCAAATTATCTGGGCTCCCCGGAATACGGGGCGCTGATCTCCAACAATGCAGGCGGCTACAGCTTCGCGAAATCGGGAGCGAACGGAAGGATCCTGCGCTACGTATTCAATCAGTTTGATCAGCCAGGGCGCTATATCTATATCCGGGATAATGCGGACGGAGATTTCTGGTCGGCGTCCTGGCAGCCGGTGGGCAAGGACCTGAATGAATATAAGAGCCGGTGCCGTCATGGGCTGGGCTACACCAGAATGGAAGCCGATTACCATGGTATTCATTCGGAGGCGCTGTATTATGTGCCGCTGGACGCGGAGTATGAAATCTGGCAGCTGACTTTGACGAATCAGTCGGAAGAAGAGCGGAGTCTGACGGTCACCGGATACGCGGAATTTACGAACAACAGCAACTATGAGCAGGATCAGGTGAATCTGCAGTATTCGCAGTTTATCACATCCACACAGTTTCGCGGGAACCGCATCCGCCAGCTGATCCACGGCAATCTGGATGAACTGGAAGAGGGAGAGGAAGTGGATGAGAAGCGGGTGACGGAACGTTTCTTCGGCCTTGCGGGGGCGGAGGTTTCCTCCTGGTGCGGAGATAAGGAACGGTTTCTGGGACGTTACCACGAGTATGGAGATCCGGAAAGTGTCAGAACCGGCGTGCTGGACAGTGCGGGGAACTATAACGAAAATGGGTGCGGCGCTCTTGCGGCGGTTCTTACGCTGCAGCCGGGAGAGAGCCGGGAGATGGTCTTCGTCCTTGGGATGAAAGAGGACAAACAGGCGCAGAAGATTATGGAGAAATATGAAAATCCGGAAACAGTCTGCGCCAGAGAGATGGAAGCGCTTACCGCTTGGTGGGACGCGAAACTTTCCCGCTTTCAGGTGAAGACGCCGAGTCCGGAATTTGACACGATGATCAATATCTGGAATGCCTACAACTGTTTCATGACATTTATCTGGTCAAGGGCGGCGTCCTTTACCTATTGCGGCCTGCGCAACGGCTACGGCTACCGGGATACCGTGCAGGATATTCAGGGCGTGATCCATCTGGCGCCGGAGATGGCGTGTGAGAAGATCCGTTTTATGCTGTCGGCGCAGGTGGACAACGGCGGCGGGCTTCCGCTTGTAAAGTTCACGCATCATGCCGGACATGAGGATACGCCGGACGATGAATCCTATGTGAGAGAGACTGGGCATCCTGCTTACCGCGCGGATGACGCGCTCTGGCTGTTTCCAACCGTGTACAAATATATCGCGGAGACCGGCGATCTGCCGTTCCTCGACGAGGTGATTCCGTTCGCGAACCAGGACGAAGGGACGGTCTATGAGCACCTGAAACGTGCGATTCGCTTTTCAGTGGAACATCTGGGCCCTCATGGAATGCCTGCCGGCCTGCATGCAGACTGGAATGACTGTCTGCGGCTCGGAGCCAATGGAGAATCCACGTTTGTGGCTCTGCAGTTTTATCAGGCGATGTCCATTCTGCGCGGGTTTGCCGTCTATAAAAAGGATGATACATACGTTTCCTGGCTGGATAACCAGCAGAAGAAGCTCGGGGAACTGCTGAACCGCACGTGCTGGAATGAGGACCGTTTTATCCGCGGCTTCACGGAGCGCGGAGAACGGATTGGGGACCGGCAGAATCCGGAGGCGAATCTGTGGCTGAATCCGCAGAGCTGGTCCGTGATCAGCGGCCTGGCGACAGAGGAACAGGCAAAGGCAGCCATGGATCAGGTCTATGAGAGGCTGAATACGCCGTACGGAGCGATTCTGATGGACCCGCCGTATCATGCGCACGCGTTTGACGGAGCGCTGGCGGTCATCTACAACGCGGGCGTCAAGGAAAATGCGGGAATTTTCTCTCAGTCGCAGGGCTGGCTGATTCTCGCGGAGGCCCTGCGCGGACAGGGAGACCGGGCGTTTACATATTTCATGGAAAACGCGCCGTCCGCCCAGAATGAGAAAGCCGAGATCCGGAAGCTGGAGCCTTACTGTTTCGGCCAGTTCACGGAGGGCAAGGCCAGCCCGCATTTCGGACGTTCGCATGTGCACTGGCTGACCGGAACCGCTTCAACGGTCATGGTAGGCTGCGTTGAGGGAATTCTCGGCATGCGGCCGGATTTCGGGGGGCTTCATATCGCGCCGGCCATCCCGAAGGAGTGGGAGCAGTTTGAGATTGAAAAAGATTTCCGCGGGAAACATCTGCATATTGCTGTGAAGAATCCCGGCCATGTCCAGAGCGGCTGTGTCCGCCTTCTTGTCAATGGAAAGGAGCTGGAGGGGAATTACGTCCCAGAGCAGAGGATGACGGAGCATACGGAAATTGAACTGAGGATGTCTTAATACTGTTCTGCGCGTTGACGTTGAATTCTGCGTCAGCTGTTTCCGCCGATGCTGCGTCGTTGGTCTGTACTCCGCTTCGGTCCGTACTGAGCGGAGGCCAAGTCTCTGCTCTTTGGGGTGCTGCAAGATTGATCCCCTGTTGCTTGCAGTGGAGTCTTTGATTGTCTGTGGAAGTGGAATCTGATACTGAGTGAAACCGATGGTTCCTGGCTGAAAACAGTCAGTGCCGTCGGTTTTTGTCTGTTTTCTATAAAAATGAATCTATGAAATTAGATATAATATACAAAATTTCCGCTGGAAGTAAAAAAAGTCTTGCCAAATGCAGAAAAAAATATTATGATAAAAACATGAATTGGAAACGTTACCGATAACGATACCGAAAACGTTTCCGGAAGGAGAATGTGATGAGAGCCAGCGGTATTTTGCTTCCAGTCAGCAGTCTTCCCTCGAAATACGGGATCGGCTGTTTTTCAAAGAGCGCATATGAGTTTGTCGACCAGCTGAAAGAAGCCGGACAGAGATACTGGCAGATCCTTCCGCTTGGTCCCACGAGCTACGGAGACTCCCCGTACCAGTCTTTTTCCACCTTCGCGGGGAATCCGTACTTTATCAGCCTGGAGGATCTCATGGAAGAGGGCGTGCTGACCAGGGAGGAGTGCGACGGGGCGGATTTTGGCAGCGATCCCCGGAGTGTGGATTATGGAAAAATGTATAAGGCCAGGTTCCCGCTTCTGCGAAAGGCGTATGAGCGCAGCGACATCAGCCGGGATCCGGGTTTTCGGAAATTTATGGAGGAGAATGCGTACTGGGTGCGCGATTACGCCATCTTTATGGCGGTGAAGGACCGGTTCGGCGGAAAGAGCTGGGACAACTGGCCGGAAGATATCCGCAAGCGCTGGCCGTACTCCATGGATTATTATCAGCGGGAATTATATTTTGATATTGAGTTTTACGAATACATACAGTATGTGTTCCTGAAACAGTGGCGCAGGCTCAAGGAGTACGCCAATGGCAATGGGATACAGATCGTCGGGGATATCCCGATCTACGTCGCTTTCGACAGTGCGGATACCTGGGCGAACCCGCAGCTTTTCCAGCTTGACGCGGAGAATCTGCCGGTGGCGGTGGCCGGATGTCCGCCTGACGGGTTTGCGGCGGACGGACAGCTCTGGGGCAATCCGCTGTACGACTGGGAGTACCACAGGGACACGGGGTATGCATGGTGGATGAGCCGTCTGGCTTACTGTTTTACCTTGTATGATGTTGTGCGGATCGATCACTTCCGTGGATTTGACGAATATTTCTCAATTCCTTACGGGGATACTACAGCTCACAACGGCCACTGGGAAAAAGGGCCGGGAATTGAAATTTTCTGGAGGATGAAGGAGTGCCTTGGAGAGCGCGAAGTAATCGCGGAGGATCTCGGCTATGTGACGGATTCCGTCCGGCAGCTTGTGCGCGATACCGGTTTTCCAGGCATGAAGGTGCTGGAGTTCGCGTTTGATTCCCGGGATACGGGCAGCGCCAATGACTACCTGCCGCACAACTATCCCGTGAACAGCGTGGTTTATACCGGAACGCATGACAACGAGACGCTGAACGGCTGGTTCGCGGATATCAGGCCCGAAGAGCGGCGGCTGGTCCGCAGCTATCTGAACAATTTCCGGGACAACAGCGATGAGATCTGCTGGGACATGATCTGCACGGCCATGGGCAGTGTCTCGAAGCTCTGCGTGATCCCGATGCAGGATTATTTCGGATACGACAATACGTGCCGGATGAATCAGCCCTCCACGCTCGGAAAAAACTGGAAGTGGAGGATGACGGAAGGAGAGCTGACCAGGGATATGATTCTGAAGATCCGGGATATCACCGCCAGGTACGGGCGCCTGTACTAACGCCGGAATCCGGTCATCCGTCAGAAGAGTACAGATATGGAACTGTCTTGCGGCAGGCAGCAGGATATTAGATTGCGGTGCTGTTTTGCGGCGCAAAGGTCAGGATTCGGAAATTTTAGACAGGTCACGGATTCCACGCGGGGCCGGCCGGAGAGTCCTGAAATCAGAAAGGGTAAGATCATGATTCGGCTGCAGGATATTGCGGATATGGCCGGCGTCAGCAGGACGACCGTATCCAATGTGCTTCATGGAAACACAAAGCGGGTTTCCCAGAAGACCGTCGATAAAATTAAAAAGATTCTCGAGGAGAATGAGTATCAGCCGAATATCGGCTCCATGATGCTCACCGGGAAGGGGTCGAGAATCATCGGCTTTGTGATCGGCTACAGCTACACGCACGGTCATCCGTCGATGATGGATCCGTTTATCAGCGCCCTGCTTGCGTCGATTCAGGATCAGGCGGAGAAGGCGGGCTATTATATCATGATCATCGGCGGCAGCGAGGAGAAACACATTCTGGAGATTGCGTCCAGGTGGAACGTTGACGGACTGATTTTTATCGGCTACTCGGAAGCCCGCTACCGTCAGCTGCGCCGCAGACTCAACAAGAAAGCCGTACTGGTGGATACCTACACGCTGAAGAAAGAGTATGATTACCAGAATGTGGGGATCGACGACTGGGACGGCGGATATCAGATGGGAGAGTACCTGCTGGAGATGGGATATCCTGAGGCACTGTTTATCGGGGAAGAGACCCGGATTCGGGTGAATGAATCTGTTCCCAAGCTCAGGTCCGATAAAATATTCTCGGGACTGTGCAACGAAAAGCGCTGGCAGGGGTTTAAGGCTGCAATGGAAAAGAAAGGCGGTTTTTGCAGTATCCGGCGTTTTATCACAGTTTCGGAAGATGCCCAGACAAGAAAGAGACAGTATGAGAGGATGCTTCCGCAGATTCTGAATGCCGGAGCGCTGGGTTTCGGCGCTGATTACAACGCGATCGAGATGATGAATTTTCTCCACGACCGGGGGATCCGGGTGCCGGACCAGGTTTCCATCGTTGGCTTTGACGACTGTGTCTATGCGGAGTATGTGCGTCCGAGGCTGACGACAATTCATCAGGACGTGGCGGAAAAAGGGGCTGTGGCGTTTGATCGTCTGAAGAGAATGATCGAGGGAGAGACACTTTCTGAGACATATGTCTTTGCGCCCGTGAAACTGATCGTGCGGGATTCGGTCAGAAGACACATCGTTCCGGAAAAATGACCGGAGAAAATCCGGCTGGCTGGGAAGAATGGCGGAAAACCTGGACGGCTGAGAAGATAAACAGAATCCGCAGGAACTGGAACGTAAAAATACACAAAAATAGACATGAAGATTTGTTTATTTTTAAGGTTTCGTAAGAAACCTGTTGCATAATTAAGCCAGATTTGCTATAGTTAGCATATGCAAATTGACGAAAATAAGCTGCAGTGTGGATGCAAAAATGAGCAGGATTCAGCGGGTTCTCATTCAGGAAGCTATCCTGAACTGCAGGATAGGAACTGCAGCTTATTTCATGACTGGCGGAAGTGCTCTGCGATGTATCAGGAACAGCCAGGGTGTGAACTGCAGTCACGGATTTTTGATACAAGTAAATTCAGATTAGGAAAAACGGGGGAAGATCATCATGCAGAAGGTATGGTGGAAAGAAAGTGTTGTTTATCAGATTTATCCCAGATCGTTTTGTGACAGCAATGGAGACGGCATCGGAGATCTGAAGGGAATCACCGGGAAGCTGGACTATGTTCAGAAGCTTGGAGTTAATGTGATCTGGCTGAGTCCGGTCTATAAGTCGCCGAACGATGACAACGGCTATGATATCGCGGACTATCAGGCGATCATGGATGAGTTCGGGACGATGGAGGATTTCGACGAGCTTCTGATGGAAGCGCACCAGAGAGGAATCCGCATTGTGATGGATCTCGTTGTGAACCACACATCCGATGAACATGCGTGGTTTGTGGAGAGCCGTTCTTCAAGGGATAACGATAAAAGAGATTACTACATATGGAGAGAGGCCAGGGACGGAAAAGAGCCGAACAACTGGGGAAGCTGTTTTTCCGGTTCGGCCTGGCAGTGGGATGAGAAGACGCAGATGTATTATCTGCACTGCTTTTCCCAAAAGCAGCCGGATTTGAACTGGGATAATCCGGTGGTGCGGGACAAAGTTTTTGAGATGATGACCTGGTGGTGCGAAAAGGGGATCGATGGGTTCCGGATGGATGTTATCTCCATGATCTCCAAGCCGGAGGGACTTCCGGACGCGCCGATGGCGGAGGGCGCACTGTATGGCGGCTGTGATCTCACCTGCAACGGTCCTCACGTACATGAGTATCTGCAGGAGATGAACCGCAGAGTCCTCTCGAAGTACGATATCATGACGGTGGGAGAGACTGCCGGCGTGACGATCGAGGAAGCCCGGAAATATGCCAATTCCGAGGGCACGGAGCTGAACATGGTGTTCCAGTTTGAGCATGTGGGTCTGGACGGCGGCGACGCCGACAAGTGGGCCAAAAAGAAAATGTCTCTGCCGGCGCTCAAGGAGAATCTCACCAAATGGCAGAAGGAGCTTGCCGGGGTCGCCTGGAATTCCATTTTCTTCTGTAATCACGACCAGCCCAGAGTTGTGTCGAGGCTTGGCGACAATTCTCCGGAATCAGCCAAATGTATCGGAACGATGCTCCACATGATGCAGGGTACGCCGTACGTGTACCAGGGCGAGGAGCTCGGCATGACGAACTGCCTGTTTGGTCCGATTGAGAATTACCGGGACATCGAGAGCATCAACGCCTACCATGAGCTGACGGAGGCAGGGCTTCGGGAGCCGCAGGAACTGCTTTCCTGCATCGCCTACAAGAGCCGAGACAACGCCCGCACTCCGATGCAGTGGAATGGCTCCGCGAATGCGGGCTTTACGACGGGGACGCCGTGGATTATGGTAAACCCGAACTATAAAGAGATCAACGCAGAGAAGGAACTCGCGGATGAAAATTCTGTCTTCTATTACTATCAGAAGCTGATTCGCCTGCGCCGCCAGAGCGAATGGTCCGATGTGATTGTCTATGGAGATTATGAACTCCTGCTCCCGCAGGATGAGGCGGTGTTCGCCTATACGCGCAGCTTGGAGGGAAGGAAACTGCTGGTGCTGTGCAATCTTTCGGACGCGGATGCGGAATTTGAACTTCCGGCGGAAGCGGCAGGGCCGGTGAAGGCGGTTCTGATCACGAATGAGGGGGAGGCCCCGGTGCTGAAAGAGCGGATGAAGCTGAAAAAATGGCAGTGCGTGGTGTATGAAATATAAATATAAATATAAATATGTCTCCGCATGGAGATTGGGCGATTAAAACAAAAGCCCGCGGATCGCTTACGCATGAAGATTGGGCTTTAAATGGTATGTTATTATTTTTAACATAAATTTTATGGGCGAGACCCAAATAATCAGGAAGGAAGGAAAGAATTATGAAAAACAGAACAGCAAGAATGCTGGTCGCAGCTGCGGCGATCGCAGTCGTGACAGCAGGGTTCGGCACCGTTGCATCTGCAGAGGGAAGCATCCGTCTTGTAAACGGCAAGATTGAGATTGACTCCCAGCTGAAGAAACTGGCCGAGATGTACAAGGAAGAGACCGGCACGGAAGTGACGATCGAGTCCATGGGCGGCGGCATCGACATCCAGGGTACCCTGAAGGGCTACTATCAGAGCGACAACATGCCGGATATCTTCGTAAACGGCGGCGCTACGGACTTCGCAAACTGGGAAGGCCTTGTAGTGGACATGAGCGACCAGGAATGGGCTTCCGACACGGATGCGGCTTACATCAATGACGAAGGAACCATCGGATTCCCGTACACCACGGAGGCGGTCGGCCTTGCGTACAACGCGGACATTCTTGAGAAGGCAGGCATTGACCCGGCGACTCTTACAGGTCCGGAAGAGATCAAGGCGGCGTTCGAGACAATCGACGGCATGAAGGAAGACCTCGGCATCGACGCGGTAGTCGGCTACTGCGCAGAGGTTGTGAACCTGTACTGGTCTACAGGAAACCATCTGTTCGCAAACTATCTTGACGGCGGACTTGACCGCGACGACACGACCTACATCGACATGCTCAACGACGGCGGCCAGCTTGATATGGACCGTTTCGGAAAATTCGCTGAGTTTGTAGGCCTTCTGAACCAGTATTCAGACCCGGCTCTTCTGGTATCCGGAACATATGACCAGCAGATCCTCAACTTCGCGTCCGGCAAGTACGCGTTTGTTACCCAGGGTTCCTGGATCGGCGCGACGATGACCTCTACAGACGCTGAGGCGTATGAGGCAGCCGGAAACTTCAAGTGCGGCATGATTCCGTACGCATTCGACGAAAGCGTAGACACGATCCTTACGAACTCTCCGTCCTGGTGGGCAGTATACAAGGACGGCAACGTAGACGAAGCTCTCGCATTCCTTCAGTGGCTGACCACGGACGAGGCACAGGAAGTACTGGTTATGGAAGCAGGCTTTGTAAGCCCGTTCAAGTCCTGCACCTATGTAGCGAACGATCCGTTTGCCCAGCCGATCATGGATTATCAGGCAGCAGGCAAGACTTCCGCATGGCACTGGCTGAGCATGAAAGAGGGTATCGCGCAGAACGCGACCGGCCAGGTGTTCGGTATGTTCGCACAGGGACAGCTGGATGCGGCAGGATTTGCTGACGCGATGCAGTCTGTAATCTCTGACTACTACGCAAATTAAACGTACGAAAGCAATGAGCCGTGCAGAATAACAACTGATATAAGAAAGAGAAAATGGACGGCGATTCCAGGTCGTCGTCCATTTTTGAACCCAAAATCATTTCAAAACTCGCCTGCGAGTTTTGCGCGCGGGATTCGGGACTGCGCCAGCAGACATCTTCAATTCCGAATCCCTGTGCATCTCCATCTGATATAATCACATTATAAAAGGAGGGACAGCCGCAAATGAATACCAATAGTGGAAGCAAAAAGCTGTTATCGATTATCTTTCTTATTGCCGGCATCGCCCTGACCATAGCGGCACTGGTTCAGGATATCACCGGCAGCGGCGCCGGCTGGAGAGGACCGGGGCTCATCATTGGTGTAGTCGGGATCTTACTCGGCATGTATTTATTCCCGACATTAAAGTATCACAGGAGCATCATCAACTTTATCTTCGTGTTCCCGCTTCTGTTCACGTTCGGCGTGACCGTCATCATTCCGCTCTGCCTCGGCGTATTTTACTCCTTCAGCGACTGGAACGGAATCCGGATGACCCAGATGGTGGGCTTTTCGAACTATTTGTCCATGTTTAAGGATCCGGCGTTCCTGTGGTCCGTACTTATCACGATCCTGTTCGTGGTGCTGAACATGATTCTGGTAAATGTCGTCGCGTTCTGTCTGGCGCTTCTCTGCACCCAGAAGATCAAAGGCGTATCCTTCTTCCGCGCGGCATATTTCCTGCCGAACCTGATCGGCGGCATCGTTCTTGGTTATGTATGGCAGTTCGTGTTCAACAACGTGCTGATCCGGTTTACGAACAACATCTCCCTGCTGGCGGCAACCGGCCCGGCATTCGCCTGCATCATCATCGTGTACATATGGCAGTACGCGGGCTACATCATGCTGATCTACGTGACCGGCCTGACACAGATCCCGGGCGAGATCCTTGAAGCGTCCCAGATCGACGGTGCGAACGCGCTGACGACGCTGTTCAAAATCAAGATCCCGATGATCGCGGCGACGATCACGATCTGTACGTTCCTGACCCTGACCTCCGCGTTCAAGCAGTTCGATGTGAACATGGCATTGACAAACGGAGCCGGAGCGGTGGCAGGCTTTATGGGCAAGTTCCTTACAAACGGTACACAGATGCTCGCACTGAACATCTACAATACGGCCATTTCCAAGAACAGCTACGCGCTCGGCCAGGCGAAGGCAATCCTGTTCTTCATCCTGCTTGCCTGCGTATCGATCATCCAGGTGCGTATTTCGAACAAGAAGGAGGTTGAGATGTAATTATGATGAAGAAATCCACAAAAATTACGCTGACTGTTGTCGCAGTCATCATCGCAATTTATATCCTGTCCCCGTTCTATCTGGTGCTGACGAATACGTTCAAGAACGCGAACAGCATCGTGGCGAACCCGGTGAGCTTTGCGGGGATGAGTTTCTCACAGTTTGCCGCGAACCTTTCCGCGGTTGTGAATAACTCAAACTTTAACTTCTGGTTCGCATTTGCGACCTCAGCGGTGATCACGGTCGTTTCCCTCGCGCTTCTGGCGCTGTTCGGGGGCATGGCGGCATGGGTCATCTGCCGCAACCGGGCGAAGTGGTCCACGATCGTGTACATGACCTTTATCGCGTCTATGACGATCCCGTTCCAGGTGGTCATGCTGCCGCTGATCTCCACGTTCCGTGATGTCGGAAAGTTTCTGGGGATCCAGATGCTGCAGTCAATCCCGGGCATTGTGTTCGCGTACTGCGGATTCGGCGGGGCCATGACGGTGTTCATCCTGACGGGCTTTATCAAAGGTATCCCGTATGACCTGGAAGAGGCGGCGGCCGTGGACGGCTGCTCCCCGGAAGGGACATTCTTCCGCATTATCTTCCCGCTCCTTAAGCCGGTTATCATGACCGTTACGATCCTGAACGGCATGTGGATCTGGAACGATTACCTCCTTCCGTCATTGATGCTTGGCCAGAGCGGCAAGGTAAAGACGCTGCCGGTGGCGGTGCAGTCGTTTGTCGGTTCCTATGTAAAGCAGTGGGATCTGATCCTTACGGCGGCGCTGCTGGCGATGATCCCGATGATTATTATCTTCCTGATCGGGCAGAAACAGATCATGAACGGCATGGTAGAGGGTGCAGTCAAGGGCTGATCTGTTAATCCGGCAGAGAGAGTCTGTGAAAAACAGAAAAAGGGCATTTGCCTCCGGCAGAACGGCAGGCAGATGCCCTTTTGAGGTTGAGGGTACGCAGGGATTCGGAACTGAAAATGTCTTCTGGAGCAGATCAAAATCCTGCGCGCAGGACCCGCGGGCGGATCCTGAATTCGTTCCCTTGTAGTTTATGAATAACAGCAGATACACAGAAATCGCCCGGCATGTGAGTGTAACAATTAAAGTTCAAGTATAACCGCCTGATATCCGCCGAGCGTGATTTCTGTACCATTGCCGCGGATTTCTTTGCAGTTGTTCAGGACAACCTTTTTATAAGGCGCATCCAGAGTGATGGTCTGCGGCTCATTCTGGAAGTTGGCGGCGACAAGGAGCGTCTGCTCATTCGTGCTGCGTGTGAACGCCATCAGGTTGTCGCGGTCGGTCCAGAGCGGAGTCGTGACGCCGTAGACAATGGTCTCTTTGTACTGCGGATCCTTGCGCAGAGCGATTAATTTCCGGTAATACTGGAAGACGGAATCCGGATCATTTCTCTGGCTCTCCAGGTTGATGTCGGTGTAGTTCGGGTTGACGCGAAGCCATGGCGTTCCCGTCGTAAAGCCGGCATTTTTTTCTGCGCTCCACTGGAACGGCGTTCTCGCGTTGTCGCGGCTGTAGCGGGAGACAATCTTCAGCGCTTCTTCTGGGCTGTACCCTGCGTCCAGCGTCACCTGATACTGATCGATCGTGGAGATATCATCCACCTCGCCGATGGATTTGAACTTCATATTTTCCATTCCGATTTCCTGTCCCTGATAGATGAAGGGAAGGCCCTTGAGCAGGAACATGACGGTCGCCAGCGCTTTCTTGCTGGTGTTGGTGGTGTCCCCTTCCGGTATGTAACGGCTGACACCGCGGGGCTCGTCGTGGTTTTCGATGATGTTAGAGTAGAAGCCGATCCCCTCGGACTTTTTCTGGGCGGCAAAGCAGCAGTCGCGGTATGCGTTCGGGGTGATGTTCTTGCAGTCGTACCAGCCCTTGTCGCTCTTTCCCCAGATATTCGAGCCAAAATCGTACATGGAAGAGAAGTATCCGTTGTCTCCAATAAAGTTCGCAAACTCGTTCGGGTCTTCGTCAAACACTTCACCGACGGAGAACGCGTCGTACACCTTGAAGCAGCGGTCACGCATCTCCCCGAGAAATTCTCCGATGCCGACAGCATCAGGCAGCATGTTCTGGGCCTTGCTCATGCCGTCCGCGCGGTCCGCCGGGTAGTCTTTAAATGGAAGAGCTTTTTTAATATTAATGATTGCGTCGATACGGAATCCGGTCAATCCTTTTGCAAGCCACCAGTTGATCATCTTGTAGATTTCCTCGCGCATCTTCGGGTTTTCCCAATTCAGATCCGGCTGCTTCTTGTGGAAAAGGTGGAGGTAGCACTTGTCCGGATGGCCCGGCAGCGGCTCCCAGACGCTTCCTCCAAAGTAAGAGCGCCAGTTGCAGGGAACTTTCCCGTCCTTCATGTCCTCAATATAGAAGAATTTCCCGTATTCTCCGTCCGGATCTTCGCAGGCTTTTTTGAACCATTCGTGCTCGTCGGAGCAGTGGTTGACCACGAGATCCATCACGATGCCGATATCCAGTTTTTTCGCCTCAGCGATCAGCTCGTCCATGTCCTCCATGGTGCCGAAGCGGGGATCAATGTTGTAGTAGTCGGAAATATCATAGCCTTCGTCGGCAAGGGGAGAGCAGTAGCACGGTGAAATCCAGACGATGTCAACTCCCAGCTCCCTCAGATAGGGGAGCTTTTCGATGATACCGCGCAGATCGCCGATTCCGTCTCCATTCGTGTCATAAAAACTTTTAGGGTAAATCTGATAGGCAACCTTTTCGTGCCACCATTTTTTCTGCATAGGTGTTATCCTCCTGATTTTTTTACAGTATAATATCTTTCTATGGCAGAAATCTTCCATAAATCTGACTAAAAACTATGGTATTTTGACTTTCTGTACTGACCGGGCGTGCAGCCGCAGTATTTGCGGAAAGCGTTCATGAAATTTCCGAGATTATTGAAGCCGCACTCCAGACAAACCTCCATCACGGGAAGATCTGTGCTCTGCAGAAGTTCGCAGGCGTTCTTGATGCGCAGCTCCGTCAGATATTCAATTGGAGGTTTTCCGATCATTTTTTTGAAAAAGCGGCAGAAATACTGTCCGTTCATGTTCACCTGGGCGGCGATATCCTGCACATAGATTTTTTCTCCGGCATGCTCTTTCATATAGGAGAGAGCTTTTTTGATCGTGGAAATGCGGCGGTCAGGACCAGAGCCGGAAGCAGTGTCGGACAGCAGGCCGTTTTCAAGCAGCGCTGAGAAAATACGGTACAAACTGATCTTAACACGGAGATATTGTGCGGTGGTTGACAGAGTGTACTGGTCCTGATGAAATGTGTGCGGAATGGTTCCGGGGAAAGCGGCGCAAAGGCCAGAGAAAGCCTGGCAGATCTCATCAAAACAGGCATCCCTGCGGGTAATGACAGCAGGAAGGGAAAGGTCTCCGTCCAGCAGGGGGCGGAAGATCTGTGTCTGCACGGGGTCGGTCTCGGCGAAACTCAGGCCGGAGAGAGAGAAGACGAACGCCTGTTCCTCGAAGTCTTCTTTTGCATGGATGTAGTGAAGTTCTCCGCTGCCGACGAAACAGAAACATTCCCCGTCAACCTCATATTTCTGCATGTTGATTTCCAGATGGAACTGCCCTTTTTGAAAATGGATGATCTCAAGTTCCTCATGCCAGTGATGCTTTGTCTGGAAAGGTGTGGAAAAAGGCCAGAGGGAACTTTTGGCCTGATAGAAAGCACAGGGGTATTCCTGTGAACCGTGCCGCTTGTTTTCACGGAAAGAGATGGAGGAAGTCTGTTTCATGATGGTCTCCAAAATATGATAAATCTGTGTGAGTTTACGGATTGCCTGCGGGGGTGCTGCACGCCAGTGACGCGCGTTTAGCACCGACCGAAACGAAGTGAAGAGCGCAGGGATTTGAAGCCGAAGATGTCTGCTGACGCAGCACACGGCCTGCGCATAAACAGAAAAAACGCCTGGAAAACTGTATTTCCAGGCGTTTATCCGACGTGCGGAAGATGGGACTTGAACCCACACGGTGTGACCACCACAAGATCCTTAGTCTTGCTCGTCTGCCAGTTCCGACACTTCCGCAGGACAGTTGCCATTATAGCAAAGGGGGATGGAAATGTCAACACTAAATTTTAAAAAAATTCAAAAATTTTTTGTATGGAAATCGGGTGCCGAAAAGGAAAAGAAAAAGAATAAAGAATATCGTAATTAAATTTATATTTTCTATTCTTTTGCACAAAAAGACTACCGTTTTATGTAAAACTGTGGTACAATTTACCATCATACCGTTGTGAAAGTCTGGTTTTCATGCAGAAAGGGAAGGAAAGCAGGTTGTTATGTTCACAATCAGCAGGAGAGTGAACAGCGGCAGTCTGCCTGCCAGCCTGTTTCTGGATGGACTGGCCGGATTTCAGGCAGGGTATCGCCCCGCGCCACGGGGCATGAGAATTTCAGAAACAGGGGGAAGAAAATTATGGCAAAAGAAATGATAGCGATGCTTCTTGCCGGCGGACAGGGTTCACGTCTGTACGCGCTGACGCAGAAGCTTGCCAAACCGGCAGTTCCCTTTGGCGGGAAATATCGTATTATCGATTTTCCGCTTTCGAACTGCGTCAACTCCGGCATTGATACGGTCGGTATTCTGACTCAGTATCAGCCGCTCGTATTGAATGAGTATATCGGGAACGGACAGCCTTGGGATCTCGACCGTCTGCATGGCGGCGTGCATGTGCTTCCGCCGTATCAGCAGGCTTCAGGCTCCGACTGGTACAAGGGCACGGCCAACGCGATTTATCAGAATATCTCCTTTATCGAGCGCTACAATCCGCAGTATGTCATCATTCTTTCCGGCGATCAGATCTGCAAGCAGGACTACAGTGATTTCCTTCGCTTTCATAAGGAAAAAGGCGCCGAGTTCAGCGTCGCGGTCATGGAAGTTCCGTGGGACGAGGCTTCCCGCTTCGGCCTGATGGTTGCCGATGAGAACGACAAGATCACCGAGTTCCAGGAGAAGCCGAAGAATCCGAAGTCAAACCTGGCCTCGATGGGTATCTATATTTTCAACTGGGACATCCTCAAGAAATATCTGATCGAGGATGAGGCAGATCCGAATTCCGAGAACGACTTTGGAAACAACATCATCCCGAATCTTCTGCGCGACGGACGCAGCATGTATGCGTACCACTTCAGCGGCTACTGGAAGGATGTAGGAACGATTTCCTCTCTCTGGGAAGCCAACATGGAGGTGCTTGATCCGGAGCACAGCGGCATCAACCTCTTTGACGACGACTGGAAGATCTACAGCCGCAACAGCGGTATGACCGGCCACAAGATCACCGGCAGCGGAAGAGTCGAGAACTCGATGATCACCGACGGCTGCCGTATCTCCGGCGAAGTAAAGCATTCCATCCTGTTCGCGGGCGTGCAGGTGGAAGAAGGCGCAAAGGTCGAGGATGCTGTCGTCATGGGCGGTTCCGTGATCAAGGCGGGCGCTGTCGTGGAGCACTGCATCATCGCTGAAAACGTTGTGATCGGCGAGAACGCGGTCGTTGGCGCCATGCCGGCCGACGGAGAAAAAGGCGTGGCTACGGTAGGCCCTGGCATCTATGTGGGGGACAACGCAAAGATCGGACCGAATGCCATGGTAAAAGAGAATGTAAAGGGTGGTGAAGTACAATGGTAAATTCTAACGCGAACGCAATGGGAATCCTTTTCCCGAACAGTTATGACAACATGGTCCCGGATCTGGTGACAGAGAGACTGATGGCCTCCATACCGTTTGCAGGCCGTTACCGCATGGTGGACTTCATTCTGTCCAGCATGGTCAACTGCGGCATCGACAATATTTCAATTCTTGTCCGCCAGAATTATCATTCCCTGATGGACCACCTTGGCTCAGGCCGTGAGTGGGATCTTACCCGCAAGAACGGCGGACTTACGATCTTCCCGCCATACGCAGAGAAGGCCGTGAAGATTTATCACGGGCGCATCGAGGCTCTCGCAAGCATCATAAGCTTCCTGAAAGCGCAGAGAGAGAAGTATGTCATCCTTTCCGATACGAACATCGCGGTGAACTTTGATTTTGAGGATCTGCTCCAGAAACACATTGAGAGCGGCGCCGATGTGACGGCAGCCTACAAGAAAGAGAAGCTTCCGGACGCGATGCTGCGCGCGGAAGGTGCGGCAAAAGGCTTCTACTACACTGTGGACACGGATGAGAACGGCCGTGTGACAAACATCCTGATCAACCCGAAGGAGACGGATGAGCAGAACCTTCTGATGAATATCTATGTGCTTGACCGCGAGTTCCTGATCAAGACCGTTGAAAAAGCGTTTATGGAAGGCTTTGTCTATTTCGAGCGCGATATCCTGGCGCGTAATCTGGACAAGATTCATGTGCAGGCATATGAGTTTACCGGCTATCTGGCACGTATCAGCGGCCTGCGCAGCTACTTTGACGAGAACATGAAGCTTCTGAAGGACGAGAATCTGGACGGTCTCTTTGAGCCGAACCCGATCTATACCAAGATTCGTGACGATAACCCGACCCGCTACATCAACGGCGCGACGGCAAAAGACGTACTGGTGGCCGACGGCTGCGTGATCGAGGGAGATGTCGAGAACTGCGTCCTGTTCCGTGGCGTTCAGATCGGAAAAGGCGCGAAGGTGAAGAACTGCGTCCTGATGCAGGATACGATTGTCGAGGCAGGCGCGGAGCTTGACCATGTGATCACCGACAAGAGCGTTGTGATCACCGCAGGCACGAAGATGGTGGGAGCCGATACATATCCGTCCTTTGTCGCGAAATACAAGAGAGTGTAACAGCAGAGCCATAAGACCAGGCGTTTGTGAATGTAAAAAAACGTGGCTTTGATTTCGATGTAACAGAAAATGAATAATAAAAACCCCGGCGGCTGGTTTTTCGCTGCCGGGGCTGTTCTTTAAATTGATACATCAATCGTCGAGCGCCGCTTTTATCAGCTCAATCCCTTCGTCTTTCCCGAGATTGCGGCTGTACAGTTTTTCCGTGGAATTGCACCAGTGTTCATGAACACCCAGATTTGTGACGGTATGCCCCTGGCTGTCCGTATACACTGTGCCGGAGGGGGCATTAGCGACAAGCCCGGCTTCATGCAGATAGTTTTCTACGGTGGGATCGCCGCGCAGTGCGCCGTTATTTTCTGTGACGGTCGGCTCATTCATCAAAAAGTCCGCCCCCACGGAGTCAATGGCTACCGGATCTTGTGAGACAAACACGCTGGAAGTGTAATCTCCGTTAAAGGGATCCTGCTGCCACCTGGAATTGTCTCCGGTGATGGATGCTCCTTCGCTGGGAGCGCAGATCAGAGCATCGAGCATATACAGCACCGTTTTCCCACCCAGGTTTGCGTTTGCCATCAGGTCAACAAGGGGACTGTAAATACCCATCTCGTTTCGCGTCAGCCACTGGTGCAGATTTGCACCTTCCGGCGGGCGCATGGCGTTTCCGTTGATGAAGGAGCCGAAATGATTTTTGCCGCAGAGGGTGATGCCGTAGCTGTGTCCCTTGAGGTTGGCGAGATTGATCATATAGGTCGCTTCTGTCACGCAGGTCGGCAGATAATTGACCTTGCCGCCAAAGGAGTGCGACCAGATAATCGGGGCGCTTTCATCTGCCACACCGGTGTCCCGGCCCACGAAACGGACCCCATTCAATTCTCCATCGTTACACATCTTTACCATGTAATCCGGAAACAGGCGGGATACATCATAAACCGTAATATCCGATGGCGCGACGCCCGCTTCTTCTGTCAGCGACGTAAGCAGAGCTTTCAGCAGCACCGGGTTTGTGTAACTCATTTTTGTCTCGCCGGAGGTATCGTCATCCATGACGGCGGAGCCGTTGATGTTAGCTTTAATAGCGATTTTTTCTCCAGAGGCATAGCCTCCGTCCCTGCCATGCATATCATTGTGAGCGGTAAACAGCGCCGCCCAGCCGTCTTTTGCATTTTCTTTCCCGCCGAGAGTGGCGATACTTTCATTGACCATGCGCAAAACCGCGTTTTCATCAAAATGGTCAGGCTCCCACCAGTATCCATTTCCATCCCAGTTTACAGAATCAGGATCATAGGTCCACACCACGCGTCCCGGCATTGCGCCGATTCCTGTGCCGTAGGGCTCATGCTGCGGATAGATCCCGTCGTAGGGCATGGCTGTGCCTTCTTTTGCGAATGAGGGATCGGTCGCGTCGGCCGCCCTCCGAATTTCCGACTCTTCTGTCTCGTTCGCTGTTATTTCCTCAGTTTTGCTGGCGCCCGCCGCGGTTCCGCAGACTGTGCAGGTAAGCAGCAGACAGAATGCCAATAGAATAGCTGTTCGTTTCATTTTGTTTCCTCCTTCCATCGTATGATTTTATTATACATGCTTGTCACTCTGTTCGCTAATGATTATAATTTATGTCCTGTTATTCTGATTAAGAATATCATGAAAAAGAATGCCATATGGCTCCTATGCCAGAGGCGATTATGTGCAGGATATTTTTCGTGAGCTGAATATATATTAAAAAGATGGACAAGAATGGCTGCCTGTATTCTGTCGTAAAAGCATTTTCTGAGATGGCCAAGGTCTGGTTGCGAAAAATATTTTCGCTCTGCTTATTTGATGTTATCTGCATCGATGCCAAGTTCGGCTAATTTTTTGCGGAGAAGTTCATTCTGGGAGGAGAGCTGCTCATTCTGAGAGGAGAGTCGCTCCTTTTCAGAAAAAAGTTGCTCTTTTTCAGAGATAAGCTTTGCATTCTCCAGAATGGTTTCCTGCAGCAGCCGTTCTCGTCCTCGGGTGCGGCGATAATAATCCTCCCGAGCCTCGCACTGCATGCGGATCTTTTCTTCCTGTGAGAGCTGGTATGTGGTGGTAATGGCTTCCTGGAAATCAGTATTGTTTTTTGCGATCATTTTCAGTTCCTCCCAACTGTCGGCCTTAAAGAAACGGGCCCAGAGATCAATCTTATAGTGTTTGTCTTCTTCTGTGGCAAGTTTTGTTTCGTTTAATTCTAGCACAGAGAGCCGGAGTTTGTCACTGTAAAGATGGCCGTTCCGTGTGTTTTGGAACTGGTAGGTGGCATAAAATTCCGGATATTCCGGGAAAAGGGGGAAGTTAAGGATCCCGATATGGACAGCGGGCCGGACGTTTATGTAATCATCGCCGCGGTTGAGGTTATCGAAAGCGCGGCACAGGTAGCAGAGGGAGCGTTCCACCCAGTTTCCTTCGTTGACGATCTGCATCTCAAGGTTGATGAGTACCTTCTGGTTCAATTCGACCCGGATGTCAAGGACATAGTCTTTGCTGTCGATATTCTCGCCCAGTTCGATGGGGTTGGTGATTATGATGGAACTAACCTCCCGTCTGTTCAGGTGGAGAGCGGCGCAGACGAATGCTGTGAGCACCTTGTTGTTCCGCTGCATGAGTGCGCGGAAGAGGTAGTCATTGGACACGCTGTAGGGAAGGGGACCTTTGGCCTTATCCCAGTCGATGTCTGAAAATGAGAGTGTGGTTTTGGGGTTTTGCTGCATAAAATTCCTTCTTTCTTTTATGGTGAAAACTCTGTCTCTATGCAGAGGCAGGCAGATTTATCTGCCGGACTGGTTATGTATCGTGGGCTTTTGTTTATGGTAGTGTCGGGCATGTCCGGTATGGAGTTTAGAATGTGGCGAAGCGCCTCGGAGCATGTGGCAGAGGATCTGCTGAGAGGATCTTCTGCTGCTGCAAAATGTATGGCAGTGGACGGCACTGAGAGAAACGGTGTGTCATATATGACTAAAATAGACAGAGTGTAACATAGATTTCGACTAAATACAAGTATTATATCATAAAGTTTTCTTCATATCAATAATGAAGGAAAACTTTTTGGCTGCTATTTTCTTCAAATGACATCAGCAATTATATGAGGGAAATGGAGAAATGGTGTTCCAGAACAGGTGGCGTAAAAACAATGAAAAAATAGGGAGAGTATGGTATACTGTATCAAAACAAATAATTTGAGTGAAGGATTTTTTATTGCTTTAATGAGCGGGGGATGTGGGAGGTATCTATATGCCACAGGTGGTGTACAATCTTTTGAAATAATATATGAAAGAAATAAAAAAGATATATGGTCTGGGCCTGCAGAAGATCATTTTATATGGCTCCTATGCCAGAGGCGATTATATGCAGAAGTCAGATATTGATATTATGATTCTTGTAAATATGTCAGATGAAGAGATTTTCGGGAAAAGGCATGAATTATCAAATATCACATTTGATTATAATTTTGACTATGGTATCCAGATTATGCCTGTTGTAAAAAATATGGAGCATTTCAA
>CANQAR010000008.1 GCA_947588845.1 uncultured Lachnospiraceae bacterium
TGTCTTACATCGCAATTGGAGGTAACAATATAAGACTTCATTTGATCTGTCCATCTTGTGGATCAGTGACTTTATGGTTGTATAATATACCGTTTTCCCATTCTTCACAAGCCGCCCCCGGGGATATATTTTTTATTTTTTTACAAATATTTTTTTCTTTATAAAATCTGGCTTTTTCCGCTCTTCAATTGTTTTTCTCAGAGGAAAATAACCCCTATCCGGGGTTAAAAAGCTTCCGCCAGACCGCATAAAATGATGTGAGCGGTGCTATGATTTTACCTGCTAATATCCCCCGGGGAGGCTTGTTCCTTTTGAAAAAAGATTTATACTTGATTTATCAATATCAAATCAGGAAAGGATTCACAATTATGACACAGGCAGAACCCCTGATCAGCGAAATCCAGCACTACTGGACTGACCGCTGTCACAGTTACTCGGAAGAAAACATCGCGGAAATGGACAGCTGGAAGCGCGAAGCCTGGCGGCGGCAGATCCTGGATCATGCACCAAAGGGAAATCCCCTGCGCATCCTTGATATCGGTACCGGCCCCGGCTTTTTTGCCATCAATCTGGCGCTTGCCGGCCATCAGGTCTGGGCAGTGGATGTAACCGAACACATGCTCGGGCACGCACGTCTGAACGCAGATACCTACGGCGCAAAGGTAAATTTCTGTCTCCAGAACGGCGATCATCTGGAATTTGAAGGCGACAGCTTTGATCTGGTGGTAAACCGGAACGTACTTTGGAACTTTGAACATCCCCTGCTGGGATTAAAAGAGTGGAAACGGGTGCTGCGTCCCGGAGGACGGATGATCTATTTTGACTGTAATCATTATCTGTATCTGGATGACGAGGAGCTGGCCAGAGAAACAAATAATGCCCGTATGGAATGGGAAAGAAATTTCCCGCAGCAGGCGCACAGGATTGACGCTGCGCGGCGTGCGCGCGAAAAAGATTTGGAAGAGATCGCCAGAACACTTCCACTCTCCCATGTGCTGCGTCCTGAATGGGACCGGCAGGCTTTGAATGAGATCGATATGGAAATCATCACCATTCAGGAAGATATCGGAAAAAATGTATGGAATGAAGACGAACAGCTCCACTACCGGACAGCGCCCATGTTTATGGTATGCGCGCAGAAGCCCTGATTCGTCGGACTGGCCGGCTTTCATGTGCCGGCCAGCGGCAACCAATTTTTTTTAACCATTTGTGCTTATCCGATCCCTTCCCATCTTTCAAACGTTGAAAGCTCGGATGAGTGATTTGGTTCTGTCTCTCTGCATAAGTTTCTCCTATCACTGATAACTGTTTTTATAAATCACTTGACAACGTCTTTGTTTGTGTTATACTATCTAAATATATCATATCAAACATTTCATAGGACATATAATATCTCATAAAATCAGTGTAATTCATTTTATTCCATCTGATATTAATTGTTGAAAAAATATGACAAATACGATAAAATAGGAAAGGAGCATACACATGGCAAAAAAATACGAAGAACTGGACTTTACCGATGATTTCATGTTCGGGAAAGTTCTGTACCACAACCCGGAACTCTGCAGAGAACTGCTGGAGCTGATCCTGAACAAAAAAATCAGAAAAATATGTTTTCCCGAAACACAGAAAAGCATATCCATCACCGGCGACAGCAAGGGCGTCCGTTTTGACGTTTATACGGAGGATTCGGAAAATATCATTTACGATGTGGAAATGCAGACAACCACCAATGAGAATCTTCCCAAAAGAAGCCGCTACTACCACAGCATGCTGGATTTGAATCTGATCGAGAAAGGGATGGACTACAAAAAGCTGAAAAAATGCTATGTCATATTCCTCTGCAAAAAGAATATTGGCACGCTTCCCATCTACGCCTACCGTATGAGATGCGACGCGGACCCGGAGGTCGAACTGAGAGATGACGTGCGAACGGTTTTTGTCAATTCCTACGGCAGATCGGAAGGGATTTCCCGGGAACTGAAGGAGTTTCTTGCTTATATAAGAACAGGGCAGGCTTCCAGCGATCCGGAAAGTCTTACCCGAAGACTGCAGAACTGTGTGATACATGCCAGAAAGCACAAAGAATGGAGGGCTGAATATATGACGCTGTTAATGAGAGACCAGGAAATGAGAGAAGAAGGATTAAAAGAAGGACACAAGGAAATCAATCAGTTAAATATGGCATTAATTGCAGACAACCGCCTGGATGATTTGAAGCGTTCCGCTGCCGACGGGCCATTCCAGGAACAGCTTCTGAGAGAATATGGGATCCGGAAATATGAAAATGTCTAAAATTAACTATTCTATGAGGGCAGAAAGTGCAAGCCGCTTTTCTGCCCTCAAATTATCCGTATGGTTTCTATTTTCTTCCCTTTACCATAAAGACCGGCGTCGATTTATAGTTAATCTTTTCCGCCTCGCTGAGCACCCTCTCCCCGGCTGTCTCGTCCACTTCCACCCATTCAAATCCGATTTCTTTCATCACCCTGAGATCCCAGTCCGGCCTGTGGATCCTGCTCAGCGGCATTTCATACGCCAGACGTTCCATCTCCGCAATGTCCGTCCCCTCGTAATAGTCCTGCACCTGATGTTCCGCAGCGCTCTTGCGGTCCGCAATATAGGCCTTCCGAAGCTCTTCGTCATAGAGATATGCATACCAGTTTGCGTCAAAATTGAGCAGAATCCCGCCTTTTTTCAGCACACGATACCATTCCCTGTATGCTCTTTCAGGATCTTTCAGATTCCATGTCAGATTTCTGGTGACGATCATATCAAACGTATCATCCGCAAAACCGAGATCCTGCGCGTCCATCTGCATCCAGACGATCTTGTCCCGCCAGCTGCCTGCATTTTTCCGGGCCTCGTTCAGCATCTCTTCCGTATAGTCGACAGCGGTTACCTGATAACCCGCCTCCGCAAGAATGATCGCGAAAAATCCCGGACCGGTTCCGACGTCAAGAACTGTCGTGTCCTCCGGCCTCTTCTGTGTTCCGGACTGCCTGATTTCCCGCAGCCATTTTTTGCGCTGACCGCTTTTCAGTTCTTCCTGATTCACCTCGGAGTATCCTGCTGCGCGGCCCGCCCAGTATTTCTCTATATCTGCCAAAAACTGCGTCATATCTATGTGCTCTCCATTCTTCTCTTTAGACTTTCAAGGTCAAAACCAAACTTCCATACCAGGCCTGCGATCGAGTAGGCGGCGGTTTTTCCTCCTGCTCGCCCGCGCGGCCCAGGTGCTGCGTCAGCAGCTGGTTTCCCTGCCTGGGCCTGCGCACAAGACATAAAACCCTCCAGAGGAGGGTTTCATGTGTCATGAAGCGCTGATATCCAGATCCGCCGTGACCTGATAATAGTCGCAGGCATGGGCGGTATAATTGCTCACATTGCTCTTGGAGATCATATTCATCTCCAGGAAAGAACAGAATACGTAAGCGTCGTCATCCAGAATCGCCTGCTGAAGCTGAACGGCAAGTTCACCACGCTTCGCGGTATCAAATTCCGTGGAAAGCTGCTCGATCAGGCTGTTGACTTCCTCATTGTTGTAGGCGCCGAAATTATAGTCCATTCCCGGAAGACAGCTGGTAGTGAAGAAGTACTGCGGATCTCCTGAAGGCGCCGTAACCAGCGCGGAAGCATAAATATCCCACGAACTCATGTCGGCAAGGAATTCTCTCCGGTTGGCGGTGCAGTTGATGTCAACTTCCATACCGATTTCTTTCAGGGCTGCCTGAGCGGATTCAGCCAGAAGAGGCAGTTCCTGCCTGCTCGGGTAGGTCAGCCAGCGGATCACCAGCTTCTCTCCGTCTTTCTCGCGGATTCCGTCTCCGTCCTCATCCGTCCATCCGGCTTCCTCAAGAACGGTTTTCGCTCCTTCCGGATCATAAGGTTTTGCTTCGACGTTCTCACCACCGAAAGTTCCAAAACCGTCCGGGAAAGCGCCGTTCGCGGGGACACCGTGGCCTTCCAGCAGCGTCGCCACAAATCCTTCCTTATCAATACCCATGGCAAGAGCTTTGCGCACGGCAGGATCCTGCATGACAGTGCTTTCCATATTCATGGACCCGAAGAAAGCACGGGATGTCTGGATACTCGAAAACTGATAGTTATCATTCTCAAAGTTCGGATAAGCCTCATAGGCCATACCGTAAGCGGCATCGATGTCGCCTGCCTGCAGCGCGGCAGAGAGCGTGTCTCCGTCGGAAATGGTCCGGATCGTCAGCTCATCGATCGACGGTGTGCCGTTCCAGTAATTCTCATTTTTTGTAAGAGTCAGATGATCGTCCGTCTTCAGATCCGTGACAATATACGGCCCGGTACCTGCGACAATGCCGGTTTCAAAGTCGCTGGCATCCACGTCAATGATGCAGCCGTACGGATCGCCGAGATAATTCATCAGCGCGGGATTCGGTTCCGTGGTGGTGACGGTCAGCACCTGTCCGTCCGCCTGAATCTCCGCGATTTTGGTATCGCTGGGAGCTCGGTCATGATTCTCCAGCAGATGATCAAGGCACTGCTTCACTGCCTCGCCGTCCATCTTCCGTCCGCTTGAAAAGGTCACATCGTCCTGCAGTGTAATGGTCCACGTCAGGTTTCCGTCATTTTCCCAGGACTTTGCCAGCCATGGTTCGAGCTCCATGGAATCGGTGTAGCGGACCAGCGTCTCACCGACGCCATAACGGATGCAGGCCCAGCCATTGTAGGTGCGGTGCGGGTCTACGGTCTCCTCCCAGTTTTCCGAGTTGAATGTGGTATCCCCGATGACCATCTTCTTTTCGGCTGCCGCTTCGCTTCGTGTGCCGCCGGCAATCCCGGCCGCTAGGCACAGAGCCAGCGAAACTGACAGTATCTTCTTCCTTCTTTTCATGTTTTGTTTCCCTCCTGTTAAAATAAATTTATAGTTATATTTTTATAACACACTGTCGATCAGGCTCTTTGTGTACTCATTCCGGGGATTTCGGATCACCTCGTCCGGGATCCCCTGCTCCACGATCTCCCCATGATACAGCACCAGCACCCGGTCACAGAATTCCTGAACCAGGGCAATATCATGACAGATGAACAGGATCGACAGATCCGCGCCAGCCTGTCTGCGCAGTCTGCCGAGCAGTTCCAGAACCTCCTTCTGGATCGTAACATCCAGGGAGGATGTTGCCTCATCACAGATCAGCAGCTTCGGTCTGATCGCTAAAGCGCGCGCGATCGCGGCGCGCTGGCATTGCCCTCCGCTAACCTGGTGCGGATACCGTCCGGCAAAATCAGCCGGCAGGCCGCACATTTCCAAAAGGCGGCTCACTTCCTTTTTCGCGTCCGCCGCTGACATTCCATGATTTCGCAGACTTTCCCCGATTCCGTCTCCCAGTGTCCGTCTGGGATCAAAGGACTCTGTGGGCGTCTGAAAGACCATCTGCATTTTCCGGTAAGCCTTGCGAAGCCGGGATCCCTTCGCTGTGGTAATATCCTCCCCGTCCAAGGTGATGCGTCCGCCGCTGGCGTCCAGCAGTCGCGTGATCATGTTGACAACGGTCGTCTTACCGCTGCCGCTCTCCCCGATAATGCCAAGGCACTCCCCCGGCATCAGCTCAAAATTTACGTGACTGACCGCGGTAAAATCCGGCTGGCCGCCGCGGGAAAAAACTTTTGTCAGATCCTCGATTTTCAGAACTGGTTCCATCTTATCACCTCCTCAGGCGCGGCACGGCGGACATAAGCTTTCGCGTATAATCGCTCTCCGGCGCGTTCAGCACGCGCTGTGTCTCGCCATACTCCACCATTTCGCCGTTTTTCAGTACCAGCACTTTATCCGCCATCGCGCCGATCACGCCGATATTATGCGCCACAAGGATAATGGAGGTTCCAAATGTCTCGCGCACCAGAAGCATCTCCTCCACAACCTGCTTCTGAACCAGAACGTCCAGCGCAGAGGTAGGTTCATCCGCGAGAAGAACCTTCGGATTCAAAAGCATCGCCGCGGCAATCCCCACACGCTGCTGCATCCCGCCGGAAAGCTCAAAAGGATAACTGTCCAGGATTCTCCCGCCGTCATCAAACCGCAGTTTCTCCAGCAGGTCCACTGCCCGCTGCCGGAATTCCTCTCTGGAAAGCGGTTCGTGCTCGCTCATCGCTTCATAGAGCTGCGCGCCTACTGTGCGGATCGGGCAGAAAGAACTGCCTGCGTACTGAAAGATCATCCCGAGCTCCGGACCGTTAAGCTTCAGAATTTCCTGTTCCGAAAGATCCGGAATATCCCGTCCCCTGTACCAGATATCCCCGCGGGTAACCATACCGGAAGGACCCAGCAGTCCCATCGCCGCCTTGATCAGCGTTGACTTGCCGCTGCCGCTCTCCCCCACAATTCCAAGTATCTCGCCTTCCTCCAGCGTAAAACTCACATCCCGGACGGTAAGAACCTGATTGTAAGAAATATCCACATGTTCATACCTGAGTATCTCTCCCATACGCTCACCTCCTCCTGTTCTTCGGATCCGCGTAATCGCGGATGGTATCGCCCAGAAGATTAAAGATCATGACGGACACAAAAACGGCAATGCCCGGAGACAGAGTAACCCATGGAGCCGTGCTTAAAAGGCTGCGGGTATCGCTCATCATGCTGCCCCATTCGGCAATGGGCGGTTTCGCGCCCAGTCCAAGGAAACTAAGACCCGCCAGTTCCATCATCATCGTGCCGATATCCAGCATGGAAGTGACCAGAACAGGTCCCATAATATTGGGAAGAATATGTTTAAAAATGATCTTTACCGTACTGCTGCCAGCCAGCCTCGCCGCTTTCAGATAAGCAGTTTCTTTCAGCGCCAGTGTCTGGCTTCGGGCAATGCGGGCATATTTGGGCCATGAGATGGCCGCCAGGGCAATAATGGCGTTATGCAGGCCGCCTCCCAGCACTCCTGCCACCGCAAGCGCGAACACAAGCCCGGGGAATGCCAGAAAAATATCAGAGATGCGCATGAGCACGGTATCGGTTCTGCCGCCGTGCCACCCGCAGAAAACGCCGATAGCTGTGCCCAGAGCCGTAATGACCGCGACAAGCAGCAGCGTGGAAAAAATACTGGTCCAGCTTCCCACGATCACGCGGGAAAGCATATCCCGCCCATAGCGGTCGGTCCCCAGCAGATGCGCCGCGGACGGAGCCGCTTTCGCGTTTCTCAGATCCTGCAGATAAGGATCATACGGCGTCAGATATTTCGAGAAAATGGCGCCAAGCAAAAGCAGTACGGCGAGCGTTCCAAAAATGATCAGCCTCATCTTCACACTGTCCCTGCGGATCTTCTGAACTCTTACAGTCGGTTCCTTCATCACTCACTCACCCCCAGCCGGATACGCGGATCAAGCGCATGATACAGCAGATCCGTAATAAGATTTACCATCACATAAATGATCGCCATCCATACAACATATGCCTGAATCAGCGGATAATCGCGCATGGTAATGGCGTCCACCGCCAGCTTTCCCACGCCGTCCCACATGAAAATGCTCTCGACGATGGCAGTTCCGCCCAGCAGGCTGCCGATGGACAGCGCCAGCAGCGTAATGATCGTCAGCATGGAAGATTTCAGCACACTCTTCCAGAGCACAACGCGGCTCCTGACTCCCCGCGCTTTCGCTCCCGCCACGTAATCTTTATTCAGTTCCTCCATAACCGTCGCGCGCACCTGGCGCATATACTTGGAGGACATGGCGATCGCCAGCGTCAGCGTCGGCATCACAGCGCTTTTGAACGAAATCCCATCCGATATCACAGGCAGCAGGTTCCATTTGATCGCGAAGAACTCCATGAGCAGCAGCGCTACAAAAAAGTTTGGCAGTGAATTCCCGATAAAACTGAAAAACCGCAGGAAATAATCGGTAAACCGGTCATGCCGGACAGCCGCCAGTACCCCCAGCGGAATGGAAATGACAATCGTCAGCAGGATAGACAAAACTGTCAGCATCAGTGTCGCCGGAAGTTTGGATATGAAAGTCTTAAACACATCCTGCCCGGAAACGTAACTCGTCCCCATATCGCCGGTCATCATGCCGCCGACCCAGACGAAATACTGTGTCAGAAAAGGCTTATCAAGCCCCAGCTCCGCCCGCTTCGCGTCAATGATCTCCTGCGCCACAGCCCCTTTATCTCCATAAAGCTCTGTCACGGCGTCGCTGCCTGCCATGCGCATCATCGCGAACGACAGGAACGTGATGCCAATGAGAACCGGAATCAGCTGCAGCAGCCGTCTCACCACATATCGTCCCACAAAAACTCCCTCCTTATTTTTCCGCAAAATTTTTCCCGACATGAACAAAGAATCCCACGGAACTTCCATATGCAAGCCTGCGATCGAGTAGGAGGCGGTTTTTTCCTCCTGCTCACCGCGCGGTCCGCATGCTGCGCCAGCAGCTAATCTCCATGTGCGGGCCTGCGCACAAAAAAAGCAGGCACAGAGCGCATACTTTCTGTATGCTCCATGTCCTGCTGTTGTTCAGTCGGTACACTCTTCATCAAAATTTGATACTCTTTTTAATCTCTTCGGCACGGACGGGCTGGCCATCCGCCACGAAAATGCGAACCTCTCCATATCCCAGTTCCCGGATCAGTTTCAGGAGAAGCTTTTCCTTTTCTGTAAGAGACAAATTTTTTGATTCATTCAAAGTATGTACCTCCCTGTTCCAGAATTTCTTTTTAACTTAACATGTTTTTTCCCTGTTCACAAGCCCGGTGGGGGGATATTTTTTACAAATATCTCAATTGAAACGTATATTACGCATTCAAACACATGTTTTAATCTTGATGAAGACAAATATGAACAGAAGATCCATATGATGCTGTCCATGCTGCTGCTCCGTCACAAGGACATATTAGCGGAAGACGGATCTGTTTCATTCAGACCAGTCTCCCGCTAAGTTCAACCGCCTTTTACTTAAAATACTTCCTGCTTTGTATATCAATTTCCTCCGATACTGCCTGATATACTCCCGGGAATGTACTGAATGGTCCTCCCTGCGAGAGGCAGGGGATAAAATATCTGGTTCCGCATGTGCGGCAGGCCTTCTCCACCTCACGCCTCGCATCTTCCCTCGTCCATCCGGGATGATCCACGGTTGCACTGTCAATGCCGCCCATAAAAGTAATCTGACCGCCATATTTTTGGATCAGTTCAGGAATATTATTGGTGTTCATCACGCCCTGCCAGATGTCAATTCCCATGTCGATCATCATGGGGACAAGAGTCGCCGCATAGGAATCAGAATGATGCACGATTACCTGCACCCCGTGTTCCTTATAGTAACCATACACCTTTTTATATGCCGGATAATAAAATTCTTCAAACATTTCAGGTGAAAGGAAGGTGGAAGTCTGACTTCCCCAGTCGTCATGATGAAAAAGCGCATCCGGATGATAATGTCTGCAGATTTCCTCTGCGTAAGCCAGTTCCCACTCGGTCAGATAATCAATCAGCTCATGCATCGCTTCCGGCTCATCATAGAAATTTACCAGACATTCCTGGATCTCCATCAGATAATGGGTCTGCTCAAAAAGTCCAGGGTACACCATGGGCGTTACAAAATATTCGTTTCTGTCGATCTTTTCTACTTCCGCCATGTATGGCTCCCATGCCGCCTCCGGATATTTCACCTGAGGAGCGGTTACATAATCCCTCCAGTGAGTGATGTCCTTCACAACGATCTTATCCGGCGTATGTACCGGAAATGCACCCGGCGTGTTTTCCGGGAATGAGAGAGTTACACCCCAGGCGTTCACCACATTAGGACCTCCCTTTACCGGTGCGGCGTTGTTGGCAAAGTAAGGCGTATCCTTGTAAATCTTAAATGCCTCATACATATTTACATATCTGTCAGGATTTCCTCCGCGGATAGTTTCAAGAAGATTTTGTTTTCTGGTCAGCATGATCTGCCCTCCTGTTCTTTATTTTTGGTACCTGCTTATGAAAAACTGCCAGCATCAATTTCTTTCCACAGGCTGAATCGCCTCTATTATATTCCGCGCCACATAAATCCCGCTGGCCGAGGCATGCGACAGAGAATGAGTGATACCGCTTCCGTCTCCTATGATGTAGAGGCCCTTGTGGCAGGATTCCAGCTTTTCGTTCACATCCACTTCCATATTATAGAACTTCACTTCCACACCATAGAGCAGCGTATCGTCGTTCGCCGTGCCCGGCGCAATCTTGTCCAGCGCGTAGATCATCTCGATAATCCCGTCCAGAATCCGCTTCGGCAGCACCAGACTCAGGTCACCCGGCGTCGCCTTTAAAGTAGGCGTGATAAATGCCTCCTCGATCCGCTTTGGAGTTGAGCGGTGTCCCCGTATCAGATCTCCAAAGCGCTGAACGATCACCCCGCCGCCCAGCATATTGCTCAGACGTGCAATAGATTCTCCGTACCCGTTGGAATCTTTGAATGGTTCGGAGAAATGTTTTGCCACCAGAAGCGCGAAATTTGTATTCTCCGTATGTCTGGACGGATCTTCATAACTGTGTCCGTTCACGGTTATGATTCCGTTCGTATTTTCCGTTACCACCGCGCCTTTGGGATTCATGCAGAATGTTCTCACTTTATCCCCGTATTTCTGTGTGCGGTAGACAATCTTGCTTTCATACAGTTCATCCGTCAGATGGGAAAACACTTCCGCCGGAAGCTCCACGCGCACTCCGATGTCCACGCGGTTCGAGTGAGTGGAAATATGCAGATCCCTGCAGACACTCTCCATCCATTTGCTTCCGCTTCTTCCCGCCGATATGACGCACCTGGTACAGGTATATTCTTTGCCTCCGCTCGTGACCGCATAACCGGACTCCGCCACAGCCACCTTATCTACCGGAGAGTCAAAGTAAAAATCAACCTTCTTCTCCAGAAAAGCATAGAGATTTTCCAGAACTTTATAGTTGACATCCGTCCCCAGATGACGCACAGACGCATCCAGAAGATGCAGGTCGTACTGGATACATTCTTTTTTGAACTTTGTCCCGGCTGTCGAGTAAAGTCTGGTGCCCTCTCCGCCGAATTTCATATTGATTCCGTCCACATACTGCATGAGTTCATATGCGCGTTTTTTCCCTATGTACTCATGCAGGGTACCTCCAAAATCATTGGTTATGTTGTATTTTCCGTCAGAAAAAGCTCCCGCGCCGCCAAACCCGGACATGATTGAGCATGTCCTGCAGCCAATACAGGACTTAACTTTCTCTCCGTCAATCGGGCATTTCCGCTCATGCAGGGCATGCCCCGCCTCAAATACGGCAATCTTCAGATCAGACTTGTTTAAACATAACTCATATGCCGTAAAAATACCTCCGGGACCTGCCCCGACAATAATCACATCGTAATTCATATGCTTACCTCCCAAAAACAGAAACTATATGGTTATAATTCATTTACTTCCACATGACAGTCCTTCTCTGAAAAAGAAATGCCATAAGTTATGACGCGGTATCTCCTCCGCTGATAGGGCCAGCCATACTGCCGTTCCACGATCTGCTCTATCGCTTTCCGGGCGTCCTCTTCCAGAAACTCATATCCGGCAGACCGCTTTGTCTCAATGATGACCGCCCGGCGGTTTCTGCCGTCCTCGATCACAATGTCGCTCCTTCCCTTCCCCATCTCATAATTGGAGCGGACCCGGCAGGTTCCATCCAGCAGCAGCCCGACAAGCAGCGCATGGTAATAATTCTCGTGATAATCATAATAGCTGATTGTATCCATCAGAATATTGCATAGCCTCGTCTGAAGCGCCGCCGCGTTCCCATTCCAGATTTCCTCGTACAGCCCGTCTCTTCCCGGGACAGCCACTTTCTCCGCGAACCAGTCCTGTACCTTCTCGATAAAGATCTCCCTGACCTCACGGTTGGGAATAACAAACCGGGCGTACCCGCGCAGTTTTGACCGGCTGTTCTCATCCAGCGTCAAATATCCCGTCTGATACAGTACACTCCACAGAAGCTCTTTTTTGTCCAGCTCATCATACGTCAGATTCATGACCAGCTTCTTTTCCAGAGCTTCTCCAGCGATCAGCCTCTCGATATCATCCTGTTCCGCGACATCCGCAAGATCGATGAAATGCCGGATCAGCTGATTGGAACTGCTGTTCTCCCAGTACAGATCCGGCTCCGCGTCCGGGATCTGCAGCAGCCTGTCGCAGTGATTGATCACATCCCACGGACAGTAGACGTCCGTATTTCCAAAGTGATATCCGTCATACCATTTTTTTATATTGTCATAGGCATACGACAGTCTGTAATCCATCAGTATCTTCCTCACATCCTCATCCGTAAATCCAAAGTATTCATCGAAACGCACATCGGAGATCGTGTCGATTTTCAGGTTGTTTATCCCGGTAAAAATGCTTTCTTTGGAAATGCGCAGACACCCCGTTGCCACGGCAAAATACAGATCCGGATTCGTCTTGAACGCTTCTCCCAGAAACCCCCTGAGGAAATTCACCATCTCCCGATAATAGCCGTTGTTGTTCGCCTTGTCCAGAGGAACATCATATTCGTCGATTAGCAGAATTACTTTCTGCCCATAATGAGCATGGAGCATCCCCATCAGTGTGACAAGAGAATCCTGAAGATCAGATTCATCCGCTCTTCGCATCAGCAGCTTTTCAAAAACATCTTTATAGACTGGCAGCACTCTGTCGCTTTCCATCAGATCGTACAGCCTTGCGCATTCATTGGAGATCAGAAAAGCCAGCATACGCAGCGCCTCGTCATACGTCAGCCCATTGACGCTTTTCAGGGACAGAAAGATCACTGGGTACTTTCCCTGATATTCCCGACAGAGTTCTTTTTCACGGCTGATCGCAAGTCCGTCAAACAGAGAAAGATCCGTGCCTGTCTCAAAAAAGGCCTTCAGCATGCTTATATTCAGGGTTTTTCCAAAACGGCGCGGACGGGTGAACAGGTTCACCTCTCCCCGATTTTTCAACAATTCCCTGATAAGCCAGGTCTTATCCACATAATAAAATCTTTCAGAAATTAGTTTGTCAAAATCGTCTATTCCGATCGGAAGTTTTTTTCTTTCAGACATGACACATCTCCTTTCCGCCCATTCTTCCTCGCATATGGAAGATTTTTCCTGCATCTACCCAAACAGAGGACTGATTTCCGGCATCAGCGTCTCCTTAAAATCTTTTATCAGAGCATTGTTAAATTTGAATTTCGGCAGAGCATCTGGTGTCGCCGCCTTATAAGCCGCATAATCCGCACTGTTTTTCAGCTTGTTTTCACTGGTCATCTGTCCATCCCTGAAATTATATGCTTCATATTTAACAACGTCAAAATCAATAAACCATTTTTCTGCAAATTTTTTGATTTCAGCATCGATGGCCGCATATCTCATCTGATTGATAACAACGGAAATATCCTGTCCCATAAAGTTTCTTTTATCCCGCTCAATTTCGTCCAGAATCTGCATAAGCAGAGCGCCGAGTTTCGGATTATTGTCCGCAAAGTCATTTAAAATTTCCTTCAATTCTCTCCGTCTGCTCTCAAATTCCGTTTCATTAAAGTCTTCTTTCTGCTCCAGAAGCTTCACAAATCCCCGCAGAAGGTCCACTATGTATTCAAAATCTATGCGGAACGTATTATATGCAATCAGGTCGTAATCATCCCGTATTGGTTCTTCATCCGGATCTTCTTCATCCCGCTCCTGCTTTAATTCCTCGATTACATTCTTATACACAGCGGCGTAGTTATCATACTCATCCTGTGAAAAATTGAATTTATCCAGCATCTCAGGTTCATATACAGAAAATGACTTCAGATGCGCGAAATCATGATCCAGGTCTCTGAACAGACGGATAAACATTTTCTTTTGTTTTTCAGACAGATTATTCACATCCGCAGGCGTAGGCGCAAGAGCATGTATCGCTTTAAGAGAAATAATAAAATTCTCCAGTACTGTATCCCAGTCCTCCGCAATCGCTTTCCCGATCCCTCCCACTGAGTAAAGAACCAGAGCGTTATCTATCTTCTCCTTATACTCCTTTGGACTGCGAAAAGTCACGATCTGCCCGTACTGCTTATTTTGATCATACAGACGATTTGTCCGTGAAAACGCCTGAATAAGACCTTGCGGTTTCATCGGTGGCCTGTCGATAAACAACGTTGAAAGGCATGGCGCGTCAAACCCGGTAAGCAGACGGTCAACCACAATAACCAGATCAATCTGCTGTTCCCTGTCCTGATATTTTTTCTCTTTCCTGGCCAGCCTGTCATTTAGATTATCATTGTACGCGCTGATTCCGTCAATCTTATACTTTGTATCGAATAGTTTATTATAGTAAGCAAGGTAACGTTTCATTGCATCCTGATTTTTCCGGGAAGTTTCATCGTTCTCCGTCACAGAAAAGGTGATCGCGATTTTCGGAAAATCCGGCAGCGCCTTTTTTACCCTTTCGCAGATTTTTAACTCATCTTCACCCGCTTTAATCTTCAGAAGCATATCATAATATCTCTGAGCAGCCGCAATGGATTCAACTGTCAGCATTGCTTCATAAGTTTTCCCTCTGCCATTCTGCATTCCAAACTTTGCATAAGACTGATTCAAAATAACATTGAGAACTCTCCTCATATGCGTTTCACTGTCGTAATATTTTTCTGCTTCCTCTTCTTCCATCCCCTTAGGTCCAAGATTTTCCACGTGAAATCCGAGAACCGCTTCATCATGAATCGCCTCTTTTATCGTGTAGCTGTGCAGACATGGACCATATAATTCCTCTGTTGTCTGGGGAAGATCCCCTTTCTGCTCATATCCATTTTCTTCAAAAACAGGCGTTCCTGTAAATCCAAACCAGATCGAATGACTGAAAAACCGCTCCAGATCTCTCTTGGTCTGCGGCGTCACGGCCCTGTGACATTCATCTACAACAAAGGCAATCTTTAATGAGCGAATCCTGTCATAACGCTTTGTTCCTTCTTTCAGACGCTTTTTTATCATTGTCTGCATCTTCTGTCTTGTCGTCACGATCATCTGTCGATTATTATCCGACATTTTCTGAATCAAACTGTTCACATTTTCGGTGTCATCCACATCAATCGTGTCATTATCTGCGTAAGACTGAAATGCTCCTTTTGTCTGCATATCAAGATCTTTCCGGTCAATGAGAAACACCGTTTTTTCAATCGAAGGAATATCCATAAGCAGATTTCTTGTCGCTTTATACGAGGTCATAGTTTTTCCGGAACCGGTTGTATGCCAGATAAAGCCTGATTTTCCAATCTTTGATGCCGCCCGCATCGCCTCGATTGCATGAATCTGATATGGTCTTAAGATAAGCAGTTTCCTTTTATCATTATCCAAAACTATATACTTTGTAACCATTTCATGCACCATGGGAATTTTAAGAACAGTTTCCGCAAAATCCCTGCAGTCACAAACCGGATGATTATATTCATCAATCCATCCCGTCAGAAACTTTCTATTTAACTCTGTATCACGTGCGGCAGCAAAGTATTTTGTATCCACCGCATTGCTCACAACAAACATCTGAACATTGGAAAAAATACCGCGGAACTTTCCCTCCGCAATATATTTCCGAATCTGACGATATGCGTCCATATAGGAGTGTTCCTTATTTTTCAGCTCAATATGAATCATGGGAATCCCGTTAATGAGAAGCGTAACGTCAAACCGCCGGTTTCTGCTGTTCTCATCCTCTTCTGACCCGAATGCCTGATACTGGTTGATCACTTCATATACGCTCGACCCTCCGTTTACATGCTCATTATTCAGAACCATGAGATGCAGAGACTCGTTTCCCCTCTGCACATGCACGTATACTTTTCCATTTTCCCCAGCCAGCCATTTGCCGGCATCATAAAACGAAGCGTGAGACAGATCGTTTTTAATCTTTGCAAACTCTGATTCACTAAGCGAAACTCCATTCAGTTTTGCTTTGTTATTTTGTTCCAGGATGTATCTGAAATTATTCCAGAGCTGCTCTTCCGTTCTGATATCCGGCCTGTATGTCCACTGGGATTCGCCGTTACAGAGCTGGTCGATCAATCTCTTTTCTATCATTGATTCTGTCTCTGCCATAATTGTCTGTCCTTTCGTATCATATCGTATCGTCTTCCCGTTTCTGTCAGACTGTCCATATTTTAAGATTTATTATCAATCTGCCATCAGCCTTTTTACAGTCGCAAGCGATATCTGCAGTTCCTGTTTTAGCTGGGCCTGTGTAACCGACGAATCTGCTGTATCAGCTTCAGAACTCTGGCATCACTTTCAGAAATGGTATCATTGGTATCACGTTTGGTGTCATTGGTGTCAGGTTTGGTATCATGTTTGGTGTCATTGGTGTCAAATTTAGTATTATATTTGGTATCATTATATTCCACATTTACAGACTCGTCCAAAAACAATGTATCTTCTTCCATTACTGCCCTCCATGCGCTTTTTTATATTTTACCATGCCATTTTCTGTCTATATTCTTAAATAAACATATTTTTCAGCATAACCTTTTTGATATCCTTCAATTCATCATACTTACGCTGATGAAGCATGATAAGGTCGTCGAGGGAGGTCAACCACTCACCAATTTTTCGTTGCTCTACTATATCTGGATATGGAACAGGCATTTCAAAAAAGAGGTTGTCTTTTATTGAAAACCTATCTGAACGTGCGCCAGAATCCCCGTTGAACCTCATAAACGAATGCCAGTAGACACTTTTGAAAAACTGCTCAAGGTATGTGATATCTACGTCATGTGTTCGAAACACAGTGTAAAGAGGCGACATTACGCCAATCCTGCCTAATTTGTTGCAGTTGATAGGACCAACAGGCGCAGTTACCGATATACGCGGATTGTAAACGAAGTCTTCTTCACGAACAACATAGTATCCGTCCAAGCTCTCTATTTTAGAAATATCGCGGTCGAAAAAGTCTCGCTGGCTAATGACGCCAAACTCTGCCGAGTTAGTAAACGTTTCAATATATAGTAGTCCGGTATTCTTTTCAATCACTTTGTTGGCAATATCTCCGAGCTTACGCTGTTCCCAAGCATCAGTAAATCCGAAAAATCGAATCTCCGGAATTTTCTCTCCTTTTTTCGGGAACATTTTTTGAAGCATAAATTTCTTTAATTCTTTTGTCTCATTAATCTTACGCTGATGATGAGTGATAAGGTTGTCGAGGCTCTTAAAAAATGCTGAAATTGCCTGCTGTTCCTCTAAAGAAGGGAATTGTACCATACCTTTAAGCGCATTGTCATCAGACACCTTCATGTCGTTTTTTGCTCCCTTATTAACCAACGGATGCAAGTAATTGTTGAGCCTTGTATCCTGTTCAAAGTAACACTGGACAAAATTAGGATCAACATTCACATTAGGATGGTAGACTGCATATAAAGTTGACACAATGCCCGGCTTTCCTTTGTTTGCCTTGATTATTCCATAAGGATTTGACCTAAGAGGAGACTTTGTATAAACAACGTCGCCTGTCCCCACAACACCATAATTTAAAACCGATGCTCCCGCAAAGCTGCGTCCTTGAAACTCTATTTGATTTACAATACCGACATCACCCGATACAGATAAAACATCCTCCTTAGTGTATGTCCCAACAACATTTTTTTCTGACGAGGTAGTTAAATAGTCACTCAACTTACGTTGTTCCCAATCATCTGTAAATCCTTTAAATCTTATCTTTGGTGTGTTCGCCATAGCTGCTACACCTCCCCAAGGACCTTCATAAGCGCTTCAATGGCCTCTTTTGTCTCCGAATTATCAAAAGTCAATTCTCCAAGCATTTCCAACAAAGCATGATTAGTTTCCTTTATTTCCCTGTCTGTTTCCTTCATCTGACTTGAAAGCTGCATTAAGTCGATCTCTTCTTCCTCTTCACTTGTATCAACGTATCTCGGAATATTCAGATTGAAATCATTTGACTCAATCTCTTCATATGAGGCAAGGTATGACATCTTTTCGACAGTTTTTCTTTCATTATAGAGTTCCAGCACTTTATCAATATGTTCTTCATTCATTACATTCTGCTTCTTTTCCTTCTTATACAAGTCCGAAGCATCAATAAACAGAACATCTCTTCCTTCCCGATGCTTTTTCAGCACAATGATACAGGTGGGAATCGTCGTGTTGTAAAACATATTGGCCGGCAGTCCGATAACTGCATAAATGGAACCGTTTTTTAACAGGATTTTTCTTATTTCTCCTTCCGATGCTCCTCTGAAAAGAACCCCATGAGGCAACACGATTGCCATTGTCCCCGTCTGCTTTAAGTGATAAAACCCATGAAGCAGAAACGCATAATCCGCCTTGGATTTGGGCGCAAGTTTTCCGCCATAATCCATAAATCTCTCATCCTGTTTAAAACCTTCCGCCGCAGACCATCTCGCAGAATAAGGTGGATTCATTGTCACAACATCAAATTCTGTCACTTCATCCACAGGCCAGTCGGCATCCAGAGTATCGCCGTTCCGCAAGTGCTGATTTTCCGGAAATACTCTGTGCAAAAACATATTCATTCTTGCAAGATTATAGGTTGACGGCATAAGTTCCTGTCCGTAATATTTAATATAGTCTGGTTCCTTCGAATAATTCCTGCAGCTGAGCATTAAAGAAGCAGAACCCATACATGGATCATATACCTGCAGTCCTCTCTTACTTTCCTGTCCGGTCATTGCAATACGGCAGAGAATCTGCGCCGGACCATGCGGAGTATAAAATTCTCCTGCCTTCTTGCCTGTCTCAGACGCAAACTGTCCAATCAGATATTCATATGCGTTTCCAAGCACGTCACCTTCCGCATGAATCAGATCCGCACCATCCAAAACTTTGATCACCTCTGCAATGGTGGAACTCTGTTTCTGGTCCCCCGTTCCAAGCCTGTTGGAATATAGATCGACATCCGCAAATAATCCGTTAAACAACTCGTCCGACTCCTGAATACGATTGAATGCCTCCTGCAGTTTTTCTCTGCTAAATACATTGTTCTTTGCGCTGTTCAGAATACTTACATACGTCATATCCGGATCCAGCGTATAATGCAGCGAGTCCTTCAATTCTTGAAGAAGTTCCTCTGCGTCGTCAGACTTCATTATTTCCTCATACTGCGCCTGTGCCTCTTCCAGGCTGTCAGGCGTCTCGTCATTTAAAAGATCATACACCTTTGCCAGGTAGGAGTCTGACAGATATTTATAAAAAATCAGTCCCAATAGATAGGTTTTATACTCATTAGCATCCATTTTTCCTCTGAGGACATCCGCCCCGCTCCATAATACGGTGAGCAGGTTTTTGCTTTCGGCCATTACTGATCCTCCCTTATCTTAAATTTTTTGACTCATTAACTACTTATTCGATTTCTTCTCTTTAACAGTAAACTAAGGCTTTCTCCCAAAATATGTTTCTTTTTCTCATCTTTTTCAGTCTGATATTTTCTTTCCAGCTGTAATGCCATATAATCCAGTCTTTTTGAAAAAAATACAATTCCGCTGAAAAATTTCCTACGCTTGTCAGAAGTTCCCTCCACTCTTCATCTGCAGCCCCCTCTGACACTTCCTCTTTTATATCCGCCAGTTCATCCGCCATATTTATTTCCATTCTCTGTGCTTCCAGATTCATCCCCGGACAATGTGCTTTTGCCTCTTCCTTAAATTCATCTGACTCTATATCACATACAAGCATCTGTGAATCAGAAGAATAATGCAGTCTGATTATGCTAACACAGTTGATTCCCAGCTGAATTTTGTTAAAATATTTTGTCACATTCTGCCGGTTCTTTTTATATTCTACCTGGATCCGCATCTTATCATCATTATAAGTTCTGGACAAAAAGTCCCTCAGATTACGCACCCGTGACTCTGTCCAATTATCCCGAAGATTTTCAATCTCAATCCTGGTGCCGCTTTTTTCCAGTGCCTGATACGTTTCCAACGTATTTGTATTCCAGTCAGTCTTCCACAAAACACTATCCTGACCATCCATTTTTGAAAGAACGCAGTCCCTGGCCCCCAGACGTGCTATGGCAAACCTGCCAACTCCCTTAGATCCTGCCAGAACTCTTGCTGACCCGCCTTTGCCCATGATATATTCTTTATCACTTTTCCCGATATGCATCCATGCATCAAGTATTTTCTGTCGATTCATTCCAACACCATCGTCCTCGACAACGATCCGATCTTTGGAAATTATAACAATAACATTTGCTGCCTGAGCGTCATACGCGTTTTTAATAAGTTCCAGTACTGCGGATTCTTCATTTGAAAAATTCTGTATCCCCAAAATTTCTGCTATCGTACTATCCTCAATTACGTATTCCAATTTTTCCATGAATTATCCCCCAAATCAATATCCAGCATTTTTTTAATTATGATGATCTCCGCGATTTCTACAGTCCTTTGATATTATCCAAGCAGCCTCCGGTAAATCTGATAATCCATATCCTTGAAAACATTGAAGATCACCTTTATATCGCCTCTGTGCTGCCGGACGGTCTGTACCGCAATCTCCGCCGCCAGCTCATTTGGAAAATGAAATTCTCCTGTGGAGATACAGCAGAACGCAATGCTCCTGACTCCGTTCTCCCGCGCAAGCTCCAGGCAGGAGCGGTAGCAGGAAGCCAGCAGTTCCCTGTCCTTCTTTGTGACTGCCCCGTAAATGATCGGACCTACTGTGTGGAGCACATACCGGCAGGGCAGATTATAGGCCGACGTGATCTTTGCCCTTCCTGTCGGCTCCTCGTACCCCTGCTCTTCCATAAGTTCTGCACAGGCAAGTCTAAGCTGAATCCCTGCATAAGTATGGATACAGTTATCAATGCACCGATGGCAGGGAACATAGCAGCCGGTCATCTGGCTGTTGGCAGCATTTACAATAGCGTCACAATGAAGCGTAGTAATATCACCCTGCCAGAGACAGATGCCTTCTTCAATCGTCGGCAGGTCCGCAACATCCGTGATCCCTTTTTCGGCTGTCGCCGCGCGCAGATATTCATCCTGCACCGCCAGAAAATCTGCCGTTGCCGCGCGCGGCGGACGCACATTCATCAGAGATCGGAGCAGTTTTTTCTGTTCCTCCTCGTCAGACGGAACCCGCAGACTCCGGTACTGCGGTACCTCGTCAATCAATGTCTGTATGAGAAATTTTCTGCGTTTACTCTGCATCATATTTACCCTCCCTCATTATAATATATCACAAAAATGCGTTCAAACCAATATAAAAACCGCGGGCTGTTTTTTTATAAACAATCCCGCGATTCTGTTCTTCGTTATTCAATCATGTCATTATTCAGATCCTGAAACATCTGTATTCTCTTTTATACAACTTTTTACAGAACCTTTACCTTTCCGGATCCTGTGCTCCATTTGCTGTAAGCTTTGACCGTTTTGCCTTTCTTCCTGTATGTTGTAAAAGCTCTCGTCCTCACATAATATGTTTTCCCGCTTTTCAGCTTGCCTTTAGAAATATTTATTGAGTTCTTTGCCAGGAATTTACTGAAAATAATCTTGCTGTTCCTGAAGTTCCTGACACTGGAAATCTGCACCTGATATCCCTTTACTTTCGATACCTTTTTCCAGGATACGCTGATCTTCCTTTTGCCTGTACTCTTTACCTTGAACTTTGTAATCGTTACCCGGGCCATCTCTTTTTTCGCATTCTGTTCGGCCTTGTTTTCAGTTTTAGACTGAGAAGGCTGCGCCGGCTTCGAATCCGGTATGGTTTCCGGCTCAGGAGGCGGTTCCGGCCCTGGTATGGAACCTGATGTATTTTCTGATTCAGATTCCGGTCTTTTTGAAGTTTCTGTCTCTGGATTCGTTTCTCCCGGCTTTTCTGCTTCGGGCTCTGTTTCTTTCGGTTTCTCTGTCTCTGGCTCTGTCTCTTCCGGTCTCTCCGTCACAGTCTCTGTCTCTTCCGGCTTCTCTGTCTCAGTCTCTGTCTCTTCCGGTTTCTCTGTCTCTGGCTCTGTTTCTTTCGGACCCTCTGTCTCTTCTTCAGAGATTTCCGCAATATCTTTCAGACTATATGTACGGCTTCCCAGTCCGATTTCCTGTGCATGCTCCAGCGTGTGGAGCCCATTCTGCCGACTGACCCGCTGCTGCAGCGACCCGCTTCCCTCTGCCGCAAAACACAGGTCAATAGAAGCCTGATCAATGGCAACCGGATCTGTCGACGCCAGAATACCGATATCATGAATGTCCGGCTCGGCGGGATTTCCGTCACAGTCGCAGTCGATTGAAATGTTATTCAGAACGTTCACATAAACGATCCTGCTCCCATTGGACAGATAATCGGACACGGATTTCCCTGCTTCCGCCATCGACTCCGTAAAAGCTGTCTGATCCCCGCCCCAGGGACTGGTATGGCTTCTGCCGCCCGTGTGAATGAGACATTTTCCTTCTTTCGAGCCAAGACCGATGGAGATATTTTTGATCGCTCCTCCAAAACCCGCCATCGCGTGTCCTTTGAAATGGGAAAGTACAATATAAGAATCATAATTTCCAAAATGCGAGCCGACCAGATTCTCCGAAAGCCGGCTGCCGCCCCTCACAGGAAGCTCCATGGAACCGTCGGCGTCAAGAATATCCACATCCGCGATATCCGTAAAACCGTGATCCTTCGCTACCTGCATATGCATGGCGGTCTCCGTGCGGGAGCCTCCATAGGCGGTGTTGCATTCCACAATCGTTCCCTTCACAGACTGTACCAGATCCCTGATAAGTTCCGGGCGCAGATAATTGCTGGCAGGCGGCTCTCCCGTGGAAAGTTTGACAGCCACATTTCCGGTCGGTTTCCAGTTCAGCGCCTGATAAACATCCATCATACCATCCGGAGAGATATCCGATGTAAAAAATACAACCGATTCCCCCACAGCCGCGCTCTCGGGACTGTCCTGTTCCTGTATCACTATACTGTTGTCTGAACTCGTCTTCTGTACATCCGCTGTTTTCTGATCTGCCATGTCTGCCGCCGCAGAAATATTTCCGGCGGCCGGGATCAGAAGAACCGCTGACAGGATCAGCGCAATCAGCTTTTTCATATTCTTTCCTCCCGAAAATTATTTTTTTGTCTTTATTTTAGTCTGTTTTCATCTGCTCTGCGTCCTGTGATTTTCAAAAAAGCGCACCGTGTGTTTTTCGATGCGCCTTTTGTTCATAAACTGTTCAGGTCAAAAGTCTCCATTACAGATCGGGCTGCAGTTCCATCTTCGCATAGGCCGCAAGCATTTCCGGAGTTGCCGTATAATACCGCACACCCTTATCCACTTTGGCGATCTCAGCCATCTCATCCTCTGTAAGTGAGAAATCAAAGATGTTGAAGTTGTCTCGGATATGATCCGGATTTTTCGATCCCGGGAAGACCACATTGCCGCTCTGAATATGCCAGCGCAGGATAATCTGGGCATTGCTCTTTCCGTACTTCTGAGCCAGCTTTGTAAATATCGGCTCCTGAATCAGGTTCTTGTCCCCATGTCCCAGCGGATACCATGCCATCAGTCCCATATTCGTTTCAGCAAGAATCTTTTTCAGCTCCGTCTGCGGATAATAAGGATGCGCCTCCACCTGCACGATCTGAGGTTTGATCTCCGCAGTGTCAATGGCCTCGCGGAGCAGCTCATCCGGGAAGTTGGAAAGGCCGATTGCCTTTACCTTGCCGGCTTTGACCGCCTTTTCAATATTCTTATAGCCTTCGCGCCAGTTACCGGCAGGCTGGTGCAGGAACAGCAGGTCGATATAGTCCGTGCCGAGCCTTGCAAGGGTCTCCTCCACCGCTGTTTCCTTCTCATAGACGGTCGGCCAGAGCTTGGTCACGAGGAAGATCTCTTCTCTTGCCACGCCGCTCTTTTTGATGCCGCGTCCTGTTCCGCTCTCGTTCATATAGCCGTTGGCCGTGTCGATCAGACGAACGCCGCTTTTCAGTGCACTCTCTACTGCAGCTTCCGCATCCGCAGGAGACATCATGAACACGCCGATACCGGCCATGGGCATCTTAACTCCGTTGTTTAATGTAATATATTCCATTGTAAAATCCCCCTTCTGTCTTGTTTGTTACTCTTTTGTTTTCTTGTCTCCATTTTAGTCCTGTTTTATCCGCGAGAGAAGTCTCGATTGGTTTATTAGTTCCAACCACAGGTTATAACAGCGCTTCGCTGCTTTCTATTTTACTGTCTTTGAACCGCCAAATACATCGGACATTTCCATGTGATTGAGCGCGCAGTCGATATGCGCCAGTTCCTCCGGCGTCAGTTCGATCTCCGCCGCAGCCGCATTTTCTCGAAGACGTTCTGATTTCCTCGTGCCCGGAATAGGAACCAGATTATGGTGCTTTGCAAGCATCCATGCAAGGGAAATCTGCGCCGGCGTCGCATTCTTTTCCTTGGCAGTATGTTCCAGAAATGCGAGCAGTTTCTGGTTCTGTCTGACGCCCTCAGCAGTGAACTGCGGCATCCGGCTGCGGTAATCAGTGCCCGGCTCAAATTTTGATGTCTCATCATACTGCGCGGACAAAAATCCGTTCGCCAGCGGAGAGAACGCCACGTATCCGATATGCAGCTCCTCCAGTACGGCAAAAAGCGGTTCGTGCCAGCGGGCCATCATGGAATAACGGTTTTGTACCGCCGTCACCGGGCAGACGGCGTGGGCCCGTCGCAGATATTCCTCATTTACTTCCGAAATTCCCCAGTAACGGATCTTCCCCTCTTTGATCAGCTGCGCCATCGTCTCCGCTACCGTCTCCGGTTCCACTTTTGGGTCGATTCGGTGCTGATAGTAGAGATCAATATGGTCTGTATCCAGTCGTTTGAGGCTCCCTTCCACAGACCTGCGTATCGTCTCCGGACTGGAATCAGTGAGCAGTCCATCCGGGGAGTGCTGCACCCCGCATTTTGTGGCGATAATCACTTTATCCCGATAAGGTTTCAGCGCCGGGCCAACCAGTTCCTCATTGTAAGCGGTGCTGCCGTCTGGCAAGGTTCCGGTATAGCATTCCGCCGTATCAAACATCGTATAGCCGAGATCCACCGCCTCGTGGATCAGTTTCGTCATCTCCTTTGTATCGGACGGCGCGCCAAACGCGTGAGTCATGCCCATGCAGCCGAGGCTGACTGCCGATACGGTTAAATCTCTCCCCAAGGTTCTGTATTTCATAGAATTCTCCCTCTTTTATTAAATAATCTGAGTAACCCTCACAGACATTCATTCAGAACTTCGAGCAATTCCTCTTTCGTAAACTTTTTACAGCAGCCGCCGGTCAGGACGGTGCTGTCTGCGACTGCTTTGAAATCGGTCGTCTTGTCAATTCCCATCTCAGAGAATGTCACCGGCAGCCCTGCCTCACGAATGAACGATGCAAGCGCGTCAATAAAAGCAAGCGCCAGTTCCTCCTCTGTCTTCCCCTCCGGATCAATCCCCCACACATTCACAGCGAGGCGGGCAAACTGCGGCGCGGCTTCCGGCAGCATATGCCGATACAATACCGGATGAATGACCGCCAGGCCTTTTCCGTGATTACAGTCTGTGTAAGCGCCCAGCTGATGCTCCAGCATATGTGCCTGAAAGTCCGTGACCTTACCGATCTTGAGGATTCCGTTTTCCCCCATCGCCGCCGCCCAGACGAGCTCGCTTCTCGCGGCAGTGTCCTTCGGATCTTTAAGCGTCGCACGCAGGTTCCGGATAATATTTCTCTGGCACGCCTCATTGATCTCATCGGAAAGATTCGTCTCCCGCGGCGCACCCATATAAGTCTCCATGCAGTGGGAAAGAGCGTCAAATGAACCGGAAATCACCTGGCTTATCGGCATGCTCATGGTATACGCCGGATCAAGAATCGCAAAATTATAGAATGCTCCCCAAAGCGGTCCCTTGACCTTTTTTTCCTCGTTCGTGATAACCGCACCGTTGTTCATCTCGGCGCCCGTTCCAAATGCCGTCACGACCGCTCCCATAGGAATAAACTCTGTAGGGCCGCCGTGTTTCACTGTTTCAAGCTCCCAGATGTCTTCCTCTGTCTTTGCCTGGGCGGATATGACCTTACAGCAGTCGATCACACTGCCGCCTCCGACGGCAAGAATAAAGTCGATCTGCTTCTCTTTCGCCAGTTTTGCGCCCTCCTGCACTTTGGCGTAAGTGGGATTGGACATGATTCCCGAAAATTCTGTAACCGTCTTTCCGGCTGCAGTCAGCAGTTCCATCAGTTCCCCATAGATCCCGTTTTTCTTCACAGATCCGCCGCCGCAGGCAAGCAGTACATTTTTGCCTGTCTTCGCAAGCTCGGCAGGCAGATTATTGGCCGCTGCCTTCTCCCCAAAATAAACGGTTACAGGATATTTATAAGTAAAAGTGTTCATATTCAAATCCTCCGGAATTTTTTAAATAGTATACTGTGTTTTTCAACGTGTTTTCTGGAATGGGAGTTTACTTTGCAAACCTGCCATGCAGAGCCCGGACAAAGTTCGGATCAAAGTGGTTGACGATCTCGCTGTGCCCGATGTCAAACGACGCGATCTGATTCATCTCCTCATCTGTCAGCGAAAAGTCCCAGATATTAAAGTTCTGCTCCATACGCTTCCTGTGAATAGATTTTGGAATAACCACGACACCGCGCTGCACATTCCAGCGGAGAACGACCTGAGCCGCACTTTTCCCATATTTTGCGCCGATTTCAGTCAAAATGGGATTGGTAAAGATTCCATGTTTTCCTTCTGCAAAAGGTCCCCAGGCCTCCGGCTGTACCTCATACTCTTTCATCAGAGCAAGCGCTTCCGGCTGCTGGAAGAACGGATGAAGTTCCACCTGATTGACTGCCGGAGTGACCTCGACTGTCTCGCAGATATCGGCAAGAACATGCGGATAGCAGTTGCAGACACCGATCGCACGAACCAGACCTTCTTTGTAGAGTTCTTCCATCGCCCGATATGCCCCGATGTAATCACCCATTGGCTGGTGAATAAGATACAGATCAAGATATTCGAGACCGAGTTTCTTCAGTGATGTTTCAAACGCCCGTTTTGCTCCGTCATAACTCGAATCGGACACCCACAGCTTCGTCGTAATAAACAGATCCTCACGGCAGGCGCCGCTTTTTTTGATCGCCGCGCCGACCGCCTCTTCGTTCCCATAGGAAGCCGCCGTGTCAATCAGACGATATCCTACGCTGATCGCATCCAGCACCGCCTGTTCGCACACATCCGGATCCGGTACCTGAAAAACTCCAAAACCTTCCATCGGCATTTTGACACCGTTATTCAATATTGTGTATTCCATGGTAAAATCCCCTTTTTGTTTTATTTTCTATATTTTAGCCCGGTTTCATCTCAAGGAGAAGTCTTGATTAGTTCATCAGTTCCAACCAAAGGTTATAACATTGCCGTTCGCTTCACGCCGGTACTGTAACGGACATAACTATTTTGTCAAAGTGGCAAGCTTTGCGTACTCTTCATCGGAAATACGATCGAACCATTCAAGACCAGTCAATTCAGGATTTGTGTTGACCGCTATATGAGCAAATGATGTATCTGCGCTGCCCCCATGCCAGTGTTTTACCCCCGGAGGACAAAAAGCAACATCGCCCGGATGCAGTACTTCCACCGGCTCTCCTTCGATCTGGTGATAACCGATCCCGTCTGTAGCGATCAGGATCTGCCCTCCTTCATGAATATGCCAGTTATTAATTACGCCAGGGTCAAAAACCACGTAGTGCAGAGCTGGCGCTCCGGCAGCATTATCGCTGCTGATAAGAGAAGACACATAGGCCGGTCCGCTGAATGTATCAGAAGGGAACGACTGCTCTGCCCGCTGAAACATAAACGGGTTATCTTCTGTAATACTTCGGCCTTCATATTCCACCGCTTCCAGCCCTGCGTAATACTCATCCGAAACTGCTTCTTCTGCGGAAGCCTCCCCGTCCTCCGGTACATAGCCGGAGTCATAGATCACCATCTGGGAAAACCAGCTGTCTGGCGCCGCCCCATGCCAGTGTCTCACCCCGGCGGCACATTCTATCACATCGCCTTTCCGGATGATCTGGGCGGGCTGTCCCTCTTCCTGATAATATCCGACGCCTCCTGTGACCAGGATGATCATTCCGCCGTGACTGTGCCACCCGCTTCGTGCACCCGGCTCAAAAGAAACATTGTTCGTCGCCGGAAAATGATATGTGTCATCGTTTTCTATCATAGGCATAAGATAAGCAGTTCCGGTAAAAGCGCCCGAACTCATCTCAAATCCGAGCGGGAATACAAGTTCTTCACTTGATGCAATCTCCTCACCCAGAGCTGTGCAGGACGTAAATGTCAGGATCAGGCACGCTGCCATCCACCCATAGATGCTCCTTCTTATTTTCTTCATGCGTCATTACCCCCATAAATTTTCTTACAAGAACCTGATCGAACAGGAGACGGCTTTTCCTTCCTGCTCGCCGCACGGTCCTTCCATATGCAGGCTCGTGTATCAAAACGGAGCTGCCGGAAAAATCCGACAGCCCCAATCCTTTCTCTAATCAGCCAAGTGTACTCTGGATCCAGTTCTCGATATGTTCCGCGATCACGTCATTATTCAGATCCTGGAACATCATATGATCGTTTCCGTAGATCCCTTCATCCGGCAGACTCACCACGGTACAGGTACCGCCTGCAGCCGTATATGCTTCTTCAAACACATCCGCCGATGATTTCATCATAGTCCACATACCCGCTGCCGGAACATCTGTGAACTCTTCTCCAATGTAATCTCCATAGTAAAACGCCACCGGTATCTGCTTTTCCACAAGAGCCTGATAATCTTCGCTGTCCGTCATAGGAGCTCCGCCCGGTTCGATCGCTATGATCGCCGCAATATGATCCGTGTATCTGGCCGTCTCCCATCCAGGCATGCCGCCCTGGGAATGTGTGACGAGAATGGAATCCTTTCCGGTTCTCTCATATACTTCGTCGATGGCAGCCGCCACTGCCTGCGCCACTACTGTAGTATCAATATTCTGGTCCCCGTTTGCAGAATCCATTGCCGTATCCGGCGTCATCTGACGGAAGAACTGATCCAGCACTTCTTCACCCTGCGGGAACTGGGAATTCTCATTGTAAGTAAACGCGCCGTCGATATAAGTTCCGATACGGAACTGCGTGTACCAGGTCTGATCCGAAGGCTCCGTGCTTATTGTACCGGCAACGGATGTCTGCCCCGCTTCTCCGCGTCTTGGCTGGTCAATCAGAAACACACCGTGTCCCATTCTCAGAAACATGTCAGACCAGCCTTCCCTGCCGTCCGGCGTAGTCATCCAGGACATTCTGGACTGCCCATACCCATGAAGGAACACCATCGGGAGTCCCGTTTCTTCCGCCGGAATCTGATACAGCACATTCGCGTGATCCACATGAGAAGTCGAACCCTCTCTTGACGTATAATAGCTGGAAACGTCAAATGTCCCGTCCGATTCTGTCACGGTCCCTCCTGCGGAAAAGATTCCCTGATCCGCGATCATCAGGACATCCGTACTTTCCCGTGCCACATCGGCATCTTCCTCTGCTGTCTCATCAGAAGCCTGCTCCGCCGCAGTTTCAGCCGGAAGCGCCAGACTGCTGACCCACTCCGCAACCTCTTCGGCATCTGCGGAAGAAGAAAAGCGCTTTCCTTCCAGCCAGTCGCCTGTTCCGGCGGCCTCCGCCAGCAGTTCTCCGCTCTCACCAAATCCGGAACTCGACGATGTGCAGAAAGGAATCACTGTTTTTCCTGTAAAATCATTGGCAGCGATAAATCCGTCCACGACCCAGGAAGCATTTCCCCACCAGATCGGATACCCGATAAACACTGTGTTGTAAGACTCCCATCCCTCAACCGTAGTCTCTTCAAGCTCCACTTCCCTGTCCTCTGGATGCTCATGTTCGTAACAAACCCGGCTGTTTTCGTCTGTCCAGTCCAGATCTGCGTCACTGTACGGTTCTGTCGGGATCAGCTGAAACAGGTCCGCATTTAATGTCTCTGCGATATCATTTGCGACCGCCTCAGTATGGCCTGTTGCGGAATAATAGACTACCAGTGTCTTTCCTCCGTCTGTCTCCGCGCTTTCTGCCCTCGCGATTCCACAGGCATACGCCCAGCTGAACACAAGCAGAACGCCCATCAAAACCATGATCCACATTCTGTTTTTTAATACCAGTTCTTTTTTCATTTTCTGCCTCCTTATAATTTCCTTTAACTTCATTTCCTTCTATTTCTCACACTGTCACTGGTTAAACAGCCAGCCCATTATTTTTTCATCGCGGGCAAAGAGCCCGCCTCCGCCATGCTGGTTATTCATACCTCTGTCTGTGAAATAGCTTTCGTCTTTAATATCCAGGACCAGCAGCTTATCGATTTTTCTCTCCGACAACCCCTGCTGCACATACAGTTCATGCAGTGTGTCATAAGCTTCCTGTGTCGGTTCAGAGCCATAATATTCATCGTCCTGCCCTACGGCAAGATAAACCGGGGTGCGGCTTTGCGCCAAAACTTTCAGATCTCCGTCCCACTGAGAGCTGCAGTGCAGGTAGGCCGTGAACAGCTCCGGGCGTTTCCCCATGACGATGGACATGGTCTCCCCGCCGCCGGAATAGCCGTTGGCGTAGACTTTCGTTCTGTCAATGTTATACTGCTCCAGAAAGTATTCCAGAAGAGCAATCGTCTGATCCGCGGAGGTTTCGCCCCAGTCGGAAAGCTGCGGAGCGACGATGATCATTTTTTCATTGTATTTCTGCGCTTCAAATCCGAACGCCTCGGATTTCAGATTCTGCGCGACACCCTGAAAATACAGGCCCTCATATCCCGGCAAGGTGAAATACAGCGCGTATGGTTTGCTTCCATCATAACTTTCCGGAATATAGACATTATAATGAATATCCCCATCCGTTTTTGAATGAAAAACGTTGTCCGTTATAAAACCGCGATACTTTCCGGTTCCGGTCTGAACAGGAGGAACAGTGCCGGAACCATTTATAGTTCCTGGTCCGTCACGCTCTTTTTTATCCATTTATCCACTGTTTTCTGCGATGGGACGCCATAAAAATTACGTCCTTTCAGCCATTTCGTTTTGCCGGAAATAATCGCGCTTTTCTTAAGATGTTTCGCGCTGCTTCCAATTCCGCTGCTTGAGGAAGTGCAGAACGGAACTACCGTCTTTCCTTTCAGACTGACCTTTTCAACAAGACTGTACAGGATATGCGGCGCTTCGCCCCACCAGATCGGATATCCGATATAAACTACGTCCGCCTTTTTGACAGCCTTTTTAATAGCATTTAAATTTCTGATCTCAGGCCTCACTTTGCTTTTTGCTGGAGAAGCCGCGCTTTCATGCTCGATTGTCACACGGCTGTTATTGTCTGTCCAGTCAATGTCTTCATCCGTATAGGGGTCTGCCGCCTTGATCTCAATGAGCTGTCCCTTTGTGTTCTTTTTAATCCTCTCCGCAGCCCCTTTTGTAGTTCCCGTTGCGCTGAAATACAGAATCACAGTATTTTTCTTTGTTTCTGCCTCCGCAGCAGTTCCATTCGTCTTTGCACACGCAAAGGCTATGGCAAATACTAAAAACAGCGACAATAAACGGAACTGTCTTTTTCTTCTCATTTCTATAACTTCTCCTCCTTCATTTAAATAATCTGATTGACGATCAGCCCTGTAACAAGCGAAAACGCCATCACAAAGGCGAGATACAGCAGAAACCGTCTGATTCCAAGAACGATCTTCAGCGCGCCCAGATTGGTGATCTTCGTGGACGGCCCGGTCAGCATGAACGCCGCCGCGCTTCCCATGCTCATGCCGGAATACAGCCACTCCCGGATGAGCGGGATCGTACCGCCTCCGCAGGCGTAGAGCGGCACGCCGATCGTCGCAGCCATCAGAACGCCGAAGCCCTCATTGGATTTCCCGAACAGCGAAGCAAAGGAATCCGCCGGTACGTACCTCTGGAACAAAGCCGACAGCAGCACACCGACAAGGAACCACGGACCGGTTGCCCGGATATTCCTGCCAATGTTTTTGACAAGCCGCAGAACAATGTTCGGATCTGTGTCATGGTTATGCGGCCCGTCAAAGCCGGTAAAATCGAAAAACGATTTATCCCTGTAGAAAAAACGGATCAGGAGCCCCGCCACGCAGCCGCAGATGAAACAGGATACAATCCGGATCGCCAGCGCTGCGCTTCCCAAAGCCGTACTGTAAATAATGAGCTGCGGGTTAAGCAGGATAGAACTCATCATAAACGCCGCAAGCCAGTCATCCCGCATGCCGCTTTTGGAAAAGGACGCAGCCAGTGGTATTGTTCCGTACATACACAGAGGGGAGGCAATGCCGAGAATACTCGCAGGAATCACGCCCAACGCGCCCAGCTTTTTATCACTCATACTGCGGAACAAACCGTGAATGCGGTCCTTGACAAAAACAGAAATCACGCTGCCAAGGACAATGCCCAGCACGTAATACCAGAAGATCTGCCTCAACTGAACAGTAAAATAATACCAGACATAGATAAATTCACGCTGGATCACTTCCCCTGCCTGTCCCATACGAAATCACTCCTTTCCGTGGACTTATATTTGTGGTGGTTCAAATACCGAAGACTGCCTCAGTCATCAATGTTCTTCAGCTGATAGGTACGGCTTCCCAGACCGATCGCTTCCCCGGCTTCCAGGACATGCGCGCCGTGCTGTCCTTCGACGCGGCGGACGAAGCTTTCATTTCCCTCCGCCTGATAAATCAGATCCAGGCAGGCCTGATCCAGCGCTACAGGGTCGGTGGAAGCGAGAATACCGATATCGTGGATATCCGGCTCTGCGGGATTGCCGTCGCAGTCACAATCGATGGAAAGGCGGTTCATCACATTCACAAACAGAATATTTCCGTCCAGATAATCCACCACCGATTTTCCGGCGTCCGCCATGGACTCAAGAAAAGCGTCCTGGTCTCCGCCCCATGGGCTTGTGTGGCTGTTTCCCGCCGTATGGATCAGACATTTCCCTTCCTGCGAGCCGATACCGATCGAGATGTTCTTGATCGCGCCTCCGAAACCGGCCATCGCATGGCCCTTGAAATGGGATAATACCAGAAATCCGTCAAAATCGCCGAAATGCGCGCCCACATAATTTTCAGAGAGCCGCTGTCCGCCCTCCACGGGAATAATCATGGAATCATCCTCGTCCATAATGACAAAGCCTTTTCCCAGATCCGTGAAACCGTGATCCTCCGCCACCTGATAGTGCATGGCCGTCTCAGAGCGGGAACCGCCATACGCCGTATTGCACTCCACAATAGTTCCGTCCACACGTTCCACCAGATCACGAATGAGATCCGGATCCAGGTAATTGCTGGCTGGCGGCTCTCCCGTGGAGAGCTTGACCGCGATGTTGTCACCGGTCAGTTCCACACCCAGCGCCTCATAGACCGCCATCAATCCCTCCGGGGAGATATCTTCCGTCATATAAACCACGGAGGAAGAACTGTTCCCGTCCTCCGCACCACTTTGATCTTCGGTTTCTGCTGCCTGACTGACACAGGTAAAAAGACCTGATGCCAGAGCAAAGCTTAAAAAGAATGCAGTTAATTTTTTCATGATTGTACTCCTTTCTATTAATCTTCATTTGTCCGAAAAGATCTGTTTTTCGGTAATGTTGAGGCAAACGATATTTTGTCTCCATAATGCCAAAATCAAAAGCCGGGCGCTGACTGCATTGTCAGAATTATTTGCTTTCCACCATGTCGTTACATCTGCCGTTCCCAAAATGCCACAGCGTCGTTGATCCAGCCCTCCGCCACAGTGCCTGTTCCCAGTCCAAATCCATGAGGCAGTCCCTTATAGGCGTGAAATTCTGTCGGAATGCCAGCGGCGTCCATCGCTTTCAGGCGGCTCTGCATCGTCCTCCAGTTTGCAATCCAGTCGTTTGTTCCGACGCAGACATAGGTCGGCGGATCGGTTTTCTGATATTCAGTATGGCCCGTATACTGCATGACAACGGTCCCTGCCTGCGGCAGATTGTCACCGCCAAAATAAGCCGGGCCATAGGAACCGACATCCGCGGCCATTCTCGCGCCCGCCGAACCGCCCCACAGGGAATAACAGTCCGTGTCCACTTCCAGTTCATCCGCATGGGCAAAGATAAAGCTGACCGCTCTTGCCAGATCCTCGCAGGCAGTATCCCAGCCGGGACGATAGATCAGCGCAAAGGCGTTGTATCCCATTTTTGAAAGCTCCAGAGCGTGGGGAAAGCTGTCATGCATGGCCCCTACATAGGCAAACCCGCCCCCTGCGTTACAGACCGCAAATTTTCCTCCGGGATTTCCTTTAAAGAAGAATAAGCCGGTATCTGCTTTATCCGGGTCCACGGCCTTTTCCTCGTCAGTATAGATATCATAAAAAACCGTCTCGCCCGCTTCTGCGTGAGATTTCATGTAATTGACAATCTCCACTGTTTTGTTGGGGTCGATATAGTTGTACCATGTAAGCTGAAGATCCCCAAGTGTATCTCCGCTCCAGTAACCTGTATCTGCCGGAAAAATCAGCCTTCCGTAATCTCCGAAAACCGGGTCGTTCATGACATCAGAAATCAAGGTATCATCTGTAAAGACTGTCGACCCTTCTGTATGCAGTTCTGTCTCCAGCCCTTCCTGAAAGTCCCCACTGTCATGGAAAAACAGAGGAAGCGCATTATAGAGATATTCCTGCACGGCGTCAAAGTCGTGATAGCCGCCGTCCTTCTGATAAAAAACATAATGTTCCGGCGTAAACACATCATTTCTTTCCAGCATTTCTTCCGCCTGCATCAAAGTCTGACTCTTCACAGCGTCCTGTGTACCGACGGCATGATAGATAAAATAGCCTCTCTCATCCAGATTCTCATCTTTCACAAGCTGCTCGATGAAATCTACATTCTTTTCCGTCTGGAAATCGCCGTAAGTCCCATAGTACCAGCAGGAGCCGCTCATCGGCAGAAAATACCGGATATAATCATAGTCATAACAGAACTGCAGCCATGTGGTGACAGAGCCCAGAGAAAAGCCTCCAAACGCCCGGTGATCGCGGGACGCTTTCAGATCCTCCTCTGAGGCCGACCGCGCATAGGTATGGAACCTTCCTTCCACCGCAGGCATCAGATAATCTTCAAAATCCCGATGGAACTGCCGGAATTCCTGAATGGAACTGCTAAAATCGGTACTGCTGTTCTCGTTATAAAACGTAGCCGATACGATAATGAGCGGCGGAATATCACCGTTTGCGATCAGATTGTCAAACAGATTTTTCGTCCCGGAAAACTCAAAATACTCTCCGGCATGACCGCCCCAGCCATGCATAAGATAAAGAATATTATACCGTGTCTTTGTGTCACTTTCGTCATATCCGTATGGCGTATAAACATAAGCAGTTTTCGTGATGGCAGCGCCGTCCCGGACATAATCTCTGGATCCGTAGTCAAGACGCACAATGCTGCCCTGTTTATCGGCCGTTTCTGTGTATTCTTCCGGCACAGCTGTCGTCCAGCCAGTCTGGGAAATTTCCATCTTCATGTCATCCTCTTCTGTTCCCGTATTTTTATCCGATACACTGCTGTTTTCCGCTTCCTGCATTTCGTCTGATTCACTTTCGTTTTCCGATTTGTCTTCCAATCCCGGAGACTCGTCTGAGGCACTTCCGTTTGCTCCGCAGGCATTTAGAAAAATGAGGATCAAAACCATCATTATCAGGAATATCACATATTTTTGTTTCATCTAATCCCCCTCTCTTTCGAAATACCATCTGGCTGCAGCTGAAATAAAACTTTTCTTACATCATAATAAAATCGAGGCTTCCTGAGAAGTCTCGATTCGTTCATTAGTTGGAACCAGAGGTTATAACTGGATTTAAACACCAAAAGAAGTACGCTGCCAGACATTTTTCCAAAACCGCTTGCGTTCTTCTGCCGGATGTGCTATATTGAGATCAGAAAAAGGGAAAACCAGAGACATGGCTTACCCTCAACGTTACAGCATTAGCCCTTTACAGGGTCAGCCGTCATTAGTGCGAGTAATGGCGGCTTTATTTTTTTCCCTTGAAAATCTGATAACACAGACCAACAAGAGCCACAATGAATATTCCAGTCTGAACAAGGTCAGAATATGTAATCATCATTGGCAAGCCCCCCTTTCTTTCGTACCCAAAGGGTATGATGTCTGGAGGGTAAGCCCCTCCAATAAGCAGAGGGTAAGCCGCCCGGCTCTGGTTTCCCATGTCTCAGATTATATCACACGTTTCTCAATCAGACAATCAGAAAAATCTTCTCGTTAAAATCCACCTCTATTCGATCACCGTCTTGACAGCTCCAAGGAACCGCCTGACTGTATCGGAGGGGTGTGTTGAATACAGCACGCCAAAAGGAATGCTGTGATCCCACTCTACGGGAATCACCTTCAGCATCGGATGTACGCAGTCCCAGCTTTTTATAACCAGCAATACATTTTTTTCCAGTTCGCAACGGTTAAAAATATTTATATCATAAAAATCAAAATCTACGATATTGATCTGATGATGGTGTTCTGTAAGTTCATCCCGCAGTCTGTCCACATAATGGCTCCAGCCGCGATGTATCATCAGAAAATTTTCGCCATACAAATCCTGTACTGTCAGTTTGTCTTTGCCGGCCAGCGGATGATAGATGGAAACAGCACAGCACAGTGGTTCTCTCGCGATTTCAAACCCGGAGCACCCGCGCACCTCAAGCAGTGTATCATCGAAAATACCTGTCACGACATCAATGTTCTGTCCAAGATTTTTCAGGATTTCCCTCGCGTTCTCCGGCGTGTTCTCAAAAGGAACAAGCTGAAAGCTGATATCCGAACAATGCTCATGTATTCTGGGCCACAGGTCAGTAAGTATCTGAGCAGGCGTCATGGGAGAAGTTCCGATGCGGATGAGCGAACTTTTCTCAGCCGCGGCGCTTCTGGCCCGCCTCACCGCTTCCTGGTAGTATGCAACTATATATTTTGCATCTCTGTAAAGAGACTTTCCAGCTTCCGTCAGTCTCACTCCCCGATGTGTCCGTTCAAAAAGCTGCGCGCCCACATCGTTTTCCAGGAGATTAATCTGTTTGATAACCGCGGTAGAAGTGATATACAGTTCTTCCGCCGCCTTATTAAAACTCCCGGCCTCCACAATATGGATAAATGTCTCAAGATGGATATTATTCATGCTGGATCGTCACCTCTTATCTGTCTGAACAAATAAATATTTTGCAAAAACCGACAGTCTTTTCCAGAAGAAAAGGACTGCCGGTTTCCTGTTTTTCTTTTAGATTTCCTTTCCTTTTGTTACAATTGCGTGAATTACGAACGGCACAAACAGCGTGATAAGCGCCGCGTATCCAAGGTACGCATAGCCTTTGCTGACCACTGCCATCAGGCCGAACTGCGCGATCGCGAATGCAAGGAACGTGAAGATCAGCGTGAACACGGCGTTGCGGCCAAGATGTCCCTGCTCCTTCTGCGCCTGCGTCGCCATGCGGCGCTCAATTGCGTTGACACAGCGCGTAACGATGCCGGAGATCATGTTGACCGCCGTCGAGATCGCGCCGAGGATGATCAGCAGGGAAATGATCGGGGTCAGGATCTTCGCGCCCACTCCGTTCTGGACGAGAACGAGCATCGGGACAGACGCGGTCGCCATATCAGCCACATAAGACACCGCGAGGAGTCCGACGATAGAGAGTTCCATCGCGACAAAGTTGCAGACAAACATGCCGATCGCCGCGCGGTTGATCTGCTTTGCATCCGTCACCGCCTCCATATGCTGATACATAACGGAGACAGAAGCCAGCTGGAAGAAGAAATACAGGACTGCCGACCAGAGAGCCGGTCCGAACGCGCCTGTCTGCGTCGAACGGATGACCATCTCTCCTCCGGCCATACGTCCAATGGAAGTCGAAATTTCGCCCCACTGCACGATAATATTGGGGACAAGCACCAGCACAAGGCCGATAATGATCAGAACGCTGAGCGTGGACGCACATTTACGCACAACACTCGTTCCAAATAAAGCGATCACAAAGATGAACACCGCAACAATGAGCGTGCACAGCCAGTACGGAATTCCAAACAGTGTCTGGATCGTGGAGCCGCCGGTAGCGAACGCCGCCGCGGAAGCCGTCGCGATCATGATCAGATAGCATACTTCATAGAGATTGGACATCACGTAACGTGTCTTTCCGTAAATGCTGTCCGAAAAGCTTCTGTAATCATAGGTTTTGTGTTTGTAGGCATACCGCATGCCATACCAGAAGAACAGTGCGTACAGTCCCTGCGTCAGAGCGGGAAGGATGAGACACCAGATACCATAGTTGATAAAATACTGATAAATCTGTGCGCCGGACGCAAAGCCGCCGCCGAACTGCGTCGTGAACGCCACGAACGCAATGCCCATCGCGAGGGGCATTTTATTTTTGTCTACAAGTAAAGAACGTTTTCCGCTCATATTTTTCTCCTTTTCTAAACTTTCATGCTTTCTCAATTAAACTCCACCACTTTGCCTGGATTCAGGATCAGCCTCTCATCGAACGCGAGCTTGATCGCCTTATAAAGCTGAATCATCCGCGGCCCGACAAATTCCTCCAGAAATTCCAGTCTGCCGTTTCCGATTCCATGTTCTCCGGAAAGCTGACCGCCAAGTTCTTTCGACAGCGCGTACAGCTCCACGAGGCTTGCATGCGTCGCACTCTTCCACTCTTCGTCGCTCATCTCCGGTCCGCGCAGCATCTCCGTATGGATGTTGCCGTCGCCACAGTGGCCGCACGGTTCGACACGGATACCGTGCGAGAGCGCAATCTTCTTCGCGGCCTTGACATACTCCGCAATCCTGGAACGCGGAACAACGACGTCGCATTCTTCCTGCGCCACCGAATCCGCTTTCATACCCTCAAGGATACCGCCGCGCACAGCCCAGACTGTTCCTGCACGCTCCGGTGTGTCCGCAAGGAAACAGTCGAGCGCTCCGTTCGCGAGCGCGGCCTCTGACGCGGCTTCCACCGCGCTGTCCAGCTCCTGCTGACTTGACGCGTCGTACATGACGATCAAAACGGCGTCACCCTCTTTTACCGGAAACATCTTGTTCAGATTCCGCTCCACGATATCGATCAGCTCTCTCTCAAGGAACTCAATCGCGGTCGGCACAAACGGGAGCTCCAGCACCTTCGGCACCATATCGGCGCACTCTTCAAGACTGTGAAACGGCATGACGAGCGTACAGGTGCAGGTCGGCGCGGGAAGCAGCTTCAGCGTCACTTGTGTCAGCACGCAGAGCGTCCCCTCAGAACCGATAATCAGATCCTTCACGCTGTATCCGGTCGTGTTCTTCACAACATTTGACGAAAAATTCATGATGGAACCGTCCGGCAGAACTGCCTCAATGCAGCGAACGAAATCGCGCGTCAGGCCGTAGCGCACTGCCTTCATGCCGCCCGCATTCGTGATGACATTGCCGCCGATCGACGCTGTCTTCTCACCGGGATCCGGCGGATAAAACAGTCCTTCCGCCGCAGCCGCGGCCTGCACATCGACGAGATACGCGCCCGGCTCGACCGTGATCGTCTGATTTTTGTGATCGACCGGGAAAATCCGGTTCATGCGCATGACGGACATCATGATTCCGCCGTATTTGCAGGTCGCGCCGCCCGCAAGCCCTGTCCCGGCTCCGCGGCAGACGACCGGAATATTATTATCCCAGGCGTATTTCATAATCGCCGACACTTCTTCTTTATTAATTACTTCGACATACAGCTCCGGAGGAAACACGCCGTACTCCGGCATCTCGTCCCGGTAATACTCATTCGCGATCTCATCGCCTACCCAGACGCGGTCCGCCGCTGTCGCCAAGCGGATATAATCGATATCCGCCTGCTCAATTTTCTTATAGGGATATGGCATGGCTTCAGTCCTCCTTCCGATTCTGAACGAGCGCCGTCAGCTTCGGCACGACCTGATAGAGATCGTCCACGATACAGTAATGCGCCACTTTGAATATCTGCGCTTCCGGATCATTGTTGATCGCGACAATGCACTCAGACCCCGTCATGCAGGAGGTGAACTGAATCGCCCCCGAAACGCCGCAGGTAATGATCAGCTTCGGCCTGACTGTACGGCCCGACAGACCAATCTGGTGCGCCGTATCGCCGTAGCCACTCTCCACCATCGGACGGGTGAACGCAAGCTGTCCGCTCAGCGCATCCGCCAGTTCCCGGCACATCTCGACATCCTTCTCCGTGCGGACGCCGCGCCCTGCAACGACAAGGATATCCTCCTCCTCGAGACTCTTCTGCCGCTCGATCACTGTGGAAGAAAGAATTTTTATCCTGGAAACCGCCATCTCATCATTTACCGGACACAGAACCACTTTGCCGGCCGGAGATTTGACCCGCTGCGCGCGGTCCATCACGCGATAACGAACCGTCGCAAACTGCGGACGCGACCGCGTGATCGCAATCTGCGCCATAATGTTTCCGCCGAATGCCGGACGAATCTGTACCATATCCGTGTTCGGCTTGATATCCAGCGTCGTACAGTCCGCCGTGAGCCCCGTGTGGAACCGGGTGGAAAGCCTCGGCGCAAGCGAGCGTCCAAGCGCCGTCGCCCCGATCAGCACGGAACTCGGCCTTGTCGCCGCGATACAGTCCGCCACAGCATCCGCGTAGCAGTCCGCCCGGAAGCCTTCAAACCCCTCATGTTCATAGACATACACATGGTCGACCCCATATTCCAGCAGTTTCTCCGCGTTTGCCGCCGTACCTGTTCCGCCGACCATCACACAGTTGACTTTGAAATTCACCTTGGCGGCCATCTTCCGCGCTTCTCCGATCAGTTCAAATGCGACCGGATGGATCTCGCCGCACTCCTGCTCCACATAGATCAGGAAATCATTCCATTTGCTCTTATCCACTGTACTCGCGCGCTGCTCAAAACGGATCGCCTTTTCCGGACAGTGCCGCACACAAAGTCCGCACATCCGGCAGGTGTCCCCGACCACGATACCGTCTCCCTCGATATGCAGCGCGTTGAACGGGCACTTTTCCACGCACAGACCGCAGAGGATACATTTCTCCGCATTAAATTTCAGAAATTCCATTTCGTGCCCCTCCCTCAGATAATTTTCTTCTTTGTCAGAATCTCAAACAGCTGTTCCGTCTTCCCGTCTGCATCGCCCTCAAGATACACCTGCTTCTCGATCTCCGGCGGGGCAAACATCCGCTCCACCGACGTCGGGGAACCGACCAGCCCATACCGGCTCAGATCCTGATCCGGCATGTCCGTAAATCCCATAATACGGACTGGACGTCCTGCCGTCTTCTTTTTCAAAAGATAAGAGGGAAGCCTCGGAACACAGATATCCTTGTCCACCGTGATCAGACATGGATACGGAATCTCCGACACCTGTGAAACGCTGACCAGATCCTGTCTTACACGGATCGATGTATCGTCGGCATCCAGGATTTCCGCGACCCAGGCCGCGTGCGGAATATGCATATGCTCTGCGATCGCAGGGCCGACCTGCGCCGTATCTCCATCTGTCGTCTGCCTGCCGCAGATGATCAGATCTGCATCGCCCAGCACATGGATTGCCTGCGACAATGCATAGGACGTAGCAAGTACATCAGCTCCCGCAAATTTGCGATCCGATAAGATAACCGCATCGTCCGCCCCCATCGCATAGGCATCCTTCATCATCGTCTCCGCCTGAGGCGGTCCCATTGTCAGCACTGTCACCGTTCCTCCGGTCTTTTCCCGGAGATCCAGCGCCGTCTCCAGCGCGAACAGATCATACGGGTTCGTCCTCGTATCGCCGCTCATGCGCTTCATTGCGCCCGTCTCGGGATCGATATCAACCTTCGTCCCGGCAGGCACCTGCTTCATACATACAACAATCTTCATGTCAACCTCCAGCGGCGCTTTGGGCGCCATAAAAGTTCCAGCTCACATTCTCATTTGTTTACTTTGAAACTTTAAAGTCATAAAAACAGTGTTTATTTTATCACTTTTGATGAAAATTGTCGAGTGCTTTTATACAGTTTTTACAGTTTTTACAGTTTTTCAATTTTCCTCCATTTCCTCGAAATCTGTTTCAGATTCTGATTCGCTCATTGCCTCTTCCTGAGACTCCAGTCCCAGCATATCGCTGACCATTTCTTCCGGCATCTCTTCCAGCACTACAGACAGCACACCGCCCATCATGTCATATAAAACCATCTGTATATCTGTACTGATCTCGTCAATTGCCTCGGCCGGCTCCAGTTCCGCCAGGTCGATGGCGTCCGTATCATCAGCCGGTACCCACTCCGCACCGCCTTCCGGCTCAGTCATGCTGAATACAATCTCCACGCCGTTTTTTATTTCCATCGTCTGCTGTTCAGGCATCCTGTAATTGTATATTGTGAGTTCCTTACCGACAATGTCTGCACCGAAAGCGTTCCATACAGGCGCTTCGTCTCCGACAGATACTCCAAAGGACCCTGCAATCGCTCTGTAATCTTCACCATCCGTTCCCCACAAAATGGCGCCGCCTTCCGGCTGAATATTCTGTGCTTCAAGCCTCTTCTTCACGCCTCCATCGATCCCCATTTCAGAGCAGATCTCAAGCAGCCGTTTCATATGCTTACGATTCAGCACAATTCCGCTGCGGTGAAACGTTCCCTGGTCGCTTTCCACTTCCTCATTTCTTACAGCGCCCTCATTAATCAGAAGATACGCCTCGTTGACCAGTTTCACAAAGCTGGTAAGCGAAAGTCCATTAATCATAAGCCCATTGGAGTTGGGTTCTGCGGCTCCGTTTGTCTCCGGTTCCGCTTCGCCAGATTCTGACTCTTCTGTTTCAACTTGGTTCGTCTCCGACTCCGTTTCTCCAAGTTCTGACTCTTCTGTTCCGACTCCGGTTGTTTCCAACTCCGTTTCTCCAAGTTCTGACTCTTCTGTTCCGACTCCGTTTGTCTCCAACTCCGTTTCGCCAGATTCTGGCTCTTCTGCTTCAACTCGGCTCGTCTCCGGCTCTGTTTCACCAGATTCTGACTCTTCTGTTTCGTCTCGGTTCGTCTCCGGCTCTTCCGATTCCTCTTCCGGACTAACAGGTTCAGTCTCTGTCCCTTCTGTCTCAGATTCCATTTCGCTTTGCTCTGTAATCGAATCCTCTGTCAATCGTTCGGTCTCCTGATCCTCGAAATCAGAACCAGCGCCGACTTCATTATCCATTGCCCCGCGCAAAAACAAATTAAAATCATCACTGTCCAGAATCGTTGTCAGCGTCTCTGAATTAATTTTATATTTTACTGTCTGTCCGCTCAATCCTCCATGCAGCACAATCAAAACCGTACCGTCCATATAAGAGATGGCAATATATCCTGCCTCTGTCCCTCCGCTGTCGACAAGCAGCCTGACGCCGGAAACATTCTCTTTTTTAGCAAAATCCAGTTCCGCTTTCAGACTGTCCACATCCATCGTCACTTCGCCATCGTTATAGATCGTAAAATGTTTCAGCATGTAGCCTGTGCCCGTGCCTTTTTCCGCCGAGCTTATGTCATCTGTCTCTTTCTCTGTCGCTGCCTCTTCTGCGTTTTCCGTCACTGCTGCTTCAGCAGTCCCTTCTCCTGGCACCGACCCGGAAGATTCTTCCGTCGCAGTTTCGGCACTTTCTCCCTCTGTCATTGTCTCTTCCGAGTTTTCCGTCGGAGCGGTTTCAGCAGTCTCTCCTCCTGACACCGACCCGGAGGACTCTTCCGTCGCAGTTTCGACACTTTCTCCCTCTGTCATTGCTTCTTCTGCGTTTTCCATCACCGCTGCTCCGGCAGTTTCTTCTCCTGACATCAACCCGGACGATTCTTCAGCTGTGACTCCAGCTGCCCTTCCCCCTGTCATCCCTTCGGTCAGTTCCTCTGCTGTTGTTTCCCGGGCTGGTCCTTCCGCTGCCGTCGTTACAACAGGCAGAACCAGTACCGCACAAAGAGACAATGCAGTCACTTTTTTAATAAATGATGTTTTTTTCATGAATGATTCCTTCCTTTCCCGCACGGATACGATAGTTACCGTTCACTCCCCGCTGAGCTCAAAGTCTGAGGCGCGAAATGCTGCGAAAGCAGCATTTCTGTGCATCGCGAAGCGTTGTTGCTGGTCACGGAGTGAACAGTAACAACGCAAGTAAACAATCGTACACAAATTTGCCTTGTGGTTTCTTTACTGACATGTTACTATAACCATTACAAATAGTCAACAATCCCACCGCAGGCGTATGATGGCTTATTGCTGGCAAAAATTATTATTCAAAAATCAACATTCGATGAATGGAGGAATATCAGGAATGAAATTTTCAGAAATGTCTTATGAACGTCCTGACCTTGAAACAATGAAAGGTCAACTGGAAAATTTAACGCAGCGTCTCCGTAATGCCGTGGATTATGCAGAAGCAAAACAGATTTTTCTGGAAAAAGAAATCTTTGACAAACACATCAGCACACTGAACTCTCTGGCAAATATCCGCCACACAATTGATACCAGGGATACTTTTTACGACAATGAAATGAAATTCTGGGATGAAACAATGCCGGTTCTTGCCGAGCATGACCAGGCATGGACCACAGCCATGTTAGAAAGTCCGTTTCGGCCTGATTTTGAGGCAGAATATGGAAATCTGATGTTTATAAAAGCAGAAATGGATCTGAAGACTTTCGCCCCGGAAATTATCCCGGAGCTGCAAAAAGAAAATGAACTGAAAACAACTTACGAAAAGCTTCTGGCTTCCGCACAGATTCCATTTGAAGGAAGTACATACACCATCTCCCAGATGAGCCCGTTTAAAAATGATCCCGACGACGCCAGACGCCTCGCTGCCTGGAAAGCGGAAGGCCAGTGGTACAAGGACAACCAGAAACAGCTCGACGAGCTTTACAGCCAGCTTGTCCAGGTACGCGATGCCATGGGCCGCAAACTTGGCTACGACGGTTTCACACAATTGGGCTATTACCGTATGGAACGCAACTGTTATACAAAAGAAGATGTCGAAAAGTTCCGCGCTGCCGTCATCCGGTATCTCGTACCCGTGGCGGACCAGATCTATCGTACACAGGCCAGACGTCTTGGTAAAGAATATCCCATGAGCTTTGCAGACAACGCGCTCAAGTTCCGCTCTGGAAATCCAAAACCTGCAGGCACACCGGCCGACATCCTCGAACAGGGAAGAAAATTCTACGGCGAACTTTCCCCGGAAACAAGCGAATTTTTTAACATGATGCTCGAAAATGAACTGCTCGACGTACTTTCCACCGAAGGAAAAGCAGGCGGCGGCTACTGCACAACTATCCCCGATTACAAAGCTCCTTTCATTTTCGCAAATTTTAACGGTACACAACATGATGTGGAAGTTATCACACATGAGGCAGGACATGCGTTCGCTGCCTGGATAAACCGGGATCGTATTCCAATGGCCTATATCTGGCCGGGGCTTGAAGCGTGTGAAGTACATTCCATGTCAATGGAATTTTTCGCATGGCCTTGGGCAGAAGGATTTTTCGGAAAAGATACGCGCAAATTCCGCTACTGTCATCTTTCCGACGCGCTGACTTTCATTCCCTATGGGACAATGGTTGATCATTTCCAGCATATTGTGTACGAAAAGCCTGACCTGACACCGAAGGAGCGGCACGGAGTCTGGAAAGAACTGCTCGGTATTTACATGCCCTGGATGAAACTGGACGGCGATATCCCATTCTACAGCGAGGGAGAAGGATGGCAGAGACAACACCATATTTATTCCTCTCCTTTCTATTACATAGACTACTGTCTCGCGCAGGCCATATCCCTGCAGTTCTGGGCAAAAATACAGAACGATCCAAAAGACGCCTGGGCGCATTACATGGCATACACCAGGCAGGGAGGAAGCCGCGTATTTACAGAACTGCTGAAAAATGCGGGACTGGAAAGTCCGTTTGGAGACAGCGGACTGAAAGATGCGTGTGAAAAAGCAAGTCAGTGGCTGAAAGATTATGATCTGAGTGGTATTGAATAAAATTTTACCAGGCCTGCGCATAAGGCAGGAACAGCCGGGCATTTCTGCCCGGCTGTAATAGGGGAATGCGGAAAATGGAATACCGCACCTGCCATTATGCGGCATCCCGGTAGCTGTCTCCAATTAACACTGCTCCTGCAGGCAGATGAAACTCATTGCCCACGAAGGCAGATGTTTATTCAAACGGGAAATGGAACTGCGTCAAACCAAGCTCATCACGAAGCTGAATGAACTCTTTCTGAACTGCTTCCGTCACCGGAACACCTTTGTCTTTTCGGTACATCCATACATCATATTCTTTTTCACCTGCCGTGTAGATCCGCTCCGCACCCGGGGCTTTCTGAGAACCTCTGAGTTCTCTCAGAATATCTCCGCACGTCTTCTTGAATGTTTCCGCACCCATGAATGCTTCTGTATCGATCGCCATGAAGAAATGACCAAGATGATACGGACGTGTCTTTCCATCCTCGTCCTTACCATCAAGCGCACGCAGGAAGATACCCGACTGAAGCGCTGCCGAGAGAATCTCGACAACCGTCGCATAACCATAGCCCTTATATCCGGCAAACAACTCTCCGATACCGCCGAGCGGTGCAAGCGCCGCTTTCTGACTTCTGATATCTTTCAGGATCTGCGCGCTGTCGGTCATGGCAGAGCCATCTCTTCCTATTACCATGCCTTCCGGTGTGTCGTGTCCGATGCGGGCATAGTATTCAATTTTCCCATTCTGAATAATGGAAGTCGCACAGTCAAGCATAAACGGGAACGGCTCATCCGTCGGCATACCAAATGTCAGCGGATTTGTACCAAGCATGTTTTCTACGCCAAACGTCGGAGCAATAGACGGTCTCGCATTCGTTCCGGTGATACCGATCATGTTCTCCTTAACAGCCATGGAGGCCCAGTACCCGGCAATCCCATAATGGGAAGAATTGCGGACGGCCACCATACCAAGTCCGTATTTATGCGCTTTCTCGATACACATATCCATAGCCTTCTTGCTGGCCACCATACCCATACCGTCGTTCGCGTCAAGAACCGCCGTGGTCGGCGTCTCCTTCAGAATATCGATTTTTGTCACCGGATTCAGGATACCTGCTTTAATACGGTCAATATAGATTGGTTTGAAACGGTTGCATCCGTGGCTCTCGATTCCACGGCGGTCGCTCTCAAGAAGAACATCCGAACAAAGCCTCGCGTCCTCCTCCGGAACTCCCATCTTCACAAAAACAGCTGTCATAAAATCATCAACTAACTGCCATGGTATAAAAGGTCTCGTTTCTTTTTCCATGTTTTTATCCTCCATATAATAATTTCAATATTAATATATCATAAAAACATCTATTTTTCAATCTATTAATTATCTGATTTTCAAAAAATTATATTGCGGCAAACATCCGCTCAAGATGAACCCACAGATCCTGAATTTCTTCCGGCTGCAAATCAAACCTTCCGGAAGATATACAAAAACCTTACAATTCTTCAACAGAAATCACACCATCCTGCTCTTTTGCTTCCCGGAACACAGCATTGCGCGGTTTCCATCTTGCTGCTTCAAGAGTCGCCTGAACACTAATGACATCACTCTTGGAGCTTTTATCTATATAGGTGTTTGTGACTTTGATGTCCGAATCATTCAGTTTCTTGATCGCGGCCCTCATCTTGTCATCGTTTTCAAATTCCATGTACACTTCATATATGCTGGAATGCTGCTCCACATATTTGTCAATAAACTTAAAATACTTGAATACGACCATAATACACGCAGCAGTCATGATCGCACCGCTGTAAAATCCGATACCAACCGCAAGTCCAATGCCTGCGGATGCCCACAGACTGGCCGCCGTTGTAAGTCCGGATACTTCATGACGCTGTCCGGTCACCATGATCGTTCCAACACCGAGGAAACCGACGCCGCTGATTACCTGCGCGCCGAGTCTTGCCGTGTCGCCGACGCCGACACCATTTGAGTAAAGATGTATGTATTCTCCTGTCATCATGATCAGTGTCGCGCCAAGGCAGACAACCATATGTGTCTTGACCCCGGCAACTCTTTTTTTCATACCTCTGTCAATACCGATGATGCAGCTTAAAGTCATCGCCAAAAGCAGGCGAAACGCGGTGGAAACCAGATTCAGGTCATGCAGGTATGCACTAATGGCATTACATATCCCTAATAATCCCATGATCCTGCCTCCTGTAAAATTCTGCCAAAAGGGGATATTGCCGCAGCCGGCAATACCCCTGTAAAAATTTATTCGATCGACGCGTTGTAGTTCTCAATTGCGGAATTAACCTGGGACGCAAGCTGCTCCACGCCTTCCGCAGGTGTGATCTTTCCGTCATATACCTGAGCCATCAGATCGTTGAAGATCAGACGGGACTCTGTCTGCACGCCTGAAAGAACGCCCGCTGTGTAGGTGTTGACCGGAGAATCCTTCAGCTGATTGATCGCCACGCTGAATCCCGGGAACTCTTCAACATACGCTTTCATCTCATCAAGATCGTATGCCGCCTCGTTGATTGCGAAATAGCCTGTTCCCATGTTCCACTTGGCCTGAACTTCCGGCTGAGTCGTGTACTCAATGAACTTCCACGCCGCATTTTCTTTCGCCTCGTCGCCTGTGTTCATCATCCAGAGAGAACCGCCGCCGATGATAACGCCGCCGTCCTCATTGCCCTCAAATCTCGGGAAATAGCCTGTGCCAACCTCGAACGGAGAAGAATTAATCGCGTTCTTGAGGATTGCCGTGGACTCAATGATGATACCGACCTGACCTGCGAAGAATGCTGTCTGCGTATCAGCCGTAGTTGTCCCGTAGTTTTCAAAGTATCCTGACTTATACATATCCAGCCACATCTGGAAGATCTTCTCGCCGCCGCCGTTGGAATCAAACTCAACTGCCGTCACCGGCTCCGTACGTCCGTTGTCGTTGTTGCCATAGCAAAGATCAAGGCCTGCCAGCTGCTGCTCGAAGAACCATCCGTAGATTGCCTGTGAGTAGCCGACCGGCGCCGCGCCGCTGTCAACGATCTGTTTTGCGAACTCAAGGATCTCCTCATATGTCTTGGGCGGCGTCTCCGGATCAAGACCTGCTGCCTCAAATACATCCTTGTTGTAGTACAGCATCGGGGTAGAAACGTTGAACGGCATCGCGTACTGCTTGCCCTCTACGGAATAGTAGCTGGAGATAACATCCATAACCGTGCTCTTGTCATAGCCTGTTGTTTCGAACATATCTTCCACCGGAATTGCCGCGCCGCTGTCATACATGAACTTTGTACCAACGTCGTACATCTGGCATACATCCGGAAAACCGGTACTGCTCTGGATCGAAGCTTTCAGCTTTGTGATCGTGTCGTCATAGGTTCCCTGATACTCTGTATTTACATGTACCTCATCCTGTGATTCGTTGAAGTCCTTAACGATCGACTCAAGAGTCTCACCGTTCACTCCGCCCATCGCGTGCCAGAACGTAATCTCAACCGGTCCGTCAGCGTGCGCTGTCAGAACAAGTCCTGCGGCCATGACAGCGCCAGCCATCAGACCAATCCATTTCTTTAATTTCATTGCCAGTCCTCCTTTAATTTAAATAATTTTATTTTACCGGCGCGCAGACAGCACGCGCCGGGTGTTGCCATAAACATCTGATAATCAGCCTTTCACAGCGCCGGCCGTCAGCCCGCTGATCATCTGTTTCTGTCCGATGATGAATACCAGGATAGACGGGATCAGGATCAGCATGGCGCCGGCCATAACCGGACGGAAATCGGTACCCTCAGAATTCGTCAAAATACCAAGGCCAATCTGCACGGTTCTCATCTCAACGCTGTCCGTAACAAGCAGCGGCCACAGATAGTAGTTCCAGCTCTGCAGGAACACGTAGATGATCAGAGCGCCAAGAGACGGTTTGATCAGAGGGACGCCGACCTTGTAAAGGAACTGGAAGTTCGTGCAGCCGTCAATCAGAGAAGCATCCCGGATCTCAAACGGAAGTCCGAGGAACGCCTGACGCATATTGAACACTGCGAAAGCTGCCGCCGCATTCGGAAGAATCAGAGCGATATAGGTATTTCTGAGTCCCCAGTTCGCGATTGTCAGGTAGTTCGCGATGATAATCGCCTGCGACGGGATCATCATCGTCGCCAGCATGACCATGAACAGCGCATGCTTGCCCTTGAAATCCATCATCGCGAACGCGTAGGCCGCGAGCGCTCCGGTAAGCACCTGAGCAAACGTGATAAATCCGGATACAATCAGAGAGTTCTTAATGAAAGTAAAGAACGGAGCCAGCTGCAGCGCCCTCACATAGTTGTCTGTCATAAACCTGGAGGGGAGAAGTCTGCCGCCATACACATCCTTCAGATCCATCATACTGACGCTGAAACAGTACAGAACCGGAACCATGATAATGACCGCGAAAATAATATTCAGAGCATAAATCGTAATCGTAAAGGATTTTTTATCTTTCATCTAGTACGTCACCTTCTTTTCCAGTCTGAACTGCAGGGCAGTCAGTATAATCAGAATAATAAACAGGATTACAGACTCAGCACAGGCCACGCCGAAGCGGCTGTTGATAAACGCCTGCTGGTAAATTTCATACACGACAATGTTGGTACTGCTCGCAGGGCCGCCCGAGGTCATCATCTTAACCTCCGCATACGCCTGAATCGAGTTGATCACATTGATGATCAGCAGGAAAAACAGAGTCGGGGATACGCCGGGAATCGTCACATATCTGTGTTTCTGGAAAAAGTTCGCACCGTCAAGCGACACGCTCTCATACAGCTCGACCGGCACGCTCTGGATCGCCGCGGTCAGATAAATGAAATTCATACCGATCGCAATCCAGACACTGACGATGGTGACGGCCATCAGAGCATATCTCTGATCGGTCAGCCAGCCGATATGGGTACCGAGGAGTTTATTCAGAATACCTACGGAACCATGGAATACGAACATGAAGATAACTGCCGCCGCAGATGCCGAAATCGCCATCGGCAGCGCGTACATGGTACGGAAAAATCCTTTCCCCTTAATTTTCTCCGTACTGATAATCGCGAGAATAAAGCCCAGCGCAATTGAGAAAACAACCCTGCCTGCGGCGTACTTCAAAGTCACGATCAAGCTGTTTACAAAAGCGCCGTTCGTCAGGATATCAATGTAATTTTTCGCTCCGATGTATTTGGCCACCCGACCGAGAGGATCTGTCAGAGCGAAACTGAGCTGGATCGTCTTAATAAAGGGCCAGAAAACAAACAGCGCGAAAAGCACCAGGGCCGGTACCAGGTACAAATACGGTTCAATCGCTTTAAACACAGGATTTTTAGCTTTCAATTGCATTCACCCACCTTTTCATTTATTATACACATCTCTCATCAGCAATCCTGCGCCCCCGGTCAGGAAAGTTGGTGATGATGGTGTTCACACCCCATTTTTTCATCCGGCGCATGTCCTCCTCTTCATTGACCGTATAGACATTGACGCCAACCCCGTTCTCCGAGCAGTTCTTCACGTGCTGCTCCGTCAGAAATTCGAGATTCGGATGATAATACTCCACTCCGCACATCCGTGCGTAAACGCCGGCATTCTCCAGATACCGGCCAACCAGAAAGCCGCACTCGATTGAATCGTCCTTGCGCTTGCATTCGACCACGGAGGCGCCATTGAACGATGAAAGAATAATCCGCTTCTCAAGTCCATATCTGCGGACCATCTCGATCACCTTCTTCTCCATACCTCCGTAGTAGTAAATATTGTTCTTCAGTTCAATGTTCGTGACAATATTTACCGCCTCTTCCTTCATCCAGACCAGATATTCCTCGAGCGTTGGAATTTTCTGCACCCCGTATTTTCCCTGAAATCTGTCAGGGTAACTGCAGTCAAGCTGCTCAATCTCCTCACAGATAAAATCGCGGATATAACCGGTGCCGCTGCTCGTCCGGTCCACCAGCTCATCATGCATGATCACAGGAACCAGATCCTTTGTAAGCTGAACGTCAAGCTCTATGCCGTCCGCGCCCGCCTCCACAGCCTTGCGGAACGCAAGCATGGTATTCTCCGGATATTCACCGCTGAATCCGCGGTGTCCAAATATTTTCATCGTAATCTCCTCCTCATAATCAGATTTCTTCAACTCCGGTCCGCTGCCGTAACCTGCAGCATTCATTCCCCCGGCAGGCTGCAAACAGCGGCATTCCCATCTGTTCTTACAGAATACAAACGCAATGTAAAATTCACTGTTACCGTCCTGTAAAATTTACCAGAAAAACAATACGGGAAAATTGCATTGCTTTTCCCGTTACTGCTTCCTGATGTACTGCCCTGATGGTGTTTTTTAATACATACTAAATAATATAACTACTATAACATTTCCTTAAATATCTTTGATTTATGTCTTTAATAATAACATATCATTCAAATTTTCACAAGTTATTTCTTTTATAAATGATTTTTTTGTAGATTTTTCATAAATATCATTTGCGGTTTTTGTGCATTATTTTTATTTTTTAATAAAAATCACAGGAAAATGCGACTTATAATTTAGCTTTTGCATAATTTTTCCATTTTCTCAAAAACCACATGATCATAACCCAAATTTCTTTTTTTTCTTAACGTTTTATAAAGTTACTCCGGAAAACAAATCATATAGTTTCTGATTCAGCCTGCGCAGCTCATCCTCATCAAACTTCCCGACTTCGCGGTCGTACGTCATCAGGCCGTTGATTTCTTCCTCGATATCCGTCGTCTGCGTATAAATTGCGGCGCTGAGCCCTTTCTCCACATTCGGATAAATCTCCCGTTCCCAGAGCCTCCGGTAAGCATCTGTCAGTTCCTCTCCGGAAGTCCAGCTCTGATAGCCGAATGCCTTCTCACAGGCCACATGACCCTCAACGGCCCACGCATATCCTCCAAACTCTGTCAAAGCAACGACGCGGTCCTGCTGCGGCGCTACAGCCAGTCCTTCTGAATAATTATGGATACTGTACATATCGCCTCCACCCTGATCAAACCAGCCGCAGGCTTCATTGATCAGACGTGTCTCATCCTGTGAACGGATCAATGCCGTCGCCTTCGCAGCGTCAAACTGTCCCCAGCCTTCATTGAACGGCGTCCAGACAGCAATTGACGGATAATTGTAAAGAGCAGAAACCATACCGGACAAATCTTCGTAATACTGCCGCCGCCCTTCTGCATCTTCCCGGCGGAACATGGCGTACTGCTCCGCGCCGTCCTTTACACTTCGGGCAAACTCATCCGACGCATTCGGTTTATCCGTGACAAAGTTCATATCATAGTCGCCTCCGCCGTTCGGCATGTCCTGCCAGACGATCATGCCAAGCCGGTCACAATGGTAATAAAAACGCTCCGGCTCCACTTTGATATGTTTGCGGATCGTATTATAGCCAAGCTCCTTCAGCCGGACAATGTCGTAGACCAGCGCTTCATCAGAAGGAGGTGTCAGAAGACTCTCCGGCCAGTACCCCTGATCCAGAATACCGTTAAAGAAAAACGGCTGATTGTTCAGGAAAAACCTCAGAATTCCATGTCCGTCCCGACCCACGGACAGTTTGCGCATGCCAAAATAAGAGGAAACCTGATCCTTCCCCGCTTCCACAAGCAAATCGTAGAGATATGGATCCTCCGGGCTCCACGGGTGCATAGCCGGAAGTTTTATTCTGACGGCCTGTCCCGGCAAAGTCTCGGCCGCCGCTACAACCCCGTTCTGATCCCAGACGGTAATCCTGACAGTCTCCCGCCTCTCAGCTTCTTCATCTCCGGGTTCAGCCTTTCCGGCCGCATCTGCTTCAATTCCTTCGGGTCTGGCATCCTTATCTTTGTGATTTTGGCTCCTGGTCAGCGATGCGCAGACTTCCACCGCTCTCTCATCGAAAAACGGCGTGATCCGAAGAGATTCCACATACAGTTCCTCCACACTCTCCAGCCAGACCGTCTTCCAGATTCCGCTCTGCGGCGTATAGAACAGAGAACTGTATCTACTCTTCTTCACCAGCTTCTGCTTTCCGCGCGCATGCGGAGCTTCTTCAGTCCGGTCCGTGACGGTCAACTTCAGTTCATTATCCCCGGATATAAGGACATCCGTAATATCAAAATAAAACGGAAGGTAACCCCCCTTATGACTGCCCACCAGGGTTCCGTTCAAAAATACTTCACATTCCTGATCCACCGCTCCAAAATGAAGCAGCAGTCTTTTTTTCAGAAACCCTTCCGGTAAGCGGAACACTTTCCGGTAATGCAGGAAATCTCCAGGCCGTACGATTTTCCCGATCCCCGACAGCAGAGTTTCCGGGGAGAACGGCACAAGGATTTTCCCGTCATATATGTCTGTCGTTCTCTCCTGGCTGATGCAGCAGTCCCATTCCCCATTCAGGTTCAGATAGCTGTCGCGCACCATCATAGGACGGGGATATTCCTGCAGCACCTGATCCTTTTTAAGATCTTTCCCCCATTTCGTAATTAATTGAATCATGTTTCCATGACCTCCTTCCTTTTGCCTTTGTTCACTCTCCTGAAACTCTTCGTGCGGGTCTCTGCGGCTTTGCACCGCACTCGCGCGCCCCTGCCATAGTAAACATGGACAGGCATGTTTCCATGCCTGTCCGACTTCATCGTTCTGCAATATTCACAACGATCCGCAGATCACTTCAGATCTGTCCATCAGGCCTGTCCGCGTTTCCCTGGTCTGAGATTCTGCAAAACTTCCGACTGCACGCCGACAGAAATCAGCACCAGAATTCCCATGATAACGGACTGCCAGTGTACCGAGATACCCGACGGCAGATAAGTGAAGATCGTATCGATAATAAAATAAACAAGAATTCCAAAGAAAGTTCCGGAGAATTTTCCCTCGCCTCCCGTGAGCTTGATACCTCCGATCGCGCACATTGCAATCGCATAAGTCTCATATGTATTTCCTGCGCTCAATGTAGCGCTGCCGCTTCCTGAGGCAAGCATAATGCCCGACAAAGCAGCCAGAAAACCACAGCAGACAAACGCCTTGATCTTGATCTTTGTCACGTCAATCCCCATCATCTTTGCAGCTTCGCCATTGCCGCCCACCGCATAGATTCCCATACCGAACTTTGTATTTCTGCCGATGTACATACAGATCAGTGTCAGTATGAAAAAGATGGGAATCATAATGGAAATGCCGCTCATGGCTCCTGGAATCGTCTTCTTCAGAAAGTTCGTATTCGCAAACCGCAGCAGCGCGTTTTCAATCGCAACCGATCTTCGGGCTACAATCTGAATCATGCCGCGCAAAGCGAACATCATCGCAAGGGAAGCAATCCAGGAAGAAATGCGCATTTTGGTTACCATCAGACCGATCAGAAGACCGGAGACGACACCCACCATCAGACCGCAGACAATCCCGAGGAAAGGATTGATCTGCCCTACGAGCCCCATCACAACGCCGCTGAGCGCGTATACAGCGCCTACCGAGAGGTCAATCTCCGCACAGAGGATGACAAATGTCATACCCAGCGCCAGAAGACCTCCATTCCTCGCAGATTTCAGCAGCACATTGATCAGATTGGGAGCAGAAAGGAAATTCCTGTCCCGGAAGAAAATGCTGGCGAACACCACTAACAGTAAAAACGCTAAGATAGTACTTCGGGAATAGAACGAACGATAAGCTTTTTTGATTGTATTCATACCTCTTAACCTCCTTACTTCGCCTGTTCGCGCTGAATATATACAGCAAATACAATGATGAGTGCCTTAAATACCTGTGCGTACGGATCCGGAATGTTGTTCATGACACAGGTCAGCGTAATCATCTGCATGATGAGCGCACCGATCACCGTGCCAAGCACGCGCGCCTTGCCGCCTGACATCGGCGTCCCGCCGATTACAACCGCCGCGATCGCGTCGAGCTCTGCCAGCTGTCCGAGAGAGCTTCCCGCTGCCACACAGACTCTTGCCGACTGGAAAATTCCGGCAAACGCCGCGCAGAATGCGCTGAAGCCGTACACAAACATCATAACGCCCGCCGTATGGATACCGGAAAGCATACTGGAACGAATATTATCTCCGACTGCCTGGATCTGCCTGCCGAGCACCATCTTTTCCGCGAGGATCCAGACCGCCACAACCGCAACCACGATCGGCACGATCTGAATCGGAATCACGCCTCCGATCTTGTAGATACCGAAAGCCGCAAGCTTCGCTCCTGCGTCTCCAAGCGTATTGAAATAGATATCACGGCCGTTGCAGAGAACCTGCGCAATACCACGTACACCGAGCATCATGCCCAGTGTGATAACCATGGCCTGCAGCCGCAGCACACCCACGAAAAATCCAACTACGCAGCCGAGCGCCACAGATGCGAGAACTCCCAGCACAATCGCGGGAAAAATTCCGATCTGAGACATATATTTCGCGGTCATAACACCCGCAAGGGCCATGACCGAACCGACAGAAATATCAATTCCGCCGGTGGAGATGACCAGAGTCATGCCCATGCCGCAGAGTATGGTCGGGCAGATCTGAGTGATCACATTGTTCAGATTTCCCAGCTGGAAGAAATTGGGAGTAAACAGCGAGTTCAGCACAATAAAGACCAGAAGCATGGCTAACGCGCTGTATTTCTTTAAAATTTGTATTGTATCCTGTTTTGTTTTCGTCATACTCTGCCCTCACTTTCACTTCCCTGCGCGATCAGTTCCATGATCTTATCCTGATGGATATCCTGATCAATAACTTCTCCGATCACCTTTCCGTCTCTCATAACAATGATGCGGTCACAGTTGCGCTCGAGCTCCGCGATCTCCGAGGAAATCATCAGAACAGAGATACCGCTCTTCGACAGCTCCTGGATCAGCACTTCGATCTCGGCCTTCGCGCCAACGTCGATTCCTCTCGTGGGCTCGTCCAGGATCATGAGCTTCGGATTCATACACATCCATCTGGCCAGAAGCACCTTCTGCTGATTGCCGCCGCTCAGGTTCCGGATCGCCTGTTCCGGTGAAGGAGTCTTGATCTTCAGTCTCTCAATATATTTGTCAACAATCTCATCCTGTTCTTTCTTTTTCACAAACCCGAATTTCTGCAGTTTGGGAAGAAGGGCAATCGTCATATTCTCTTTCACGGAGAGATTCGGCACGATTCCTTCCACCTTGCGGTCTTCCGTACAGAAGCCCATTCCCTTTTTAATCGCGTCGGATGGGGAATGAATCCCGGCGGACGAACCCATCCAGAATACTTCTCCTTCATCCGGCATGTTTACACCGAACAGCACCTGCGCAAGCTCCGTCCTTCCGGAACCAAGCAGTCCGGCAAGTCCTACAACCTCGCCCTGTTTGATCACGGCATTAATCCCATGCAGGCGCATACCCTGTTTGATATTTTTCACCTCGACCAGAGGAGAAGCATCCGCAAAATCATAACCTGTCTTCTTTCTCTCAAGCGCAACGGTATCCTTGCCGACCATGAGAGAAATCAGACGGAACTGATCAATATCCTTGATATCATATTCGCCGACATACTCGCCGTCCTTGAATACGGTCATTCTGTCACAGATTTCATAAATCTCATCCAGTTTGTGACTGATGAAGATGACCGCGATGCCTCTGGATTTCAGCTTTCGAATGATGCCGAACAGAACCTGCACCTCTTTCTTGTCCAGAGAAGAAGTCGGCTCATCCATGATCACAAGCTTCGCGTTGATACTGACAGCCCTCGCGATCGCAACCATCTGCTGAATTGCAGTGGAGTACGCTTTCAGGGGTTTCGTCACGTCAATATGAATCCCGAAGTCTTTCAGGATCTTGTCCGTCTGTTCGATCATCGCCTTCCGGTCGATTGCGCCAAAACCCGTCCTCGGCTCGCGTCCAAGGAACAGATTCTCATAAACCGTCTGGAACAGTACCAGATTCAGTTCCTGGTAGATCGTGGATATTCCTACTTCATTCGCCTCGATCGGCGTTTTGCAGTCAATCTCTTTCCCGTCAAACCGGATCGTCCCGCCATTTTTCTGATAAATGCCGGTCAGAACCTTGATCAGCGTTGATTTCCCGGCTCCGTTTTCTCCCATGAGGGCATGCACTTCGCCTTTGTTCACGGTCAGCTGTACCCCTTTGAGCGCACGCACCCCGGGGAATGTTTTTTCCAATCCTTTTATTTCAAGCAAAACCTCTGCCATATAGCCCTCCCTTTCTAAAAAAGGGGCACCCTGCGGTACCCCTCTCCATCATGACCAGTCTGATTAGAAGCCCATCTCAACATCAACATTTTCTGCGGTGTAAAGTGTATCTGTGTTCGTAATGTGCGCTTCAATCTCCTCTCCATTGATGATCGCCGTGATTGTATCAAGCACAACCGGTCCGAAATACGGAGTACATGTGCAGGAAGCAAGCTGTTTACCGGAGGCAACCGACTCAAGCGCCGCACGTGTGCCGTCGATGCCGAGAGTCAGGATATCTTCGCCCGGCTTCAGGCCTGCCGCCTCGATCGCGTTCATCGCGCCCTGTACCATATCATCCGTCACACAGAAGACAGCGTCAATCTTGTCGCCGCCCTGCGCCTGGATCGTACTTTCCATAACCGCCTGCGCCTCATCCATCAGCCAGTTGCCGTTCTGCTCCGCCACGATCGTATACTCGTATCCCGCCGCGTCAAGAGCATCGACAAAGCCGTCCTGTCTGTCCGTAGATGTGGATGAATCATAACCGCCATTGATGATCACGATATTCGCTCCGTCCGGAAGAGCCTCCATCAGGGCATTCGCGCACTGTTCGCCTTCCCAGAAGAAATCTGACATAATAGCTGTCGTGTAATGTACGCCTGCCTCGCCGGCAATCGCGCGGTCAACAAGAATTGTCGGGATCTCATTCGCCATAGCCTCTTCAAGAGCACCCTGAAGGCCATTGTCCTCGAGCGGGGCAACAACAAGGAAATCAACGCCGAGCGCGACTAGTATAACCTAATTTAATTAGACATACGTTTAAATTTATAGTATAATGACCTTATCAAAGGGAGGTCATGTTATGCCGAATTTAGTAAAGCCCATTAATCTTACAGATGATGATAAAGCCACTTTAGAAAGTATCCTGCACCAGAGTACTGTGGAGGCAAGAACCTACATCAGAGCTAAAATACTGATGCTCAAATCCGAATGTATGTCAAATGAATCTATTGCGGATAAACTTGACATCTGCGTTACAGCTGTAAGGCCAATGTCATTAAGTTTAGCTGAAACGGACAGAGCCGGAAGCTTTCCTGAAAGGGCTGAACTGCTCCGGAGGCTGTC
>CANQAR010000009.1 GCA_947588845.1 uncultured Lachnospiraceae bacterium
ACGTATAAATATACGTTAAAAAACTCTTTACATCCGCAATTTGATGGTATATGATAGGAAATGATTTTCTGGAATAAACAAGTTTAAAGTAAATTTAGCCTGCAGTTTTGGGGAGGAATGAGAAATCATGATAAAAGCAGGAATTATTGGTTCCACAGGATATGCGGGGGCAGAGCTCGTCAGGCTGCTGCTCGGACACAGAGAGACAGAGATTGTCTGGTACGGTTCCAGAAGCTATGTGGATCAGAGATACGCCTCGATCTATCAGAATATGTTTCAGATCGTGGACGCATCGTGTATGGATGATAATATGGAAGAACTGGCGAAGCAGGCCGACGTGATCTTCACGGCGACGCCGCAGGGCTTCTGCGCTTCCATGATGAATGAGGGGATCCTGTCCCGCGCGAAGGTGATCGACCTCAGTGCGGACTTCCGGATCAAGGATGTAAAAATATACGAGGAGTGGTACAAACTGGAGCACAAGTCGCCGCAGTATCTTGCGGAGGCTGTCTACGGACTGTGCGAGCTCAACAGAGAGAAGATAAAAACTGCGAGACTGGTTGCGAATCCGGGCTGCTATCCGACCTGCAGCACGCTTTCGATCTATCCGCTGCTCGCAGAAGGACTGATCGATCCGTCGACGATCATCATCGACGCAAAGTCCGGCACCTCAGGTGCGGGCCGGGGAGCGAAGGTTGATAATCTGTTTTGCGAGGTAAACGAAAATATCAAGGCTTACGGTGTGGCCAGCCACCGCCATACGCCGGAGATCGAGGAGCAGCTTGGCTATGCGGCAGGGGAGCCCGTGGTGCTGAACTTTACGCCGCACCTCGTTCCGATGCAGAGGGGAATTCTGATCACGGCTTACGCATCACTGAAAAAAGAAGTGACTTATGAGGAAATAAAGGCTGTCTACGATAAGTATTATGAGAAAGAACGCTTTGTCCGCGTGCTGGATAAGGATGTCTGCCCGCAGACGAAGTGGGTGGAAGGCAGCAATTACGTGGATGTGAATTTCAAGATTGATCCGCGCACAAAGCGCGTGATCATGATGGGCGCGATGGACAATCTGGTCAAAGGCGCGGCGGGACAGGCGGTGCAGAATATGAATCTTATGTTCGGTCTGGAAGAATCGCTCGGCCTGCAGCAGGCGCCGATGTTCCCGTAAGAATCCGCTGGTTTGGAGAATTTTGAGAAGATAAATCCGGGGGTGGCAGACAGCCTGAAGGTTGTCTGCTCATCTGTTGACTTTGAGGGGGGAGGCTTCCTGCGTGAGGAAGAACTCCCCATACAGAAAGAGGCGATACATTATGAGAGAAACAGCAGGAGGCGTGACCGCCGCAAAGGGATTCCAGGCGACGGGCGTTGAAGCAGGAATTAAAAAAGAAGGAAAAGATATGGCCATGATCTACAGCAAGACCCCGTGTCAGGTGGCAGGTACATTCACGACGAATATCGTGAAAGCGGCACCTGTGAAGTGGGATCAGGCGGTGGTCGGCAGCGGAAATACAGTACACGCGGTCGTCGTGAACAGCGGCGTGGCGAACGCCTGCACAGGCGTGGAAGGCTACGGCTACTGCCGCGCGACAGCGGAAAAAGCAGCCGGGATTTTTGGTATTGCGCCGGAGCAGGTTCTGGTGGCTTCGACGGGGGTGATCGGCCGTCAGATTCCGATTGATAAAATTGAGGCGGGAATCGAGAAGATGGCGCCGCTGCTCGCGGGGGATGAGAAGTCCGCGACGCTTGCGGCTGAGGCGATCATGACGACGGATACCGTGAAGAAGGAAATTGCGGTTGAAGTTGAGCTTGGCGGCGTGACCGTGAGGATTGGCGGCATGTGCAAGGGTTCCGGCATGATTCATCCGAACATGTGCACGATGCTGAGTTTTGTGACAACGGATGCGGCGATCTCAAAGGAAATGCTGCAGAAAGCGCTCAGCGCGGACATTGTGGACACTTATAATATGGTATCGGTTGACGGCGATACCTCGACGAACGATACCTGTCTGCTGATGGCGAACGGGCTTGCCGGGAATCCGGAGATCACAGAGGAAAATGAGGACTATGCGGTCTTTGCAAAAGCGCTGAATTATGTAAATACATACCTTGCGAAGAGAATGGCCGGGGACGGCGAGGGAGCGACCGCACTGTTCGAGGTAAAGATTGTGGGCGCCGAGAGTAAGGAACAGGGCGTGACGCTGGCGAAATCCGTTGTGACATCAAGCCTTACCAAGGCTGCGATTTACGGCCACGACGCAAACTGGGGACGTATCCTCTGCGCGATGGGGTACTCTGGCGCGCAGTTTGACCCGGAAAAAGTTGATCTGTATTTTGAGAGCGCGGCCGGGAAGCTGAAGATCATCGAGGACGGCGTTTCCACCGGCTACAGCGAGGAATTTGCGACGAAAATTCTTTCCGAGAGTGAAGTGACGGCGATCGCGGATATCAAGATGGGAGAGGCCGAGGCGACGGCCTGGGGCTGTGATCTGACGTATGATTACGTGCGGATCAATGGAAGCTATCGTTCCTGATCTGTACCATGTTTGTGTGAATCGACTGGGTTTTGAAACGTTTTGCAGGGAAGAGAAGTGGTCTGAACTTGGGATGTCCGCTGGAGCGGACGTGAGTTCTGCGGCAGCGGTCTGCGGTCGCATTTTGAAACGTTTTGCAGGGAAGAGAAGTGGTCTGAACTTGGGATGTCCGCTGGAGCGGACGTGAGTTCTGCGGCAGCGGTCTGCGACCGGATTTTGAGACGTTTTGTGGGAAGTGGATGGATGTCTGCCGGGGAAGACATGAATTTCGTGCTGGAACTCGAAGGCTTTCATTCATGGTGGTGCCCGCAGCACGGGCATGAGAGTTTAACATGAGGCCAGGACACGCCGTTAAGGCAACCGCACTCCGTTAAATTATCGAACGTGGATTGAAACAAATAAAGAAAGAAACAAACAAGCAGAAGAAAGAGTGTGAATAAGAATGGAACAGAAAATGGAAATGTGGCTGCAGAAAGCCAATGTGCTGATCGAAGCGCTGCCTTATATCCGAAGATTTCACGGCAAGACGATCGTCGTAAAGTACGGCGGCAGCGCGATGGTCGACCATGAACTGAAAAAAAGTGTGATCCGCGATGTGGCGCTGCTGAAGCTGGTCGGTTTCCGTCCGATCATTGTTCACGGCGGCGGCAAGGAGATCACAAAATGGGTAAATAAAGTCGGCCTGGAGACAAATTTCATCAATGGTCTGCGTGTGACGGACAAGCCGACGATGGAAGTCGCGGAGATGGTGCTGAACAAAATCAACAAGGGTCTTGTCTCCATGATGGAAAAGACCGGCCTGAAAGCGGTCGGTATCAGCGGCAAGGATGGAACAGTTCTGCGCGTAAATAAAAGGATGCCCGGAGGCAAGGACATCGGATATGTGGGCGAGATAAAGGAAGTGAACACCCAGCTGCTCGACACGCTGCTTGACAATGATTTTATTCCGGTCATCTGTCCGATCGGCTCCGATGACAATTATCATTCCTTCAATATTAACGCGGACGACGCGGCCTGTGCAATCGCGACGGCTGTGAAGGCGTCAAAGCTGGCGTTTCTCACGGATATCGAGGGTGTATACCGGGATCCGCTGGACAAGTCCTCACTGATCAGCGAGCTGACGATCCCGGAGGCAGAGGAGTTTTTGAAGAGCGGAAATGTAGGGGGCGGCATGCTTCCGAAACTGCAGAACTGTATCGACGCGATCCGCTCCGGTGTTTCACGGGTGCATATTCTCGACGGGCGTATTGAGCACTGCCTGCTTCTGGAATTCTTTACGGATAAAGGAATCGGGACGGCGATCATCGGGGAGAATGAGGAGCGGTATTATACCGGGAAGTGAATTGCGGATATACCATGGTTTCCGAAAATGCCGCAGGAGGCCCCGGGCATTGACGGCACTCATTTATAGGGAACGACAAAACGATTTTCGTTTTGCTCGTTCCCTGCGCCGAATTTGTGCCGCTCAAGCGGCATTTTCCGCTTCAAATTCGTGCGCATCCTCCGGAGGGCTTATAGTAAACGGCAAATATTTTTGTCGTTTGCTATAGAATTGGATGAAACAGAGCACCATGATTTTTATCAGAAAGGAACAGTTATGAACAGCAAACAATATATGGAACTGACCGAACAAAATGTTCTGCATACCTACAACCGTTTTCCGGTCGTGTTTGAGAAGGGAAGCGGCGTGTATCTTGAGGATGTGGACGGAAAAAAGTATCTGGATTTCGGAGCGGGGATTGCGGTGTTCGCGCTTGGATACGGAAATGAAACCTATAACAATGCGCTGAAAAATCAGATTGACAAGCTGATTCACACTTCAAATCTCTATTATAACACGACAATGCCGGAAGCGGCCGCGAAGATTGTAAAGGCCAGCGGAATGGATAAGGTGTTTTTCACGAACAGCGGCACGGAGTCGATCGAAGGCGCGATCAAGGCGGCGCGCAAGTATGCATATCTGCGCGACGGGAAAGCGGACCATGAGATCATTGCGATGAATCATTCCTTCCATGGACGCAGCGTAGGGGCCTTGTCCGTCACCGGAAATCCGCACTATCAGGAGGCGTTCAAACCACTGATGGGCGGCGTGAAGTTTGCCGATTTCAATGATCTTGAGAGTGTGAAAGCTCAGATCACGGAAAAAACCTGCGCGATCATTCTTGAGCCGGTGCAGGGCGAGGGCGGCATCTACCCGGCGGAACCGGAATTTCTTCAGGGAGTGAAGAAGATCTGCGAGGAGAAAGATATCCTTCTGATCTTTGACGAGATCCAGTGCGGCATGGGACGTACCGGAAGCTGGTTTGCGTGGCAGCAGTACGGCGTGGAGCCGGACATCATGACCTGCGCGAAGGCGCTCGGATGCGGCGTTCCGGTCGGCGCGTTCGTCCTGAACGAGAAGACAGCCAGGGCTTCCCTTGTGCCAGGAGATCACGGGACAACCTACGGCGGAAATCCCTTTGCCTGCGCCGCGGTTTCGGTGGTTTTTGATCTGTTTGAGTCTCAGAAAGTGATCGAGAATGTAAATAAAGTGGCGCCGTATCTTGAGAAAAAGCTTGACGAGCTGGTCGCAAAATATGACTGTCTTGCGGCGCGCCGGGGCAAAGGACTGATGCAGGGAGTTGTGGTCAGCGGCGTTCCGGTCGGCGGCATTGTCTCGAAAGCGCTTGAGAACGGACTGGTCGTCCTCAGCGCGGGAAGCGACGTTCTCCGCTTTGTTCCGCCGCTTGTCATCACGGAGGCGGATGTCGACGAGATGGTAAAACGTCTGGAACTGTCCTTATAAGATTTTAAAAGAATATTTTCCTTTTTTCTGCATATACTTGTAATAGTCCGTATCTTTTGTGCATTGTTCGCCAAAGGTGAAGTCTGACCGGATAAAAATATGCGTTCTTTATGCTGTTTCGTCCGGTTCTGAATGAGTCCTGCCGGGCTGGAGCGCACAGGCTGCGGAACTACATGCAGAAGGGTGAATACATTATGTTTGGAGTACTGATTGCGCTGTTGTCCGGCGCTCTGATGAGCGTGCAGGGAGTCTTTAATACGGAAGTGACAAAGCAGACGAGCCTCTGGGTATCGTCTGCTTTTGTGCAGTTTTCGGCTCTTCTGGTCTGCCTGGTCGTCTGGCTGGCGGCGGACCGGACGAGCTTTCTTTCCCTGGCCGATGTGCAGCACAAGTACATGCTGCTGGCAGGGGTGATCGGCGCTTTTATCACGGTCACGGTCGTCAGGAGCATGGATATGCTGGGACCTGCGCGGGCAGCCATGCTGATTGTCATTGCACAGCTGGGGGTTGCGTGGGGGATTGAACTTACCGGGCTGTTTGGCGTGGAAAAGACGCCGTTTGAGTGGAGAAAGCTGCTCGGCATGCTGATCGCAATCGCCGGAATTGTGATATTCAAGTGGAAGAAGTAAAAAAAATATTGCAAAAATTTTAATTTATCGTTACAATAGGAACATGTGCAGGGGGAACTGTGCCCACAGCGGCAGAAATGTACATGGATAATGGAAAGTATGTAAAATTCAGAGGTGAAATCTCAAGGGGTCATATGCAGGCGGACGGTGAGCTGTCACATGCAGGCAGATATCCGGTGAATACAGGGATAATCAAGGAAAACAGGAGGCACCTGTGCCTGTTTCCTGTGATCCCGCGCGGATTTCCGATACTGGCGCTGCTTCTGGCCGGAAGTATTTTTCTGACAGGATGTTCTGGTAAAGGTGCAGAGGACGCAGATTCCGGATGGAGTTTCCAGGCGGGGAGCGGCCAGGAGAAAGAAAATACGGGAAATAAAAAAGAAGATGATGGGGAAACGGCCGGGTTGTCCAATGCGGAGGACGGGGTCGTGCAGCCCGCAGCGGATGCTGTGGGGACAGACAGTGCAGGCGCGGGGGGAACCGGGTCTGCAGGCGCAGAGAAGTCTTCCGGCGTTGAAAGTACAGCGGTAGATTCCTGGGCTTCAGATAGTGCAGGGGCTGCAGCAGATTTTAAGTTTTCAGGCAGCACAGGAACGGCAGATGTGGGAACTTCCGGTGGAACAGGAAGCGCGGACGGAAGCATGGTTTTGTCGGACGGCGCAGCTGCAGTGGTATCCGGCGCTCAGGAGCCGGGGTATGTTTACATCTGCGGTGCGGTTCGCAGGCCGGGCGTCTATGAAATCGGAGAAGGCACGCGCGTTTTTGAGGTGATCGAACAGGCGGGAGGTCTCACGAAGCAGGCAGATGAAGAATGGCTGAATCAGGCGGAGGTTGTCTCTGACGGACAGAAGCTTCAGATCTATACAAAGAAGGAAACGGCGGCCTTTAAGGAGGCTGGTCTGTCGGCATCAGGCGATCCTGCAGTGACTGCGGGAGCGGGCGGCATGCCGCAGGGAGCGGATTTGCAGACGGCTGCCGGGGACGGCGCGGCAGCGCAGGGAGAGGCCGCGGACGAGAAAGTAAACATTAATACGGCGGACAAAGATCTGCTGATGACCCTCCCCGGTATCGGGGAGTCGAAAGCGGAGGCGATCCTGCAGTACCGGCAGGATCATGGAAATTTTGGTTCGATCGGTGATATCTGCCAGGTTTCAGGGATCAAGGAAGCTGTATTTTCCAGAATAAAGGACAGGATTACAGTATAAAGGAGCATATTATGGGAAAAAAGGTATTGGTTGTGGATGACGAAAAACTGATCGTGAAAGGGATTCGTTTCAGTCTGGAGCAGGATGATATGGAAGTGGACGCCGCGTTTGACGGAGAAGAGGCCGTGCGCATGGCGAAGGAAAAAGCGTATGACATTATTCTGCTGGATCTGATGCTTCCAAAGATCGACGGGCTGGAGGTTTGTCAGCAGATCCGTGAGTTTTCCGATGTGCCGATCGTGATGCTGACCGCGAAAGGCGATGATATGGATAAGATTCTGGGACTGGAGTACGGTGCGGACGATTACATCACAAAGCCGTTTAACATCCTTGAGGTCAAAGCGCGTCTGAAGGCAATCATTCGCCGGACTTCCCAGAAGACAGCCGCGGAGCCGCGCGGCAAAATAGTTGATGTAGGCGATCTGACGCTTGACTGCGAAGGCAGGCGGGTGAGCGTCGCGGGCCGGGAGGTTAATCTGACCGCGAAGGAATTTGACGTGCTGGAGCTTCTTGTGTTCAATCCGAACAAAGTCTACAGCAGGGAGAACCTTTTGAACATCGTCTGGGGATATGAGTATCCCGGAGATGTCAGAACCGTGGATGTGCATATCAGAAGGTTGCGTGAGAAAATTGAGCAGAATCCGAGCGAACCGAAGTATGTACATACGAAGTGGGGTGTGGGGTATTATTTCCAGCACTGATCAGGAACCTGCAGATCGCCGCAAAAACAGACTGTGTTTTGCGATTTTGGCAGAGGGACGTTCCCTCTGCCTTTTTCCACTTGCGTTTATCTGCCCTGAATGTTACTATAAGAGAACCTGAAGGGGCAAAATACCTTCTGCCCCTGGCATCATGATATGGATTAAAGATGACAGCGCCGGGCTTGAGGAAAGATGTGATGAAAGTTTCTGAAAATGCAGAACATCACAGAATTGAAATATTGGCTGCAAAATGTAACAAAAACACGATAAACAGGAGGTAAGAAAAATGGCGAATGAGAGACGACCAGAGGATATGGTAAGAATTACAACACCGGAACTTGCCGAAGTATTTATCGAGAAGCAGGTGAAAGCGCTTCAGGAACAGGTGGGAGACAAGAAGGTGCTGCTCGCGCTTTCGGGCGGCGTTGACTCTTCGGTTGTGGCGGCGCTTTTGATCAGGGCGGTCGGCCGGCAGCTGGTCTGTGTGCATGTGAATCACGGCCTTCTCCGAAAGGGAGAGCCGGAGCAGGTGATCGAGGTGTTCCGCAACCAGATGAACGCAAACCTGATCTATGTGGACGCGACAGACCGTTTTCTGGATAAACTGGCTGGAGTTACCGATCCGGAACAGAAACGGATGATCATCGGCGGAGAGTTCATTGAGGTATTTGCGGAGGAAGCGCGCAAACTGGACGGCATCGAGTTTCTTGCCCAGGGAACGATCTGGCCGGATATTCTGGAGAGCGAGAAAGGAATCAAGGCGCATCACAATGCCGGAGGACTTCCGGAGGATATGAAGTTTGAGCTCGTGGAGCCGGTTAAAATCCTGTTCAAGGATGAAGTGCGCGTTGTAGGAAAGCAGCTTGGTCTGCCAGATGGCATGGTGTACCGTCAGCCGTTTCCGGGTCCGGGACTCGGCGTTCGCTGTCCGGGCGCGATCACGCGTGACCGTCTTGAGGCAGTCCGCGAGTCGGACGCGATTCTGCGGGAAGAGTTTGCGAAACATGGTCTGGAAGGCAAAGTATGGCAGTATTTTACTGTTGTTCCGGATTTCAAATCAACCGGAATCAAGGACGGCGCCCGCGCGTTCGAGTGGTCCGTGATCATCCGCGCCGTCAACACGACCGATGCGATGACCGCGACTGTGGAGAATATTCCGTTTGATCTGATGTGTCATCTCGTGGAGAGGATCACGCATGAAGTGCCGGGTGTGAACCGCGTGCTGTATGATTTTACGCCGAAGCCGACGGGGACGATAGAGTTCGAATAGTTTGGATATTTCGGGGTAAACATGAATCACCGAAAAAGGACAAAAAAATATTGCATCAACGAACAGCGCAAAGACCTTGGAGCGATGGCGAAACGTCATCCTCTGGGGTTTTTTGTCCATCCCGGCAGTAGTACGGAAACCTCTTTGTTCTTTTTACGCTAAATAGGTTTGCCCAGGAAAGTATATGAGCATATATTTTTTCACGGTACTCAAATTGGAATGAACGGGACAGATGTTCTGATAGATTTTTTATGAGAAATACGGTAGAGTATAGATAGGGCTATAAAAAACAAAGAGAACATTTGTTCTAAAAAGTATTGAAATGAAAATAGATATAGAGTATAATTGATATATATAGATGGATATGGGGTAAGATAAAATGCTTGAAAAAATTATTGAACGCACGAATTTATATATAGACAATATGCCAAAAAAAGAGAGAAAAAAATATGGACAGTTTTTTACAAGTATGGAAACTGCAAAGTTTATGGCAAATTTGTATGAAATTCCGACCAATAAGAAAAGTGTAACGGTTTTGGACGCCGGGGCGGGTTCTGGCATATTGTCATGTGCTTTTATTGAATGGATAGAGGGGTTTGACACAATAAAAGAAATAGAATTGACTTGTTATGAGAATGATGCTAATGTGTTGGGACTTTTAGAGGATAATTTAGAGTATTGCAAAAATCATTCAAGTAAAATAGTTAAATATAATATTCAGACAGAGAATTATATTACAAGTCAATATTTAGATTTTAACTATATGATAGGTGGAAATCCTGATCCGATGAAATATGATTATGTAATTGGAAATCCACCTTATATGAAAATAGCGAAAGATGCGCCAGAGGCAGCAGCTATGCCGGAAGTTTGTTATGGTGCGCCGAATATGTACTTTATTTTTGCAGCTATGGGGCTTTTTAATTTAAAAGATGATGGGGAATTGGTTTATATTATTCCGCGTTCATGGACATCGGGAGCGTATTTCAAACGGTTTCGTCAGTATTTTCTGACAGAGGGAAAATTGGAACATATTCACTTATTTGTAAGTCGGAATAAAGTTTTTGACAAAGAAGATGTGTTACAGGAAACTATTATTATAAAAGTTCGGAAAACACATGTAAATCCGGCATGGGTAAAAATTACGTCATCGAAATCAAACAAAGATTTTGATGAATTAACTTTCTTGACCGCACCATATGATCTTATTGTGTCTGGTGAAGATTATTATGTGTATCTGGTAACAAATGATGAAGAAATAGCGGTATTGAAACAGTTGCATAAATTTAATAAAACATTGCCTGAAATTGGTGTGAAGATGAAAACGGGATTAACTGTAGATTTCAGAAATCGAAATATTCTTCGTGATAAAGAGGAGGAAGGCGCAATCCCCTTATTTTATTCGCAACACATAAAACAAGGCAGGGTGCAGTTTCCTATTCAGAAAGAAAATGAGTATGTAGTAACAGACCAGCGTGGGCTTATGCAGGATAATAAAAATTATTTGTTTGTAAAGAGATTTACAGCGAAGGAAGAACCACGGAGATTGCAATGCGGGATTTATTTGGCGAAGAATTATCCACAGTATACGAAAATCAGTACACAGAATAAAATCAATTTTATTGATGGGCTTTTGGGAGAGATGTCAGAGTGCCTGGTATATGGCTTGTATGTGCTTTTTAACTCTACATTATATGATGAGTATTACCGAATTTTGAACGGCTCCACACAGGTAAACTCTACGGAGGTAAATTCTATGCCTGTGCCGGATATGGAGAGTATACAGGAAATGGGAAGAAAGTTAATGAAATCAAAAGATCTGTCGGAGAAAAACTGTAATTCGATTTTGGAGGGATACTGTGGGTAAAGTTGAAGAAGCACGAGATTTTTTGAAGATGGTGGGGATGCCAAAAGCACAGCAGGCGGATATATGTTGTTATGTACTGTTGGCAATGGCAGATATGAAACCAGATATGTCATGGGAGGAAGCAAGTAATGAGTGGATTCGTATCCATGACATCATTCAGTTTTCTAATGCTTTTTATGGGACTACTTATGCGGAAAACAGTAGGGAAACATTTCGTAAGCAGGCGTTACATAGATTTCGAACCGCTGCTTTGGTGGAGGATAATGGAAAGGCAACAAACAGTCCAAATTATAGATACCGACTTACGGAAGAAACACTGAAAATGCTGAGAACATTTCAATCTGCAGAATGGCAGAAATCGTTGAAGCGTTTCCTTATGTACCATGATAAATTGATCGATATTTATGCTTCTAAAAAGAAAATGACAATGATGCCAGTGAAAATCAATGGGGCAGATTTTAAGTTTTCAGCAGGGAAACACAACGAACTGCAGAAAGCAATTATTGAAGAATTTGCGCCGAGATTTGCACCAAATTCGGAATGCCTGTATGTCGGTGACACGACTGAAAAAGACTTGGTAAAGAACGTTGATAAGCTGACGGAATTGGGATTTGAAATTACTTTACATGATAAGATGCCAGATGTCGTTTTGTATCGGGCAGATAAGAACTGGATTTATTTTGTCGAATCGGTCACTTCTGTGGGGCCAATGGATCCGAAGCGTATTCTTGAAATAACAGAAATGACAAAGGGTGTTATGGCTGGAAAGATTTTTGTTACGGCTTTTTTGGATTTCAAGACATATAAGAAGTTTTCAGAAACATTGGCTTGGGAGACAGAAGTATGGATTGCTGAATTGCCGGAGCATATGATACATTTGAATGGAGATAAGTTTTTGGGGCCGAGATAGAAAGGAAAGTAAAGTATGGAAAGTCTCCTGAAAGAATTAATAAAGGTTATAGAAAAAACAATTCTTTTTCATTAATGGATGCTATTAATATCTTGTCGGTTGTGGCAGCTTGGATAACAATATGGTTTTTGTTAAGAGAGCGTTCGGAACAAAATAGACCATATTTACAGATAAGTTTTGAATTAATACGTTCAAACTTGGCTTGTGTTGTATTAAGAAATACAGGTAATGTTCCATTAAGTGTTAAAGAATTACAGTTTGATCGTGGTTTTATAGAACAGTTGCCAGAACGTGATAAAAAAGGATTGGAGCATAATAAAATAGATAATTTGATTATTTTTCCTGGCAAGCAATGGATTATTTGTTTGGGGGTTATAATTCCTGAAATATTGGAAAAATATGATAAAAAAGTTTTAAAACTAGACTATACATATTCTCGGTTGAAGAGAAAAAAGAAATATGTTGAAACTTCTGAAATTGATTTTGAACAATATGGCAGATGTTTGGTTTATATTTCGGATATTGATGAATTAAGACAAGTTGATAAAAGAATAGCAAACGATATTGAAAGTGTAAGAAAAGATATAAAAAAATACAAGCTGTTGTAGTAAAATATGCGAATCTACAAGATGCTAATAAAAAAGTACTGATAGCTGGATATGAATCAGGTGATACAAATATTAATAATTAATTTGGTTGAAAAATTTTGAAAAAAGTTTTGATTAAGAAAGGAAATTATATGGAAAGTAAGATGATAAAAAAGATAGATAATGCTTATAATTTTGAAAAATATAAAAGCAGATTGCAACAATGCCAAAATTATTTAGATATAATAAACAGTGGTTATTTTGAAAAAGAAGAATTAATGTATGCTGAAAAATTTTCGCTGGATACATATACGGAACTATTTAAAGATGATTCGAGTATTGTATTGGCAAATACAAGTAAACCCAGAAATATTGATTTAATAACGAATTTGATTATGAATTTAGAGGCGTTAAAAAAGATGTTAACTGAATTAATTGCAAAAGAAATGGAGGAATCATTAAAAGTAAATTTCTAGGATTATTTTAGATAATATGAAGTGACCTCACATTTGTAATAACGTGGATTTACCTGTATACTAGAGATTGGAGAAATCAACGGTAACAGGATTACCACATACAAAGGAGGCCACTATGTATAGAATACTAAAAATTGGAATGGATGTCCATAGTACAAATTACACTTTATGCGCGATGGAGCCGGTAATCGGCGAAGAAGACCGCATATTTGCGACTATTAAGGTAACACCAGACTATAAAAACATCCTGATGTTCATTGAAAACCTGAAGCTGAAACCCGGTCTTAACAATCAGTATGACATCCAGTGCGGATACGAGGCGGGATGCCTGGGATATTCCCTGTATAATCAGCTGACAGCGGCGGGAGTGAAATGCGTGATCCTTGCCCCCACAACCATGCTGACACAGCAGGGAAAGAGGATCAAAACGGATGCGAGGGATGCCCGTATGATCGCCCAGTGTTTATCCTATGGCGGTTATCATGCGGTATATATCCCCACAGAAGAGGATGCGGCCGTTAAGGAATATCTCCGGATGCGGGATGACCACAAACTGGCGCTCAAGAAGGTGAAACAGCAGATCAACGCGTTCTGTCTGCGGCATGGATATTATTATGAAGGGACAAAATGGACCCTTGCGCACCTGAAATGGCTGAAGAAGCTGGAACTGAAAGAACTGTACCGGGAGACACTGGAAGAATATATGGCGTCTTATGAGGAGCAGACGGCAAAAATCGAACGGTTCGATAAACGGATCGAAGAGATCGCCGCCCAGGAAAGGTACCAGGAGAAAGTAAAACGGCTGGGATGCTTCCTGGGGATCAGGACGCACACGGCGCTGTCCCTGGTTGTAGAGACAGGGGATTTTGAGAGATTTGCAAAAGGGAACACCTATGCGGCATATCTGGGACTTGTCCCGGGGGAACATTCCAGTTCTGACAGTGTCAACCGTCTGGGGATCACGAAGGCTGGGAACGGCCATCTGAGGCAACTGCTGGCAGAGGCGGCAGGGAGCATCTGCAAAGGAGCGGTGGGCCATAAATCAAAAGAACTGAGGGCGCGCCAGAATGGAAACACGGCGGAAGTGATCGCCTGTGCGGACAAAGCGAATACAAGGCTGCGGAGCAGGTATTACCGGCTGATACGGCACGGGAAGAAACGGAATGTAGCAGCAGCGGCGGTGGCAAGGGAGCTGGCATGTTTTGTATGGGGAATGATGACGGACAACATTGGGATCAAAGCGGCGTGAGGAGAGTACATCGCAGCCGTCAGCCAGTCAAGGGTAAAATGCACTGCGCGAGGCGCGGCCCCTGACAGGCAGCCGTCGGTGATGAGTATGGTAAATAAGCAGAAATAAGCAGCATACTGCAGTTATTTCTGCCAGCAATAAAAAAACAAGAAAATATCTGATAGCGGCGGAAAAGGGCTGTGGTCACTGAAAGGTCTGGGCCAACTGCGGCGCCTTTATGTGCGCACGTAAAACCGTGATCCACGCTTTTAGATCGCAGAGCCCTTCGGCGGACCATTAGCCTGTAGGTAACCAATCCACGGATAACAGAGTGGCCAACTGCCGAGGACTGTTAAATCAGGGCCCTCTTCCGGCACTGTCAGAGGATCAAAATGTGAGACTTGTCAGGGGAAGAAAAAAGTTTGTGGAATACAAATTTACCTCTTGACAAAAGTCACTTCATAACAGAGGATGTATTATGAAGAGAAAGTAAGAGAAGCAGAAATGCTCAGGCAGGCATTGAGTAACCCCGAGAATATATAAGTATTGTGATGCGGCAACATTTTAGCAACAGAAAATCAGTAAGCTAGAATAAATGATGTAATTGAAGTAAAAAGAGGCGTGTATTTGCATAAAACTTAAACAAACATAGTTAAGAATAGCAAAGAACAAGCCGAGTTTGAGTAATTGATAATTTTACACAGATTATATTAAATGGCAGGTAGTTCATAAATTATCCGCCATTATCAGTAGTATTTGTGTTTGTGGATAATAAATAGAAAGTTTGTTGTCACGATAACGTATGATAGATTTCGCCACATACAGAAAGCTTAATATCTCTAAATCAAGTTTGCTATAATTTAGGATATAAAGTATAATAGTTCTATAAATGGCTTTGAAGCTAAAGATGAGATTTTCTTAATTACGAAAAAGTCGAGGAAAAGTATATGGCTGAAGAATTTAATGTAAATAAAATAAGTGCTGAAGTAATTACTGATTTAGCAAAAAGTGCAGCAGGTTTTGTTGCAAAAAAAGTGGGTAAAATATATAAAGATACTATAAACAAAGAAGATATTGATTATAGAACCGCATTTGAGAAATATTTGTTTGAGGCAGAACGTCATATTAGTGTGGCGAAAACTATTTTATACGGTCAAACGCCACATTATTTGTATTCTTTTTTTGAATGCATGAGTATAAGAAATAGAGAAAATATAATTGATACTTCTGATGTGAATAATGTTTTGGATCTTGGGAATAAAATAATTATTACTGGAACCGGTGGAATTGGGAAAAGTATGTTGCTGAAACATTTTTTCCTGAATACAATAAGCATGACCAATTACATCCCCATATTAGTGGAATTGAGAGGGTTAAATGAGTATTTACCAGAAAATATTTCTATTGAGGAGTATATATATAATGTACTTCAAATATTTGGCTTTAAACTTGAAGAAGAGTATTATAAATATAGTTTGGAAACGGGGTGTTATTTAATTCTATTTGATGGTTATGATGAAGTTAAAAATTCAAATTCATCTAAGGTGACACAGGAAATCATTGATTTTAGTAACAAATATTCGGAAAATCATATTATTTTGTCCTCGAGACCGTTGGATGAATTTGTTGGCTGGTCAGAATTTAAAGAGTATTCTTCAATTGCATTAAATAAAAATCAAGCATTATCGCTGATCTCTAAATTGGACTATGATGCAGAAATAAAAAATAAGTTTTATAAGCAATTAGATGAAGAATTATTTGAAAAGTATGAATCTTTTGCTTCTAATCCTTTATTACTCACAATAATGTTGATGACTTTTGAGGAACGGATTTCTATACCAGACAGTAAGACGGATTTCTATGAACAAGCTTTCTCGGCTTTATTTCATAAGCATGATGCTATGAAAAAAGGGAAATATAAAAGAGAGAAAACATCTGGACTAGGATACGAAGATTTTAAGAAGGTATTTTCATATTTTTGTTTTAGATCTTTTTTTAAAAACCAGTATGAATTTACTGAAAAAAGTGCTTTAGAAAATATTGCGAAAGCTAAAGAAAAAGTATATTCTTATGGAGATTTTAAGGAAAGTGACTACTTGGATGATATGACTAAAGCAGTCTGCATGTTAGTACATGAGGGACTGAATTACCGCTTCTCGCATAGATCGTTTCAAGAATACTTTGCAGCCGTGTATTCTACTCAATTGAGTGATGATGAGCAACGTCAGTTTCTTTCATCTTGGTTGAAATCTATGTCGGGTAGAATGACGACAGATTTTCTTGATATATTATGCGAACTTCAACCGGATCGATTTATGAAAAATATTCTCTATAATCCAATGTGTGAGTTGTATGATTTATATAAGGCAAATGGTTGTTCTGAGGACTGGTTTATTGAGTATATGTATGCGGGCATTGTTATTTATTCTACTGCGAGTAGGGGCGAGAGAGTATTTGTTCAAGTTAAGCAATCATATTATCACACAATTTTTACAAGTATGTTGCATTATTTGCACTACAAATATGATGATACTGAAAGTGGGAAAGAATATGATAATATTGTTGGTCAGATAAAGGAAAAATATGAGGACAAAAGGTATATAAAGGGAATATCATTTGCACAACTTAAAAAGGATAATATATATGATAAAGTGAAATTAGTTATAAAATTTGTAAAGCAAAGGATGGACTATGTTTTTAATAAATTAGACACGATAGATATTAATACGTTTGGTAAAAAACGAAAATTTGAGTCTATGTTGGATGAACTATAATATGTGGTATATGGCAACATTTTGGTAACAGAAAATCAATAAACCAAAATAATTGATGTAATTGAAGTAAAAAATGGCGCAAGTCCGCGCAAAACTTAAACTAAAATAGTCTAAGAACAACAAAGGACACGCCGAATTCGAATAGTAAACCAGAAAGCCGGGAAGCCGCATAAACAGCGGACCTTCCGGCTTGGGTGCGTGCTATAACTTTTTTGTTATCTGTTTACAAGTAAAAAGGCACTTGCCTAAGCAAATGCCTTTAATGTTTTGGCTAAAATATAGGCTCGATAGAGTCACTTTTGGTAAATACCAATGATACCACATCCCATGAGTATCTTGCGCCCTCAGAACCCTAGCTCTATTATAATACGCTTTAAAAGTCTTTTTGTCAACTAGTAATTTTATAAAAATACGGGTAAATCTTGAAAGTCAATCTTTAGGAATGATTCTTATACCAAAACGATTTTTATTATTACATTTTCCATCATATGTTTTTCGATAAATATTCGCATTGAAGTTTTTAGTATTCGCATAAATTTTTTTATTTATACTTTTTTTGGCTATTTGATTAGGAATAAAATCTGCTAGTTGTAAGCCGGCAATATTTTCCTGCTTGTTTGGGAAATCTATATTTCGTATATATTTTTGAATAGAGTGTGAGTTTACGTACATTGTCCCGATAGCTTTTATTTGATGAAAGTGCTGACTCATAGCGATATTTTGGCTATTTTCTCTAGCCTCGTACTGGATATTGCCTATTGCCTGCTGATGATATAGAAAATGACAAAAATTCTCTATTATTATTTGCATGCAAATGGCACTGTAATCGTTGGAAAGATTAGAAGGAAAATTATGTATAAGTTTTTCTTCGATTGCAACACAACCTAAAGTATGTACATCGCTGTTGCGAAGCACATAATCTAATTCTTTATAAAGAATAGTACAATTATCGGAATTATTATAAAAGCGTATATATTCAGGTTTTACGTGAGATTTATCCACTCTACGTGATGTTGCGTCTTTTACTTCTTTCTCATGTAAAATGATACTCTGGTAATTTTCTAAATCTGGCCATATTTTTTGCTTGACCTGATTGATTTGATGGCTAAGTACAGTATCATGGTATGTATTTTCCACAATAATACCACCAATAGCGTAGGCATGTAAAGTTTGTTTTTGGTTTGTTTCACTTTCATCTAAATAAAGTGTATATGTTTTCATAATTTCCCTTTCGTTAAAAAGTTATACATGAACATCAGTACTTTGTTCCTAATATCTTAGTTTTGAGTTCAATTTGCACTATATCATATTTTAGCACAACCTAAATTATACAACAATAGTAGTTTATCAAAAATAATAAATTTAACAAACAAATTATTGATAAAAATACTTTCAGGGTTCTTCCAGCTTGATGGATTTCATCTCCATATCACGAATCGCGAGCGCTACCTGATAGGGAAACAGGTCATTCACCGTCTTGAGCGGCGAGTTCAGCAACTCTTTCATCTTCTGAAGACGGTAGTTGACGGTGTTGCGATGAAGAAAAAGCGCGGCCGCGGTCCGCTCCAGGCTGCGGTCGTTTTCGATATAGGCTTTCAGAAGTTCCAGATAGCTCTGCGCTTTCCCCTCGGCGGCCTCAAGCGGGGCAAGAATTTCATCTGCATAAGAATATAGTACCTCCTCGTCTTTGACGGAGAACAGGATTTTGTAGAATCCCATGTCTTCGAAACTGATGTAGGGGGTATTGCGGTATATGGCCATGCGCATGGCTGTGTAGGCGCGGTTGTAGCTTTTGCTGATCTGGGAGATGTCGGACACTTCTGTTCCGATTCCGATAAAGAGAGCCTTCTGTTTAACGGCGTCGCTGTACACGTCGGTGATGATCCGAACCAGATCGGGAAAGCAGGACTGATCTACGTTGTTGGTGATCATCAGTTCATAATTTTCATGGCTGACAAGGCCGAATTTGGAGGTTTTCAGGCCGTGCGTCGCCTTGAAATGGCGGATCCGGTTGATGAACAGGTAGTTCATTTCCTCCATCTGCCGGATATTGTCGCCTGGCCGGTTTATATATACGAGGATGACGGTAAACTTGCTTTCCAGGTCGTAATAGCGGCTGAGGATTTCACGGTACTCGGCTTCGTTGTCCCGCCCGGAGATCGCGTCGTTCAGCGCCTGGTCGTGGATGGAGCTGTCATACCGTTCGCGGATGATGCGCATGCAGAAGTTCTGGATCATGTCTGTCATATGGATTTTCCAGGGCATTGTGAGCAGTGGGAAATCATGTTCGTTGCAGTAGTCGAGAACATCCTGCGGAATATCTTCAATAAATTTTCCCACGTTGATGATCAGCCCGGCGACGTGCTGGTTCACGAGTTTGAACACAAGCGTCATCAGCCAGGAGGGATCCTGTACGGTTTTGATGCCGGTTGTCACGACGAGCTCGGAATTGTGAAAATAAGGGATGATGTAGTCGTCCTCGAGCATGTACACCCAGGTCACTGCATTGTGGTATCCGTCCTGTCCGGCGCACAGGGTCAGGCGGAACTGATTATTGTTTTCGCTGCACAGTTTTTTGAGAGTTAGTGACATTTATATCCCCTCCATTTTTTGAATATTTGAATTGTTTTGTATTCTCAGCACAAGTTTAACACAAAACTTTAGATTTTACTACCATTTACAGCGGAAAGGTTTTGGATATAATAGTATTAAAGAAACAAACAGAGAAAGAAACACAGAAAGAAACACAGGCATGCAGGTGATGCTGCTTGGGAGAATAAATATTTAAGGAGGGATCAGTTATGACGACAATTACACTTGACAGAAGTTCAGCTTCCAACGATTTCTTATTTGCAGCGCTGAATGACGGTGCGTATGCAGACCTGAAGAAGAGCCAGGAGATGGAGGCCCAGAGAAATCAGTGGGAGACCACCGAGACGCAGACTTCCCTCGGCGCCAGAGTCAGAGAGTTCTTCCTCGGCAAATGATAAACAGACATATTTTCTCAGAAATTTTTCAGAAAGGAAAAAGTATGAGAATGTGTCCGGAGGCGGCAGATTTTTCTGATGAACAGGGAGAGGTATACTCCTGGAGATCGGAGACACCGTTCTAAGATTTGGAAAGGCTGCGAAAGTTTTGGATATAGCAGATGACAGATGAACGCAGATTCCTTTAGAACCGGAAAGTTCAGAAAGTCTTTTGCTGGAAGACAAATTGTGAACTTTTTGTGAAAAACAGTGATTTTTGCAAAAAGGTTGCTCTATATAATAAATTAATAGTAAATTGTGTAAAAGGCAAACATTTCCGCCCTGAAAAGTGGTAATGTTTGCTTTTATTGCGTTAAAGCAGAGAAATCACTTGACATTGTTTTTGCAAAATAGTACAATATAAAAAAGGCAAAGGGGGCCGGTGTTGTGCATAGTGCTGGCTCTCTTTTCTTGTATACCGCGTTTTGCGGTGTACATCGCACGCATACAAGGTATGCAAAAATAAATACAAGGAGGAGCTTTTCATGAAGAAAGCAAAGAAGTTAGCAGCAGTCCTCCTCACAGCGGCGCTCGCAATGGGCACGCTCGCAGGGGGGGGCATGGTCTCATCGGCGGAAGAGCTCAATGAGCTCTGGACATTTGAGACAAGCAACCGTGAGCTTGAGAACCTTATCATTCTCAACACTGAGATGGCGAATGACCTCAATGTTCTCTGCAACACGACCGAGGGTCTTCTTGAGACGGATTCCAAAGGTCAGCTGATTCCGGGCATCGCTTCCGAGTGGGGCACCGAGGACGGCGGACTTACCTGGACCTTCAAGCTCAGAGAGGGCGTGAAGTGGGTCGACTGGCAGGGCAATGAGAAGGGCGACGTCACGGCGCAGGACTGGATCACCGCGCTTGAGTGGGTTATGAACGCGAAAAAGAACGGCGCGAACAACACATCCATGCCGACGACTCTGATCGCAGGCGCCGGAGACTATTACAATTATACCAAGGATCTTTCCGACGAGGAAGCTTACGCACTTGACAAGACGAAATTCCTTGAGATGGTTGGTATCGAAGCTCCGGACGACTATACGCTGATCTATCACTGCGTATCAAACGCTCCGTATTTTGATACGGTCGCTACATCTGCCTGCCTGTATCCGATGGCGCAGGGCTTCATCGATGAAGTAGGTGTGGAGAACGTTCTGTCTACCGGTATTGAAGGACTCTGGTATAATGGACCGTACACGCTGACTGAGTTTGTGCAGGGCAACACCAAGACACTGACGAAGAACCCGCTGTACTGGGATACCGAGGCGAAGCTGTTTGACAACGTTGTGATCCGTATCATCGAGGATACAACCAGAGGCTATGAGCTGTATGACGCAGGCGAACTTGACCATACGGACCTTTCCGAGGCTACGCTTCGTCAGATCTATGACGACGAGGGACACAAATATCATGATCAGCTCGTTGAGAAGATGCCGAGAAAGTATTCCTATCAGATGAAGTTCAACTACAGCAAGATGAAAGACGACGGAACACCGGATGACAACTGGAACAAAGCAGTTGCGAACGAGAACTTCCGCAAGTCCATCTACTACGGACTGAATCTGGTTCCGTATCTTGCGAGAACGAATTTCATCAACCCGCTTCACTGCGAGAACAACGCCTACACGATGAAGGGCCTGCTGTACTTCTCAGACGGCACAGAGTATACCGCAAGGGTTGCTGAGAAGCTTGGTCTTCCGGAGTCTGACGGAGAAAATCCGAGAAGGTATGATCCGGATCTTGCCGCGGAGTGCAAGGCGAAGGCAATGGAAGAGCTTGAGGCGCAGGGCGTTACATTCCCGATCCAGATCGATTATTATATCATAGCCGGAGCTCAGAACGCACTTGATTCCGCTACGGTGCTGAAGCAGATCTTTGAGGAGGGCCTTGGCTCTGATTACGTGACGCTGAACATCGATACCTATGTATCCAGCCAGACACAGGAAGTCATCGACCCGCAGCTGCAGTCTTTCGTTATCAACGGATGGGGCGCTGACTACGGTGATATCCAGAACTACCTTGGACAGGAGACGCTGGGCGAGGATACGGCTTACTATTCCATGAACTACACGAATATCAACGACGCGACGGACGAGACTCTGCTGGCGACCTGGCAGGAGTACACTGACATGGTCAACGCGGCCAACGCGATCGTCGATGATCTGGACGCAAGATATGACGCTTACGCTGACGCGGAAGCTTACATGCTTGAGCATGCGATGACGATTCCGATGAGTCTTGAAGTTGCATGGCAGCTGACGAAGGTCAACGACTACACAAGATCCAACGCAATGTATGGTATCCAGAACTACATGTACAAGAACTGGGATACCTCTGTAGACGCCTATACTACAGAACAGTATGCTGAATTTGCAGAGGAATACAACAAGTAATGATTAAGTATACAATCAAGCGGCTGGCACAGTCCCTTGTGACAGTCGCGATTGTTGCCACGATCGTGTTTCTGCTGATGAGGATGCTTCCGACTGATTACTTTTTTACAGAGGATCAGCTGATGAAGCTCACTCCTGAGCAGAAGACGGAACAGTTGGAGGCAGCAGGTTTACTGGACCCGATGGGAGAGCAGCTGCTCCGCTTTTATGGGCAGACGATTCGTCTGGACTTTGGCCAGTCACGAAGAATTCAGAGCGGAGTACCTGTGATCAGGGTAATCGGGGACAAATTTGGAATTTCATTAAGACTGGGATGTATCGCGCTTATCATCTCTTTGATTGTCGGTGTTGTTCTGGGTATTATCCAGACGCTGAACAAAGACCATATTCTGGATCACGTCGGAACGGCGTACACGATCTTTGTCAACGCGGTGCCGAGCCTCGTGTCGTACTCCCTTGTGCTGGTATTCGGCTCGAAGGTGCTGGGGCTTCCGCCGATCTATTCCACGCGTAATCCCGGACCGTCCAGCATCATTCCGATCGCGTGTCTGACACTGGCGTCGATCGCCAGCTATGCACTCTGGACAAGGCGCTACATGGTGGATGAGCTGAACAAGGACTACATAAAGCTTGCCAGGATCAAAGGTATGTCCTCAAAGACGATCATGGTCAAGCATGTGTTCAAGAACGCGTTTGTGCCGCTGGTGCAGTACATTCCCGCTTCGTTCCTGTACACGATCAGCGGTTCGCTGCTGGCCGAGAGATTTTTCTCTGTGCCGGGCATGGGTCCGCTTCTGACAGACGCGATCACGCGCTACGATACAAACGTAGTTCAGACGCTGTCGATCATCTACGCGTCGCTCGGAATCATCGGCGTATTCCTTGGCGATGTTCTGATGATGCTCGTTGACCCGAGAATCAAACTGGCAGGCAAAGGAGGTACACGATAATGGGTAAGAAGAACGACGAACTGTTCCGATTTGTCGAGTACTCTGCGGAGGCTGCAGAACGCACGGGCTATTCCGATTATTCCTACTGGAAATCCGTGTTTCAGAATTTTATGAAAAAGAAATCGGCCGTTGTGATGGCGATTATCTTTTTCGCGCTGGTCATCTTCTCGTTCATCGCGCTGATGATCGGAAAATATAATTATTCTTCTCTGCTGACGGACAGCGCTCTGGCGTTCCAGTCCCCGAACGGCGAGTTCTGGTTCGGCACGGACAATCTTGGCCGTGACTACTGGTGCCAGGTGTGGTTCGCGGCGCAGACCTCGATCAAGCTCGCGCTGATCGTGGCCATCGGCGAGTGTGTCCTCGGCGTGACAATCGGCTGTCTGTGGGGCTATGTGCGCCAGCTTGACCGTCTCCTCACCGAGCTTTACAACATAATTAACAATATTCCGATGATTATTTACATGACGCTGATCTCCCTGATGGTCGGCCAGAGCTTCTTCATCATGAGTGTCGCGATGATCTGCTTCGGCTGGCTGACGATGGCGAGAAACGTCCGCAACCTCGTGCTGATGTACCGCGACCGCGAGTACAATCTGGCTTCGAGATGTCTCGGAACACCGGTGTGGAGGGTGCTCGTCAAGAATATCTTTCCGTACCTTGTCAGCATTGTCATCCTGCGGCTTGCGCTCTCGATTCCTTCGACAATCGCTCTGGAATCCACGCTGTCCTATCTGGGACTTGGCCTTGGGATCGACACCCCGTCACTTGGCATTCTTCTTAGGAACGCCAGAAACTACTTCCTGGATTATCCGTACCTGCTGATCTTCCCGGCCGCGATCGTATCTCTGATCACGATCACCTTCTATCTGGTCGGCAACGCGTTCTCAGATGCGGCGGATCCGAGAAACCACGTATAAGGAATGGAGGAGACGTATTATGGCAAAAGAACCGATATTATCTGCTAAAGACGTGGAAATCCAGTTCAGTCTGCGTGGAAAGAAGCTGACGGCGATCCGCAAATGTTCGCTGGATCTTTATAAAGGGGAGACGCTCGCGATCGTGGGCGAGTCCGGATCCGGCAAATCTGTTTTTACAAAATCATTCCTCGGAATGCTTGACGCCAACGGAAAGATCATCGGCGGCTCCATCATGTACGACGGGATTGACCTCTCGAAGTACACGACGGAGAAAGAATGGATGACGATCCGCGGCAAAAAAATTTCCATGGTCATGCAGGACCCGATGACCTCCCTGAATCCGCTGAAGAAGATCGGCAAACAGATTCAGGAGAGTATCGAGATCAACCAGGGGATCAAAGGTCCCCAGGCGAAAAAGCTGGCTCTTGAGATGCTGGCTAAGGTAGGCATCCCGGATCCGGAGCGCCGCTACAACCAGTATCCGCATGAGTTCTCCGGCGGTATGAGACAGCGTGTCGTGATTGCGATCGCCGTCGCCTGCCATCCGGACATCCTGATCTGCGACGAGCCGACGACTGCGCTCGACGTGACGATTCAGGCGCAGATCCTGAACCTGGTGCGCAGCCTTCAGGAGGAGCTGAAGATGACGGTCGTCTACATTACGCACGACCTCGGCGTTGTCGCCAACGTGGCGGACCGCGTGGCGGTTATGTACGCGGGACAGATCGTAGAGGCCGGCCTGGTGAACGAGATCTTCTACGACGCATGGCATCCGTATACATGGGCGCTGCTGTCGTCTCTGCCTCAGCTTGGAGTCAAAGGCGAGCCGCTGCCGACCATCGAGGGTACGCCGCCCAACCTGTTCAACACCATCAAGGGCGATGCGTTTGCACCCAGAAACAAACAGGCGCTCGCGATCGATTTCGAGGAGGAACCGCCATTCTTCAAGGTTTCCGACACACACATCGCGAAAACCTGGTATCTGGACCCAAGGGCACCGAAAATCGAGCAGCCTAAATCTATTCGGCAGCTGCGTTCTAAAATGGAAGGGAGAAGGTAAGTGGCATGCCAGATAGAGAAAAGTTAATCGAGATAAAGGACTTACAGATTTCTTTCGGCAGCGGACGAAAAAAATTCGTCGCTGTGGACCATGTAAATTTTGATATTTACAAAGGCGAGACCTTCTCACTTGTAGGCGAGTCCGGTTCAGGAAAGACGACGATCGGCCGCGCGATCACAAGGATCAATCCGGTTTCCGCTGGTGAAATTCGTTTTAAGGGACAGGTTATCAGCGGAAAGATTTCCAAGGAGCTTGACCTTGAGGTCATCAAGAAATGCCAGATGATCTTCCAGGATCCTATGGCATCCCTGAATGAGCGCGCGAAGGTTGACTATATCGTTTCCGAAGGTCTGATCAACCATCATCTCTACAAGGATGAGGCGGACAGGAAAGCAAAGGTTGAGGCGGCTCTGCGTGAGGTTGGCCTGCTTCCCGAGTTTGCGTCCCGTTTCCCGCATGAGTTCTCCGGCGGCCAGAGACAGCGTATCGGCATCGCGAGAGCGCTGATCATGCAGCCTGAGTTTGTCGTGGCGGACGAGCCGATCTCGGCGCTTGACGTTTCGATCCGTGCGCAGGTGCTGAACCTTCTGAATCAGCTTCAGAAGACCAGAGGACTGACTTACCTGTTCATCGCGCATGACCTGTCGGTCGTAAGATTCATCTCCGACCGTATCGCGGTTATACATAAAGGAAGGATCGTGGAGCTGGCAGAGGCGGAAGAACTGTTCCTGCATCCGTTCCACCCGTACACAAAAGCTTTGCTTTCAGCAGTTCCGATTCCGGATCCTGAGGTCGAGAAGAAGAAAAAGCTGCTCGTGTACGACCCGTCCATGCATGACTACAGTGTCAATAAGCCGATCTGGGAAGAGATCCTGCCGGGACATTTCGTGTATGGAAACGAGAAGGAACTGGAAGGATACAGAAAAGAGATCTGACTGGAAAATGATCTGAATCAGAATACAGACGAAAAAGGAGGCCCGAAAGGTCTCCTTTTTCCACTAAAAGCTTGATGCCGCATAATTTTTTGTGATGAAAAATCCTGGACGAAAGCGCAGAATTCTGGTTCCGGCTTATCCGGGGTGGGGGAAGACGATGATTAAGAAAATAAAAGAAATTTTTGAACCCTATATGATCCGCCCGATGATCTACATGTGCGTCATGAAGGGTTCCACCGCGCTGGTTCTGGCGATGCTCTGGAATCACTGGTTCAATAAAGAAGGCTATTTTTCATTTGTGGAACACGCGTTTTTTTTCGCTGCTGTTTTCTTCTTTATGCTGGCCTGGTTCCAGTATCTGAGGCTTGACGGCGTCAGCCTCGGTACGCTGACCGCCGGGAGGAAGAAAAAGGAGAAGCGCCACCGTTCGAAGGACATCGCGGATTTTGCGGATGAGAAGATCATCTCCTTCGAGGAGTTGGAGCCGGAGGAGCGGAATGTCTGCCGGCTGCTCAGCGATCTGATCTGCGCGGCGCTGTTCCTGGTGCCGTCGCTGATTGCGGCAGTACTGTGAGTCAAGGACTCCGCTGCAAGCAACGGGGTCTCCGCTCCGTTTCGGGTCTGGATCGGTTCTAAACGAGCGCCACTGGCGCTCAGAACCAGTGCTGACCGTGCGCCACTGGCATAATTAAGAAAGAAAACGGTTGACCGGGAATGGATTTTGAGAGATACTGGATAACAGGAATTCGGGAAAGGGGGAGGGTATTATTTCCAAAATCAGAGTATGGGCGGGCAAATATTTCAAAAGCCTGCAGGCGCGCATCTTTTTTCTGTTTATTCTGGTCGGTCTGATACCGATTCTCCTGATGAAGTATGTGATCCTCGAGAATTACGAGACGCAGGGCGTGGATCAGAAGAGAAGGCTGATCCAGAGCCAGAGTCAGCAGATCGCGGAGGAGGTCAGCACCTCTTCCTATATAAGGGGGGAGACTTCCCAGCTGGTGGATTCGGAGCTGATACAGCTTGCAAATCTGTTTAACGGACGTGTGATCATTGTGAACAGCAATTTCCGCATTATCCGCGATACGTATGGGATTGATGAGGACAAGTACATTATCTCGGAGGAGGTTCTGCAGAGTTTTCTCGGGAAAAATTCCATCAATTACAACAAAGACTACCGTTTCCTTGAGATGACGATTCCTGTCAGAAACGAGGAGAGCAGCGAGGTGGAGGGGATCATGATCATCAGCGTCCCCACGACGGATGTAAATGATGCCAGCGAAGCGCTTGGAAATACGGTTCTGATCCTTCAGATTATTCTCACCGTTCTGATCTGCGCAGTCGCGTTTTACATGTCGCACAGTCTTACAAAGCCGTTCAGCAAAATCACCCGGTCGCTCGAAGCGGTGGGCGGTGTGAGCGAAGAGACGATCTCAATTCCGGATTATACGGAAACGAAGCTTCTGGCGGAGGCTTACAACCGCATGCTGCAGCGTATGCAGACACAGGAGGATTCGCGGCAGGAATTTGTGTCAAATGTCTCCCATGAGCTGAAGACGCCGATCACCTCGATGAAGGTGCTTGCGGATTCCCTGCTTGCGCAGGATAACGTGCCGGTTGAGCTGTACAAGGAGTTTATGGGCGATATCGCGGAGGAGATTGATCGTGAGAACAAGATTATCTCGGACCTGCTCTCGCTGGTAAAGATGGACCGCAAATCCTCAGATGTCAATATTCAGGAGACAAACATCAATCAGCTGATTGAGCTGATTCTGAAAAGACTGCGGCCGATCGCGGCACAGAGGGATATCGAGCTGGTTCTTGAAAGTTTCAAGCCGATCATCGCGGAGGTTGATGAGACGAAGCTGACGCTGGCCCTCTCCAACCTGATCGAGAACGGGATCAAGTACAACAACGCCGGGGGATGGGTGCATGTCTCTCTCAACGTGGACAGCAAATATTTCTTTGTCAAGGTGGAAGACTCCGGTATGGGCATTCCGGCGGAGGCCCAGGAACATATTTTTGAGCGCTTTTACCGCGTGGATAAATCTCACTCAAGAGAGATCGGAGGTACCGGACTGGGGCTTGCGATTACAAGGAGCGCGGTGCTGCTGCACCATGGTGCGATCAAGGTTTACAGCAAAGAAGGCGAGGGGACGACTTTTACGGTCAGGATTCCTCTGAAATATGTGGAGTAGACGGGAGGCATGGATCATGGGGAAAAAATATTTCAGGCTGCTGCCTTTTCTGCTGCTGTTTTTGCTGCTGTCCGGATGCCGTCAGGAACAGAACGAGAAGGAAGCAGGATATAAGATCTACTATGTCGATGCCGAGGGGATCCGGCTGCAGGAGAACTCCTATGTCCCGAAGGCGCAGACCTTTGAGGAGATTATGGATGAGCTTGCGGGGCAGCTTGCAGATCCTCCGTCCGAATATGTCAGCGCCCTTAAGGATGACGTGAAAATCAAAGGTTACACAAGAGGGATTGACGCGCTCAGGATTGATTTTTCAAAAGAATATTATACACTGACCAATATTGAGGAGGTACTTTTGCGCGCGGCCGTGGTCAAAACCTTTTCCCAGATTCCCGGTGTCATGAAGGTGATGATCACGGTTGAAGGGCAGCAGCTCGTTGATACGGATGGCAGAGCCGTCGCGGCGATGGATGCGGATGATTTTATCAATACAAAAGGGGGAGGAATCAACTCCTACCAGAATGCCGTTCTTTCCCTCTATTTTGTCAGCAGAAAGACGGGCAGGCTGGAGAGAGAGACACGTTTTCTGCATTATTCCAGCAATATGGTTCTGGAAAATGTGGTGGCGGAACAGCTGATTATGGGTCCTGACAGTAAGGAACTGCAGCCTGTGTTTGTGGATACGGTGAAGGTTCTCGGTGTGCAGGTGCAGGATGGAATCTGTACGATCGACCTGGACCAGGCCGTCAATACGGAACCGCCGGAGGACACGCTGGATGCGGAAACGGCGCTGTATGCACTTGTCAATTCAATCTGCGATACGTGCGATGAGGTTGATGGCGTCCGGATTCGGATTGAGGGTGTGGGAAATGTGCTGTTTCGGGACAAAGTATCTCTGGATCACGTATTTGAAATGAATCTTGAAAAAACGGCGTCGGACGGCAAAATAACAGACAGTACGAAGGAAGAACCCTCACCATCCAACAATGGAGAGGATGCAAAGGAGGAATGACGATTCTATGACAAAACGCCCATTGTTCTGGGCAGGCGTTTTCCTGACGGCGGCGCTGGCGGGTGTGTTCCTGGCGGGAGCAGATGATCTGCTGCTGTCCCGGGGCCGGACAGCCCCTGCGCCGCGGTTTGAGGAAGGAGCCGGCCTGACTGTAGCCGGCCAGGTTGCCAGCTGTGACCGGATGCCGGATAATATCCGAGTATTTCTGAATCATATCCGGATAATTTCTGATAACAATTCTGAAGATTCTGATAATACAAATAATTTTATTCATTCAGACAATTCTGTCGATCAATCTTATCAAATCACTTTTTACACAGAGGAACAGCAGATACTGCCTGGGGATTTCCTGCTTGTTGCCGGGGAATGCCGGAATTTTGAGGCGGCGTCCAATCCCGGACAGTTTGATGCCCAGGAGTACTATACCGCAAAAAATGTCCTGTTTACGCTGAAATCCCCGGAGATTCTCGAAAAAAAAGAAGGGAGAGTCTCGTGGAAGAGACTCCTGAACGTATTAAAACGCAGGCTTTGTGAATCCTATGCGGAAATTCTTGGGGATGAGCAGGCCGCGGCACTGTCTGCGATCACGCTGGGGGAGAAGGCCCTGCTGGAGGACGACCAGAAGCGGTTGTATCAGGAAGGCGGGATATCCCATATTCTGGCCATTTCAGGGCTGCATATCTCCCTTCTCGGGATGGGTTTGTATCATCTGCTGCGCAAATGCTTTGTGCCGCTTCCGGCAGCGGCAGGATTTTCGGGTTTGTTTCTTGTGAGCTACATTGAAATGACGGGGTGGAGCGCTTCCTCGCGGCGGGCCTGCATCATGTTTTTTCTGTGGCTTGGCGCAGAGCTTTTGGGGAGGGCGTTTGACCGGCTGACGGCGCTTGCGTTTGCCGCGGTCTGTCTGCTTGTGACGAATCCCGGTCTGTTGAAGGAGGCGGCTTTTCAGCTGTCGTTTCTGTCGCTGCTTTCCCTGCTTCTGCTTGCGTCCGAGATGGCCTCGGTTCTGAAGATTCAGTCGAAAGCCGGGCAGGCGCTTCACTCAGCGCTTGCACTGCAGGCTGGAATGCTGCCCTGCACACTGTATTTCTTTTATCAGATTCCTCCGTGGAGCATGGCGGTCAACTTTGTGGTCATTCCGCTGATGCCGGTGATCATGCTGTCAGGCTTATTCGGAGGACTGGCGGGTATTTTCAGCCGGCAGGCCGGGATGCTTCTGGCGGCGCCGTGTCATTATCTGCTGGCGCTGATCGGACAAATCTGCCGTCTGGAGGGGATGCTTCCAAAGTCCCTGCTGGTCTGCGGAAGACCGTCTCCGGTCCGGATCGTTCTGTACTACGCGGTGCTTGGGGCGGCGTCCCTGGCTGCGGTGATTCTCTGTCATAAGGGAGAGTGGATGGCGGAGGCTTTCAGGGAGCACTGGGACGGGATTCGTACTTCTGTGATTTTGGACGAGGCAGGACGCCTGAGAGCAGCTCTTCAAACCCGCCGAATAGAGAGGGAAAAGAAAATCCGTGATCCCGAAAGAGCGGATCAGAAAAAACGGGATCTGGAAATCTGCCGGTTTGTGGAAGCTTCTGTACATCGAGAAGAAAAATTTCACAGGGCAGGATTTGTTTCAGCAGCACGGTGTATCTGGTTTGCAGCGCTGCCGGTCTGCTTCTGGCTGATGCAGCCGTCCCGGCCGCCTGGCCTGGAAGTGGTGTGTCTTGATGTGGGACAGGGAGACGGGAGTCTGCTGCGGATGCCCGACGGCGAGGTATGCATGGTGGACGGAGGCAGTACCTCTGAGCGTGATCTGTGGGATTACCGGATCAGTCAGGCTCTGAAATATTATGGAGTCGGGGAAATTGACTGGTGGTTTGTGTCTCATTCGGACAAGGATCATGTGAGCGGCCTGCAGGAATATCTTGAGGAATATGAGGTGAATCTGGCGGGGGAAAATGTGCATGGGATCACGCTGAAACATCTGGTGCTTCCGATTTCCGCCGGAGAGGACGAAACGCTGGAACAGCTGCAAAGAATTGCGCAGGAAAAAGGGATTCAGGTGCATGCGGCGCAGCACGGGGACAGGATCCGGGGACGTTCCGGTTCTGGAGAAGATCAGCGTGCTGACGGAAATATTTCCGGAGAATCCGGAAGAAGGAGTGACGGCGGACGAAATGATTCCGAAGAGTTCAGGGAAGCAGGAAGCGTTTCCGGCCGGGACGGTACAGAGAGCGCTGGAAATAAGGGATGGAGCCTGGAATGTCTCGCTCCGGACGCAGCCTCGATGACCGGAGATGTCAATCAGGATTCTCTTGTGCTGCTTTTGCGGTACGGGATGTTCCGGATGCTGTTTACAGGGGATCTGGAAGGGCAGGGAGAAAAACAGCTGGCATTGTCCGGCCAGGATCTTGCGGCCGATGTCCTGAAAGCAGGGCATCACGGATCAAAAAACGCGTCTTCCGAACTGTTTCTGGAACAGGTAAAGCCACAGCTTTCCGTGATTTCCCGTGGGATAGATAACCGGTATGGGCATCCTGCCGCGGAGACGCTGGAGCGGCTGGAGAAGGCCGGCAGCCGGATATTCGATACGGCTCTGTGGGGAGCAGCCATTCTCAGATCGGATGGGGCGGAATACAGTCTGACAGGATTTAGAACCGTTGGTACTGGCGAGTCCTGAATTTTGGCGGATGTTATCATAATTCGCGGATGATAACGTAAAAAAACATAAAAAAACAGGAAAAATATAAAAATATTGAAAAAAGATGGAAAAAACGGAGGCATAGGGAATATAATATAATAGAGCATAAAGATAAAGCAGGTTTTGCAGTGTACAAAGGGGGAATGGGGATGACGATCCGTGAAAAAACAGAAGAGCAGGAGTTTAAGATATTCAGCCGGTATGCTTCGTTCAGCAGAAACAGCAGAGGAAGGGACCGGGAAGAAGAACCCTGCGATATACGTACGGTGTACCAGAGGGACAGGGACCGCATCCTGCACAGCAAATCCTTCCGCAGGCTGAAGCAGAAGACGCAGGTTTTCCTGATTCCGGAGGGGGATCATTACCGGACGCGTCTGACGCATACCCTTGAGGTCTCTCAGCTTGCCAGGACGATTGCCAAAGCGCTGAGGCTGAACGAGGATCTGGCGGACGCAATCGCGCTTGGTCATGATCTCGGACATACGCCGTTTGGACATGCGGGGGAACAGGCACTGAACCAGGTGTGTCCGAGCGGTTTCAAACACCATGAGCAGAGTGTGCGGGTTGTGGAACTTCTGGAAAAGAAGGGAAAGGGGCTGAATCTGACCTGGGAAGTCCGCGACGGGATCCTCAACCACAAGACAACAGGGAAACCGCAGACTCTGGAAGGACAGATCGTGCGCTATTGTGACAAGATTGCCTACATCAATCACGACATCGATGATGCGGAACGGGCGGGTATTCTGCGCGAGGCGGATATTCCGGAAGAATGCCGCCGCATGATCGGGGATACGACACGGATGCGCCTGAATACGCTGATCCATGATGTTGTCGTGAACAGTGAGGACAGGCCTGTAATTTCGATGTCTGAAGATATGGAACAGATGATGCGCAGGCTGCGCGCGTTCATGTTTGAACGTGTCTATCACAACAGCGCGGCGAAACGCGAGGAGGGCAAGGCGGTCCGGATGATACAGGATCTCTATTACTTTTATAATGACCATCCGGAGATGCTGCCGGCAGGGTACCAGATCATGATGCAGGAATGCGGGCAGCCGCGTGAGAGGGTTGTCTGCGATTACATTGCGGGGATGACGGATCCTTTTTCCATCAGGACTTACAAAGAACTCTTTGTGCCCGGATCGTGGCATTAATTTGCGGGAGGGAGTGAAAAGCTATGATTTATTCGGATGAGCTCATTGAGGAGGTAAGGCTCCGCAATGATATTGTGGATGTCATTTCCGGATATGTGAAACTGCAGCGCAAGGGAAGTTCCTATTTTGGTCTCTGCCCGTTTCACAATGAGAAATCGCCGTCGTTTTCCGTGAGTCCGCAGAAGCAGATGTACTACTGCTTTGGCTGCGGCGCGGGAGGAAATGTCTTTACCTTCATCCGGGAATATGAGAATTATTCGTTTCCCGAGGCGCTGAAGATGCTGGCGGACAGGGCGGGAATCGCGCTTCCGCAGGAAGATGAGTCCGAGGAGAACAAAAAGCGCAGGGATCTGCGGACGGCGGTTCTCGACGTCAATAAAAAAGCCGCGAAATTTTATTATTATCTTCTCCGGACAGAGGAGGGAGCGCGGGCGATGGCGTATCTGAAGGACAGAGGCCTCACGAATGAGACGATCCGCAGTTTCGGGCTTGGCTATGCCGGGCAGTACAGCAATTCGCTGAGCCGTTATCTGAAACAGCAGGGAGTTTCGGATTCTCTGCTGAAAGAATCCGGCCTGGTGCAGATGAGCGAAAAGCAGGGGATGTACGACAAATTCTGGAACCGCGTCATGTTCCCGATCATGGATGTGAACAGCCGGGTGATCGGATTCGGCGGGCGTGTGATGGGCGATGCGAAGCCGAAGTATTTGAATTCTCCTGAGACGATCATTTTTGACAAGGGACGCAATCTCTACGGACTGCACGCGGCCCGTTCCTCACGGAAGAAAAACATGCTGGTCTGCGAGGGATATATGGATGTGATCTCAATGCATCAGGCGGGATTTACAAACGCGGTGGCATCCCTTGGGACGGCGCTCACGAGTCAGCATGCGTCGCTTTTGAAGCGGTACACCGATGAGGTGATCCTGACGTACGACAGTGACGAGGCCGGCGTGCGCGCGGCTCTGCGCGCGATTCCCCTGATGCGGGAAGCAGGCATTATGACGCGTGTGCTCCGCATGGAACCGTACAAGGATCCGGATGAGTTTATCAAAGCGCTTGGGAAGGAGGCGTTTCAGGAACGGATCGATCAGGCGCAGAACAGTTTCATGTTTGAGATCGAGATTCTTGAACGTTCTTACAATATGAGAGATCCCACGGACAAGACAAGATTTTTCAGAGAGACGGCGCGGAAAATCGCGGAGTTTGAGCAGGAGATCGAGCGGGAGAACTATATAGAAGCCATTGTTGAAAAATATCAGACGTCCTTTGAGGGAATGAGAAAGCTGGTCATGGGATGGCTGCTGCAGGGAGTTCCGGTGCGAAAACAGCCGGAACAGAGAAGCGGGGCGCCCAAAAAGGAGGACGGGATCCGGAAATCGGAGCGTCTTCTTTTGTCCTGGCTTCTGGAGTATCCGCAGCTTTATCCGGTCATTTCCTCCCGCATTGCGCCGGAGGATTTTTCGGACGAGCTGTACCGGAAGGTGGCGGGGATGCTGTACCGTCAGATGGAATCCGGAAAGCCGGACACGGCATGGATTGTGGACCAGTTTGAGGATCCCGGACAGCAGAAAGTGATTGCCGGCATTTTTAACACGGAGATCCGCGTGGAATCTCCCAGGGAAACAGAGAAAGCCGTTCTGGAAAGTATGCGCAAGGTGATGGAGAATGCGGTTGAGGAACGGGGCCGCAGGCTGGATCCGTCGGATATTGCGGGACTGCAGAAGCTGGTCGCGGCAAAAAGGGAGATCCAGGAGCTGAGCAGGCTGCATATTTCACTGTAACGAGGGAAAACTTTTGACAGGCAGGATAACAGAAAGGAAGGAAACCGCATGGGAATACAGAGTGTTGAGTTTCAAAATACGCTGAAAGAGCTGCTGACGATAGCCGGCAGCAGGAAAAATGTACTGGAGTATAAAGAAGTCAGCGACGCATTCCAGTCTCTTACGCCAGATGCGGGACAATATGAGGAGATTCTTGAAACGCTTGAGCAGAAGGGGGTGGATATTCTGCCGGATTCAGAAAATCAGGAGGATATGATTCTATTGGAAGAGGATTCGGATCCTGAATATTTTGAGGAAGAGGAAGGAATCCTGGAAACGGACGAACGGGAATCGGATCCGGCGGATGGAATCGGCACGGGCGATCCGGTGCGGATGTATCTGAAGGAAATCGGCAGGATCCCTCTGCTGACTCCGAAGGAAGAAACGGAACTTGCACATCTTATGGATGAAGGGAACGAGTATGCGCGCGAACGGCTTGCCGAGGCGAACCTGCGCCTTGTCGTCAGTATCGCGAAACGGTATGCGGGACGCGGAATGCAGCTTCTGGATCTGATACAGGAGGGAAATCTCGGGCTGATCCGCGCGGTTGAGAAGTTTGATTACCATAAAGGATATAAATTCAGCACGTATGCGACCTGGTGGATCCGCCAGGCGATCTCCCGTGCAATCGCGGATCAGGCGCGCACGATCCGGATCCCGGTGCACATGGTAGAGACGATGAACCGGGTGACAAGGATGTCAAAGCAGCTGACGCTGGAACTTGGAAGAGAACCGACGCCGGATGAGATCGGCCGGAAGCTTGGAATGGCGCCGTCAAGAATAAGCGAGATCCTGAAGATTTCACAGGAGCCGATTTCGCTTGAAGCCCCGGTCGGCGAGGAAGATGACAGCCATCTGGGGGATTTTATCCGGGACGAGCAGGTTCCGATGCCTGCGGAGGCGGCGGCCCGCTCTGTTCTGAGAGATCAGCTCGAGGAGGCGCTTGGCACACTTACGGACAGGGAACAGAAGGTGCTTCGTCTGCGGTTTGGATTTGACGATGGCAGAACACGGACGCTTGAGGAAGTCGGGAGTGAATTTCATGTCACAAGAGAACGGATCCGGCAGATTGAGGCGAAGGCGCTTCGGAAGATCGGAAGATCGAACCGGGGGCGGCGTCTGCGGGATTACCTGAATTAGGAGGCTGAAGATGCAGATATCAGAGAGACTGCAGGCAGTTGCGGAACTGGTTTCACCAGGAAGCCGGCTTGCCGATGTAGGGACGGATCATGGCTACGTGCCGATTTTTCTTGTGCGTAAAGGCAGGATCCCGTCGGCAGTCGCAATGGATATAAACCGGGGGCCGCTGGAGCGTGCCCGGTTACATATCAGACAGTATGGTCTGGAAGGGTGTATAGAGACCCGCCTGTCGGATGGACTCGCGAAACTTCTTCCGGGAGAAGCAGATTCGATCCTGATTGCGGGGATGGGCGGAATGCTGACGGTCCGGATTCTCGAAAGCGGGCGGGAGGTACTTCAGGCGGCAAAAGAACTGATCCTTCAGCCCCAGTCCGATATCCGGGAGGTTCGGCTGTTTCTGAAAAAGAACGGATACCGGATCGAAGCGGAGAATATGGTGGAAGAAGACGGAAAATTTTATCCGATGATGCGCGCAGTACAGGGGCAGGAACATTTCTGTGAGGTACAGAATGTCCGGGAAGAGAAGGCTTCCGGTACAGTTTGGGAAGGACAGGAACCAGAACATTCCTGCGCGGTGCCAAAAGACGGGAAAACAAAAATTTCCTGCCGGGAGCCAGATGCAGAGGAACTCTGCCTGCGGTATGGACCAGCGCTGCTGGAGCAGAAGCATCCGGTACTGCTGCGGTATCTTGCTGAACGGGAATATGTGCAGCTTGAGAACGTTCGGAAGAGACTTGCCCATGAGTCAGGGCCGTCAGCTGTCCGGCGGCTGGCAGAAATTAAAGAGGATCTGAGGCTGAATGAGGCCGCCCGGAAGCTGTATGCCGCAGGATAGTGTAAATCATAGATCCTGCTGCCTGCAAAAATAGAGGGATGCATCATGAACGTGATCCGGAATTTATAGACTCGCGGGCGGGTTCTGAAATGGAGGTAAAAAGGAATGAAACATCTGACAGTGAGAGATATTGTGGAGAAACTGGAGCAGAATTATCCGTACCGAATGGCACTGGACTGGGATAATCCCGGACTTCAGGTCGGGCGTATGGACGGAAATGCGGACAGGATTATGGTCGCGCTCGACGCGACGGATGAGGTGGTGGATCAGTGTGTCCGTGCGGAGGCGAAGCTTCTGATCACACATCATCCGCTTCTGATGTCGGGGATCCGCAAGGTCAATGATGAGAGTATGGCAGGCAGACGCATCCTTTCAATGGCGGAGCACGGGATTGCCCATTACGCGATTCACACAAATTATGACACGGCGATGATGAGTGATCTGGCCGCGGACCGTCTGTCTCTGTGGGACCGGAAGATTCTGGAAGTGACGGGAGAGACGGACGGAAAGCCGTACGGGATCGGATATGCAGGGAGACTTTCGGCTCCGGTGACGGCAGGGGAACTCTGCGCTTTTGTGAAAAAAGCGTTTGACCTGGAAGCAGTGCGGCTGTTTGGAGAGCCTGACCGGAAGGTTCAGTATATCGCCATTTCTCCGGGCTCAGGAAAAAGCATGATAAAACCTGCGCTCGCTTCGGGAGCGGAGCTTCTGATTACAGGGGATATCGGACATCATGACGGGCTTGACGCCGTGGATCAGGGACTGATGATCATGGATGCGGGGCACTATGGAATCGAGCATATTTTTGTCGGCCATATGGAAGGATGGCTGAAGGAGACGTTTCCGCAGGCTGAGGTGCTGCCCGCGCAGGTGAGAGCGCCGTTTGTCACTTTGTAGAAGCCTGTTTTCCGGAATCCGGACGGAGGAAAAGCAGGAAGAGCCTGTTTGACGGGAAAGCGGGAAATGCCGTACCCGCGTTCAGCAGGGAAAGCAGGAAGAACCGGATTCCGGGTCTGGCTTCGGCACCGGTTCTGTGAGAACATGATTTTAAGGAGGCAGGATATGGGAAAAGAGAAGATAAGCGCAAATATAATGGGAGAAAGAAGAAGCTATCCCGCGGGAACGACGTATGAGGAGGCCGCCAGGGAATTTCAGGACTGCATGAAGTATCGGATCGTGCTGGCGGACGCGGACGGGCGCCTTCGGGAGCTTGGACATGAGATACCGGACGGAAGCACGGTGAAGTTTCTGACTGTCGCCGACAAGGCCGGGCGGAGCTCTTATATCAGAAGTCTTCTGCTTGTGATGCTGAAGGCGATATACCGGGTGGCCGGGGACGACCGGAGGATTGAGCGTGTGGGCGTTCATTTTATCGTGAGCGACGGCTGCTACTGTACGATGAAGGGAGAGGCGGTTCTGGATCAGGAATTTCTGGATCAGGTGAAGGAGCAGATGCGAAAGATGGTGGATGAGGCGCTGCCGATCAGGAAATATTCGGTTCCCACGTATGAGGCAGTCAGAAAATTCCGGGCTTACCGGATGTATGATAAAGAGCAGCTGTTCGGGTATCGGCGGGTTTCGCGGGTCAATCTGTATGATCTGGAAGGCTTTGAAGATTATTTTTACGGATACATGGTGCCGGATACCTCGTATCTGCAGTATTTTGACCTGAAATTGTTTGAGGATGGTTTTGTCCTGCTTTACCCGACGCTTGAGGAGCCGGAAAAGCTTCCGCCGTTTGCTCCTGAGATGAAGATCTACCGGGTGCAGAAGGAATCCATGGAATGGGGGGCAAAGCTGGGAATTCCGACAGTGGGGGCGCTGAACGATTACATTGTGAAACAGCAGACGAAAGATCTGATCATGGTTCAGGAAGCATATCACGAAAAAAAGATTGCCGAGCTCGCGGCGCGGATCGCGTCGCATCCGGAGAAGAAGATCGTACTGATCGCGGGACCGTCGTCTTCCGGGAAAACGACGTTTTCCCACAGACTTTCGACGCAGCTTTCCGTCTATGGACTGAGGCCCCATCCGATCGCGGTGGATGATTATTTTGTGGAGCGGGAGAAAACGCCGGTCGACGAGGATGGAAATTATAATTTTGAATGCCTTGAGGCAATCGACGTGGAGCAGTTTAACAAAGATATGAGCGCTCTGCTTGCCGGTGAGACGGTGGAGCTGCCGAGCTTTAATTTCAAGACGGGGCGCAGAGAGTACAGAGGAAAATACAAGACGCTTGGAAAAGATGATATCCTTGTGATTGAGGGAATCCACTGCCTGAACGAAAAGCTGAGCGAGAGTCTTCCAAGGGACAGCAAATTCAAGATTTACATCAGTGCGCTGACGCAGCTGAATATCGACGAACACAACCGCATACCGACAACGGACGGGCGTCTGCTGCGCCGGATTGTGCGGGACGCGCGGACAAGAGGAGCCGACGCAAAGCGGACGATCGGCATGTGGCCGTCTGTGCGGCGCGGTGAAGAAAATTACATATTCCCGTTCCAGGAAGAGGCGGATGTGATGTTCAATTCCGCCCTGATCTATGAGCTTGCCGTGCTGAAGATGTACGCGGAGCCGCTGCTGTTCTCGATCCGGCCCGGGGAGCCGGAATATCAGGAAGCAAAACGGCTGCTGAAATTTCTTGACTACTTCCTTCCGATCCCGAGCGACTGGATCCCGAACAATTCGCTGATCCGGGAATTTATCGGGGGAGGATGTTTTGATTTGTAGATATGATTTGTAGATATGTTTTTTGCTCATTTACAATTAAAAGGTTTTGTGGTAAAATTCTGGTCTGAGACATGAGCAGGATAAATGGTCGCGGCTGGCAGGCCGAAAGGTGCCAGACGAGGAAAGTCCGGGCTTCACAGGGCAGGATGCCGGATAACGTCCGGTGGAGGCGACTCTAAGGAAAGTGCAACAGAAATGAACCGCCCGTGCCGCCTGTCGGCGCGGGTAAGGGTGGAAGGGCAGTGTAAGAGACTACCGCCTCCCCGGCAACGGGGAGGGCATATGTAAACCCCATCCGAAGCAAGGCCGCAAAGGAGCATATGGCTGCCCGTCAGCTTCAGGTAGGCCGCTTGAACCTGCCGGCGACGGCAGGTCTGGATAGATGACCATTCACGACATAACCCGGCTTATCGTCCTGCTCATGTACAGTTCATGGTACCTGTCTTATCTGACCTTTCGGATCTGGCATCATCCTATGGTTGGAATCCCCCCGGAAATTACAGCGAACGACAAAGCAGCAGCTGTTTTCTGTTAAAAAGATGCACACGGCCGCACAGGGAAGTCAGCTGTTGGCGCAGTTCGCGGCCGATGCAGAGCAAACGAATGAAATCTGTACAGAATATGGCATGGAGACTGTTCTGCAGGAGGTGAATATGGAAAAAGATTTCAGGGACTTTAAATATTTGATGGCGACAATGCGCTATATCACGTTTATGCGCCCTGTGTTCAACACCAGGGCTTTATTTAGCGACGAGACGGAAAATTATGTAACGCCGATGGAACCGATGCCGGGAGATACGGTCAGGATCCGGTTCCGGACGGCGAAGGACAACGTGGATAATGTGTATCTGATCATGGGCGCGCAGAGAAAGCGCATGAAGATTGAGAAAAGCGAGGACAAATTTGATTATTTTGCGGCAGAGATCAAGGCAGGTACGGAGCCGATCCACTATTATTTTGAGGTACAGGCGGGGAAGATCCGCTGTTTTTACAACAAATGCGGCGTCTCAAAAGATCTGCAGGACAGCCGCGCTTTCTCGGTCGTGCCAGGCTTTGCGACGCCGGGATGGGCGAAGGGCGCCGTCATGTATCAGATTTTCACGGACAGATTCTGCAACGGGGATCCGTCCAATGACGTCGAGGATCATGAATATTATTATATCGGAAAATACACTGTGAGAGTGAAGGACTGGAACAAGGTTCCCGAGTCGCCGGGCGTTCATGAATTTTACGGAGGGGATCTGCAGGGCGTTTTTGACAAGCTGGATTATCTGCAGGAACTCGGAGTCGAGGTGATTTATTTCAATCCGCTGTTTGTCTCCCCCTCCAACCATAAGTACGACATTCAGGATTATGATCATATCGACCCGCATTTTGGAAAGATCCTGTATGAGGACGGAACGCCGCTTCCGGACGGTCATGTGGAGAACCGTTTTGCTTCCCGCTATATTGCCCGGGTGACGGACCGTGCGAATCTGGAAGCGAGCAACCGTTTTTTTGCGAAGCTGATGGATGAGATCCATCGCCGCGGGATGCGGGTCATCCTTGACGGGGTGTTCAACCACTGCGGTTCCTTCAACAAGTGGATGGATCGTGAGCGGATCTATGAAAATCAGGAGGGCTACGAGAAGGGGGCATATCTGTCCGCCGACAGCCCGTACCGGAGTTTTTTCAAATTTCACAACGAGCATGACTGGCCGTATAATTCTTTCTACGAGGGATGGTGGGGACACAACACCCTGCCGAAGCTGAATTATGAGGGATCTCCGGAGCTTGAAGAGTACATTCTCGGCATCGCGAGGAAATGGCTTCTTCCGCCCTACAATGTCGACGGCTGGCGGCTCGACGTGGCGGCGGACCTTGGATTCAGCAATACATATAATCACGCGTTCTGGAAGAAATTCCGCGCGGAGGTCAAGAAGATAAAGCCGGATGCGCTCATCATCGCGGAGCATTACGGAGATCCCGCTGCGTGGCTTCGCGGGGACGAGTGGGATACCGTGATGAACTATGACGCGTTTATGGAGCCGCTGACCTGGTTTTTCACCGGGATGGAGAAGCACAGCGATGATTTTCATCTTGGGATGCTGGGAAACGCCGACACTTTTGTGAACAGTATGACATATCATATGTCGAGGCTGATGGCGCCTTCTCTGCAGACGGCGATGAACGAGCTGTCCAATCATGATCATTCCCGTTTTCTTACAAGGACGAACCACAAGGTCGGACGCATCGAGAAGCTCGGAGCGCAGGCGGCCTCGGAAGGGGTGGATCCCGCGGTAATGCGCGAGGCGGTGATCATGCAGATGACGTGGCCGGGAGCTCCGACCGTCTATTATGGGGATGAGGCGGGCGTATGCGGATTTACAGATCCGGACAGCCGCAGAACCTATCCCTGGGGGAATGAAGATGCTGCCATGATCCGTTTTCACAAGGCCGCGATCTGGATGCACAGGAAGTATCGGGTATTGTCGCATGGATCTCTGAAGTTTCTGTACAGGGATTACAATTGTCTTGCCTACGGCCGGTTCAGTCTGGAAGAACAGATTGTCGTGGTGTTCAACAATAACGGCGACGGCAGCAGGGAGATCCGGATCCCGGTCTGGGAGATCGGGGTGAAGAACGGAGACACCATGTGCAGAGTCATGTCTACAGATACGAAGGGGTTCTGTGAGGATCCGCTGGTATACGGCGTGGAGTCCGGGGAAGTTGTAATCACACTTCCGAAAATTTCTTCCGCGGTGCTGGTAAAGCACATCGGACAGGAACTTCCGTTATAAAAGCGGGGGCCCCGCTTTCGTGCAGACGAAAACTGCAGGAGAAGAATTTATGAAGAAACGAACATTTATTATTTTTGCGGCGGGTATTACGCTGCTTCTGCTGCTGATCGGGACGTATGCCGGGGTTGCCCTGTACTATGCAGATCATTTTCTGAAAAATACGACGGTAAATGGTTATGATGTATCCGGGATGACGGCCGGGGAAGCGGAAAAGTTCGTGGCGGAGAAAGTGGAAGCTTATGATCTCACCGTGACGACGAAGGAAGGCGCCCAGGAAGTGATCACGGGGGAAGAGATCGGGTACCGCTATGTGCCCGGCGATGAGATTTCGTCTTTCCTGAGCGGACAGCAGCTGCTTTCCTGGCCGCTCTCCTTTCTGGGGAAAGCGCATGCTTTCGAGATGAAACTTTCATTTACCTACGAGGAAGAGCTTTTGAAAAAGGCGGTGAAGGGTCTTGCCTGCATGCAGGAGGAAAATGTGACGGAACCGCAGGATGCGCATCTGGAACAGCGGGACGGCGTCTATGTTGTTGTCCCGGAGGTGGAAGGGAACAAGCTGGGCAAAAAAAGGGTATTGCAATCCCTGAAACGTGCGGTGGATGGAAACGCGCGGTCGGTCAACCTGACGGAAGCGGGCTGCTATCTTGAACCGAAGGTGCGGGCGGCCGGAAGCGGACTGCAGGAAGAAGCGGCCCTCTGGAATAAATATACGTCCATCACGATAACGTACCGTATGGGCGGGGGAAAGAAAGTTGTGCTGGACAGCCAGACGATATCGGGCTGGTTTTCTCTGAATAAGAAAAAGAAACCGGTATTTGACCGGAAAGCCATAGCGGCCTGGGTGAACCAGCTCGCCGACCGGTATGACACGATCGGGACAGTTATGCCGTTTGTGACTTCCAGGAGAGAGACGGTGCAGGTGGAGGCGAAGACCTACGGCTGGCAGATCAACCGCACAAAAGAAGCGGAGGCGCTTCGGCTGGTTCTGCTCCAGGGAGAATCCACGGAGCGGAGTCCGTGGTTTTATGAATCCGCGTTTGCGCGCGGGGACAATGATGTGGGCGACACGTATGTGGAAATTGATTACACGAATCAGAGAATGTGGTATTACAAGGACGGCGTGCTGCTTGTCGAGACGCCTGTCGTGACCGGAAACGTCAGCAACGGAACAGGATCTCCGGAGGGATACTTCTGTGTTGTCGACAAACAGCGGAACGCGACGCTCAAAGGGGAAGGCTACGAGAGGCCGGTCAGCTTCTGGATGCCGTTCTGGGAGGGCGTAGGCATCCATGACGCAAATGCATGGAGACAGTCCTACGGCGGAAAAATCTATCAGTACGGCGGATCGCATGGCTGCATCAATACGCCGGATGTGCAGGCGGAAGTGATCTACCGGACAATCGAGATCGGGACTCCGGTCGTCTGTTACAGTTCTGCCCAGGATTATGGATACGGGGAGACTGCGGTCGGAGAGATCACAGTCAGCGAAGCCGCGAAGCGCGCGGTGGAGCAGGCGGAAGAAGAGACGGAAGATATGGAAAACCTTTGACTCAGGGCAGAAGCACGGAACTTTGTAAGAGAGGGGAAATTTTTTGTATGAAAAATATGACACTGCGCCATATGGCAAAAGCCTGCGGCGGATTTTTGAGGGGGAAAGAAAATGAGTGGGACCGCGAGGCGGTCTCGATCACGACAGACAGCCGCAAGGCGGAGCCGGGAGGCATTTTTGCCGCGATTCCCGGGGCGAGGGTGGACGGTCACACGTTTATTCCGTCGGTTCTGGAGCAGGGAGCGCTCGGTGTGATTTCTGAGAAGGAGCCTGAGCCCGGCGCAGAGGGAAATTACATAGTGGTGGAGTCAACGCTGCAGGCTTTGAAAAAGATTGCGGCCTATTATCTGGAACAGCTTCAGATTCCGGTTGTCGGGATCACGGGGAGCGTCGGAAAGACGAGCACGAAGGAGATGATCGCGGCCGTCTTATCCCAGAAGTACCGGACTCTGAAGACGCTTGGAAATTTCAACAATGAACTCGGACTTCCGCTGACGGTGTTTCGCATCCGCGAGGAAGACGAAATTGCCGTTCTCGAGATGGGCATCAGCAGTTTTGGTGAGATGCACCGGCTGGCAGAGATTGCCAGGCCGGATACCTGCGTGATCACGAACATCGGGCAGTGCCACCTGGAATTTCTCGGAGACCGGGACGGCGTTCTGCGCGCGAAAACAGAAATTTTTGATTTTCTGCGCGCGGATGGGCATATTATATTAAATGGGGACGATGACAAGCTGGAGACGATCCGCGAGGTTAGAGGCGTGCGCCCGGTATTCTTCGGACTGGATGCGGAGAGCGACATCTACGCAGATTCGATCAGCAAAAAGGGACTGGACGGGATTGCCTGCACAATCCATACGGAACAGGGGACGTTCGATGTGCTGATTCCGATTCCGGGACTGCATATGGTGTACAATGCACTGGCCGGAACCGCGGTCGGACTCTGCTACGGTCTGACGCTGGAGCAGATTAAGGCGGGAATCGAGAGCCTGCAGCCGGTGGGCGGACGGTTCAATATCATTCATGCGCCGCGCTGTACGATTGTCGACGACTGCTATAACGCCAATCCCATGTCGATGAAAGCCTCTCTTGGGGTGCTTCAGGACGCGGTCGGGCGCAAGGTCGCGATCCTCGGCGATATGGGAGAGCTGGGGCCGGAGGAGGAACTTCTGCACAGGCAGGTGGGAGAATATGCCGGAACGGTGGATCTTGACGCATGCATCTGCGTTGGACCGCTCTGCGCCCGTATGGCGGAGGGAATCCGGGATGTAAATCCCGAGATGCGCGTTGTCTGGATGGAGAATCTGCAGGAGCTGCTGCGTCAGATCGCGTATCTTGTGAAGGAAGGAGATACGGTGCTGGTCAAAGCGTCGCATTTCATGCATTTTGAGAAAGTGGTGGAGAAACTGACATGTATATAATCGCGGGACTTGGAAATCCGGGACGGAAATATGAGCATACGCGCCACAATACCGGTTTTGATGCGCTGGACTGTCTTGCCGGCCGTTTTCATATTTCCTTTGACATGAAAAAATTTCACGCGCTCTGCGGGACAGGGGTCATAGAAGGACAAAAGGTTCTTCTCCTGAAACCGCAGACGTACATGAATCTGAGCGGCGAGAGCATCCGCGAAGCCTGTGTGTTTTACAAGATCGATCCGGAGGAGGAGCTGATTGTCCTGTACGACGATGTCAGTCTGCCTCCCGGGCAGCTTCGCATCCGTAAAAAAGGGAGCGCCGGAGGGCACAACGGCATCAAAAACATCATAGCGCAGCTTGGAACGCAGACTTTCCGCCGGATCAAGATCGGGGTCGGGGAGAAGCCGGCTGAGTATGACATGGTCGACTATGTGCTCGGCCATTTTTCCAGAGAGGAGCGGGCTCTGATGGAGGAAGCCCACGATGAGGCGGCCAGAGCCGCGGCCATGTTGCTGTATGAGGATACGGACAGAGTCATGAATATTTTCAATACAAAAAAGACTGGGACAGAAGAACGGGGATAATTTATTCCCGGCAGGCTTTGACAAGCGCTGCTTCAAAAAGAAAGGATGAAGTCCATGAAAGCATTCACAGCTCCGATGCGCGAGCTGGGTGAGTTTGAGGAAATCAGAAGCGCCCTTCCCCAAAGCCGCGGCCTGCTCCAGGTCACCGGCTGCATTGACTCACAGAAACCGCATTTTATCTACTGCGCGGGAGAATCGTTTGATTACAGGATCGTGATCACGTATTCGGATATCCGCGCGAAAGAGATCTTTGAGAACTTTACGCTGTTTGACCGTGAAGTTCTTTATTTTCCGGGGAAGGATCTCATCTTCTTTCAGGCGGACATTCACGGGAATCTGCTTGAAAAACAGAGAATTGAGGTATTAAAGGCGCTGGTGGAGCGAAAAAAGCTGACCGTCGTCACAACAATGGCGGCGTGCATGAATCATCTGCCTCCGTTTGAAGAGTGGAAGGATCAGATCCGGATGCTGGAGGCGGACAGTGAACTTGACATGGAGGAGATGAAGGAGAAACTGCTGCTGCTCGGATATGAGCGCGTCGGCCAGGTGGAAGGGCCGGGACAGTTTGCCGTCCGGGGAGGGATCCTGGATGTGTTTCCTCTGACAGAAGAGAATCCGGTTCGCATTGAGCTGTGGGGAGATGAAGTTGACTCTCTCCGCAGTTTTGATGTGGAGAGTCAGCGTTCCATTGAGAATCTGGAATACGTCTGCATTTATCCGGCCGCGGAGCTGATTCCGGAGGAGAAGGAGCGGCAGAATGCGCTTTCGCGGATCGAGCGGGAGGCCGCAAAGGCGGAAAAGCTGTTTCGTGACAAGGGACTTCCGGAAGAGGCCACGCGCGTAAAAAGACTGCTGGAAGACTGCCGCGACAATCTTTCTGAGATGGCGGAACCGCTGCAGATGGAAGGATTCATCGATTACTTTTATGAGAATCCGGTGAGTTTTCTGGATTATTTTCCGCAGGAGCGGACGCTCCTGTTCCTGGATGAGCCGAACCGTATTCAGGAGGCGGCCGGGGCGGTGGAACTGGAGTTCCGCGAGAGCATGAAACATCGTCTTGAGAAAGGATATGTTCTTCCGGGACAGGCGGGGATTCTTTTTTCGCATCAGGAGATCATCGCGCAGATCTGCGCGGGGAGAGGAATCGCGCTGTGCACGCTCGAGAACGCGCGCGCGCCATGGGTCGTGCAGCGGAAGTTTCTGATCGATGTCCGGGCCGCAAGCTCCTACAACAACAGTTTTGAACTGCTTGTGCAGGACCTGCTCCGATGGAAGAAAGAAGGCTACCGGGTGATCCTGCTTGCCGCTTCCCGCACGAGAGGGAACCGTCTGGCCAGGGATCTGCTCGACGAGGGCCTGACGTGTTTCTATACGGAGGACGAGACACGGGAGGTCAGGCCGGGAGAGATTCTGATCACCTACGGAAGGGCGCAGCGGGGCTATGAATATCCGCTGATTAAATTTGCGGTCATTGCCGAGAGCGATGTGTTTGGTCAGGAAAAAAAGAAAAAGAAAAAATATAAACGGTATGAAGGAAAGAAGATCAGCAGCTTTACGGAGCTTTCCGTGGGCGATTATGTTGTGCATGAGAATCATGGCCTTGGGATTTACCGGGGGATTGAGAAGGTTGAGGTGGATCACGTCGCGAAGGATTACATGAAAATTGAGTATGCCGGCGGGAGCAGCCTCTTTGTTCCCGCAACGCAGCTCGATGTGATCCAGAAATACGGGGACGGAGATTCCGCGAAAACGCCGAAGCTGAACAGGCTGGGCACGCAGGAGTGGAACCGGACAAAGACGCGAGTCAAAGGAGCGGTGCGCGAGATTGCGCAGGATCTTGTCAGGCTGTATGCGAAGCGGCAGCGCAGGGAAGGCTTCGAATACGGGGAGGATACCGTCTGGCAGAAGGAGTTTGAGGAGATGTTTCCGTTTGAGGAGACGGAGGATCAGCTCCAGGCGATCGAGGACGTCAAGAAAGACATGCAGAGCAGCAAGATCATGGACCGTCTCGTCTGCGGGGATGTCGGATACGGCAAGACGGAAATTGCGATCCGCGCCGCGTTCAAGGCGGTTCAGGAAGGAAAACAGGTGGTCTATCTTGTGCCGACGACGATCCTTGCCCAGCAGCATTACAATACGTTTGTACAGCGTATGAAAGAATTTCCGGTCAGGGTCGATCTGATGTGCCGTTTCCGCACGCCGGCGGAACAGAAAAAGACAGTGGCCGATCTGAAAACGGGGCTGGTGGACATTGTGATCGGGACACACAGACTTCTGTCAAAGGATGTGAGCTTTAAGAATCTCGGACTGCTGATCATTGATGAAGAGCAGCGGTTTGGCGTGACGCACAAAGAGAAGATCAAGCAGATGAAAACGGACATCGATGTGCTGACCCTGACGGCGACGCCGATTCCCCGCACGCTGCATATGAGCCTTGTGGGGATCCGTGACATGAGCGTGCTGGAGGAGGCGCCGCAGGAAAGGCTGCCGATTCAGACATACGTGATGGAGTACAACGAGGAGATGGTGCGCGAGGCGATCAGCCGGGAGCTGGCGCGGGGCGGACAGGTTTACTATGTGTACAACCGTGTGAATACGATCGTCGAGATGACAAATTCCGTGGCCGCTCTTGTCCCGCAGGCGCAGGTCGCGTTCGCGCACGGACAGATGAGGGAGCGGGAGCTCGAGCGCATCATGTTCGATTTTATCAACGGAGAAATCGACGTTCTCGTCACGACGACGATCATTGAGACGGGACTTGACATCTCGAATGTCAATACGATGATCATTCATGATGCCGATAATCTTGGACTTTCGCAGCTCTATCAGCTCCGCGGCCGCGTCGGGCGGTCGAACCGCACGGCCTACGCTTTTCTGATGTACCGTCGGAACAAGATGCTGCGGGAGGTGGCCGAGAAGCGCCTGTCCGCGATCCGCGAGTTTACGGATCTTGGCAGCGGATTCAAAATTGCCATGCGTGATCTGGAGATACGCGGGGCGGGAAATCTGCTCGGAAGCGAGCAGCACGGACACATGGAGGCGGTCGGTTATGACCTGTACTGTAAACTGCTGAACGAGTCGGTACGCGAAATTCAGGGTGTGGATACGGAGCAGGAGGACTATGAAACGTCGATCGACCTCGATATTGACGCGTACATTCCGGAACACTACATCCGCAATGAATTCCAGAAGCTGGATGTTTACAAACGGATCGCGGCGATCTCCTGTGAGGAAGAGTACGATGACATGCTCGAAGAACTGATGGACCGGTTCGGAGAGCCGCCCCGTGCCGTTCAGAATCTGCTGACTGCGGCGGAGCTGAAAGCGGAGGCGCACAGAGTTTATGTCACGGAACTTAGCCAGAAAGGGGACGAGATACGCTTTATGCTGTACAGGAAAGCACGGATTGACGCGTCGAAAATTGAGCCGTTCCTGCATTCCTGGAAAGGAAAGATGCGGTTTACGGCGGGCAAAACCCCCTGCTTTACGTACAGCAAGCCAAGAAAGTCCGCAAAGGACAATGACGATGTCCTTGTGCTGGTGAGAGAACTGCTGGAGTCAATGAAACTGCTGAGTAGCAGCACTGCCGGAAAAGATAAAGGGATGAAAAAGTGTAAAAACTGATTGCAGTAAAGAAGAAAAAAGTTTATAATGTGACTTGCGGCAGGTCAGCGACAGAATCGGGAAATTCTGGAGTTTGACCAAGAATTTTTAATCAGGAGGAAAAGAATGAATACTCGGTGGAAAAAGGCAGCTTCGATCGGTCTTTGCGCGTGTCTTGCGCTTTCCGCATTCACAGGCTGCTCCAAAAACAAAGGTTTCGACACAAAAGCGGCGGCAATTACAGTAAATGGCGATGAGGTTCCGGCAGGCGTCCTGAAATTTGCGACGCATCACCTGCAGGCGCAGTATGAGTCAATGTATGCAAGCTTTGGCTATTCCGGCATTATTAATCAGGATATCTATGGAACAGGTTCTACGCTGGGAGATTCCATAAAGGATCAGATGGTGGAGGAAATGACGCATATCATGCTTGCAGAACAGCATATGGATGATTACGGCGTTTCCATAAGCGAAGAACAGAAAGCGGATATTTCCGAGGCGGCAGCAAAGTTCATCGCGGACAATGACAAGGAAATTCTTGAAAAGATCAGCGCGGACCAGGAGACCGTGGAGCGTTATCTGGAGCTTCTGACCGTGCAGTCCCTGATGCAGGAAGCGATGGGAAGTGATGTCGATACGGAAGTGTCCGATGAGGAAGCTGCTCAGAGAAGGATTACGTATGCGCTGTTTGAGGCCGATACGGAAAGCGAGAGTGAGCCGGAGTCTGAAGAAGAGACGGATGAGTGGATCCTGGACGAGAGCGAAGGTTTTGCGGAAGAGGATATGCCGGAGGAGACATCTGTTCCGGAAGAGGCAGAGACGGCATCTCTGACAGAGAACGAAGCGACAAAGACGCAGGCGGCGGACGAGACGGAAGCTGAGACAGAGAGTTTCTGGGATGAGGAAGAGGATCTGATGGAGATTGAGACCGGGGCCGACATGGAGATGGAAGAAGAGTCCGAGACGGAGACAGAAGATCCAGTTCTGGCGGCGGCCAAAAAAGAAGCTTCCGCGAAGGCGGAACAGCTGATCGCAAGACTCCAGGAGAATCCGGATGAGGATTTTGAGACGGCGATGCAGGAAATTGATCCGGACGCGACCTTTAATTCCATCACATTCGGCGAGGGAGACGCGGATTACAGAGCAGAACTTCTTGCGGCTACCGATGGCCTTGCGGACGGCACGCTGGTTGACTATCCGGTTGAGGCGGATTCCGGCTACTATGTAGTGCGTCTTGATACGCAGCTTGACCGGGAAGCTACTGACGCGGAGAAGGAATATATCGTAGAGCAGCGCAAGTCAGATCGTGTCGAGGAGCTTTACACCGAGTGGGAAGAGGCGGCAGAGATCAGTACCGATGATGAAGTTCTGACGAAGATCGATTTTGAATTCTCGCTTGTTCTGGCAACAGAGGAGAGCACGGAGGCAGCAGCTGAAGAAGAGCCGGCGGAGGATGCGACAGAGGCGCTGGCGGACGCGGAAGTGATTCCGGAGGATATGACAGAGGTGCTGGCGGATGCGGAAGAGATTCCGGAGGAAGCAGAAACAGAAGAGATTCCGGAAGAGGTCTGGACAGAGTCTGTGACGGAGTGAGCCGCGGGTATAAGAAAAACATTGGAATGTGAACTGTAACGGTTTCGTGGGAGGCAGAGAGAAAGAGACCATGCCTGCATGGCCCGATTGAGTGTACCTGCGAAAGTATAACAAAAGAATTGGGTACGCCTGCAGTACGGAATGCAGAAGCATAACGAGAGAATTTCCTGCGGCGGACCATGATTCGTTGGGACCGGAGAGCTTATGCGGTCTGTCAGGGATTTGTAAAGTTGGATTCCGGACAAACCTGCTGAGCTTTCCGGTTTTCTTTTATGATTTTCGTCTTGAGTTTGCGGGGGATCCGCATTCTGCTGAGGAAAAATCCGGAAAGGGAGCAAGGGCAGGAACGTTCAGGGAGAATTGCAGCAACACTTTACAGGCATGGGAATTTTACAGAACAGGGAGGATATATCATGCAGAATATTTTTTTGATTGGTTTTATGGGAGCAGGAAAATCAACGATCGCAAGGTGGCTGCACCGGCAGAAAGGAATGCGTCTGATTGAGATGGACGAGATGATCGTGCGTCAGGAAAAAATGAGTATTTCGCAGATTTTTGAGACGAAGGGAGAAGAATACTTCCGGAAGCTGGAAACAGATCTGCTGGAAGGTCTTGGGCAGCAGGAGAATACGGTCGTTTCCTGCGGCGGCGGCGTGGCGATGCGCCAGTGCAATGTGGACGCCATGCGAAAGAGCGGGAAGATCGTTTATCTGAGCGCCAGCCCACAGACGATCTACGGGCGCGTGAAGAACAGCCATGACAGGCCGCTGCTTGAGGGTAATATGAATGTCGAATATATCACAAAGCTGATGGAACAGCGCCTGCCGAAATATCTGGCGGCGGCCGATCTGACGGTGAAGACGGACGGCCGCAGAGCGGAAGAAATCTGCGGAGAGATACTTGAAGGATGTGAACTGTAACCTGTCACTGCCCCGGGCAGAACAGGATCCCGAACACCGCGGCCGCGCAGATGACCTTAGGCACGCTACATTTCCGGAAAATAAGCAGGTAGAGGCCCAGAACTCCGGCCAGGATGCTGCGGAAGCTGACCGCGCCGCCGACTGTGTAGTTTTCCAGGCAGAGTGAGAGAATCACGCCCCAGATGAGGCCGATGCAGACCGGACGGACTGTGGTCATGATATGTCCCAGCACGGCGCTGTCCCGGAAGCGCTCAAAAAAGACGGCCGCGACCGCGCAGATCGTGAACGTGGGCATCAGCATGCCGAAATTGGCCGCCAGCGCGCCGGGAATGCCTGCCACCCGGATACCGGCGAAGGTGGCGCAGTTCAGGCCGAGAGGTCCGGGCGTCATCTCCGCGATGGCGACGATGTCGGACACTTCTGTCGCGGTCATCCAGCCGTGCCCCAGCATCTCGCTGTTGATGAGCGGAATCATGGAGAGGCCGCCGAAGCTGGTAAATCCGATCTGCAGAAAACTCCAGAAGAGCTGTAAAATCGTGGTAATCATGAGAATGTCTCCTTTCGCTGTCTTTCCCTGTCGGCAGGGTATGAAAGATTTCTGTGCCGTTATGACCTGTTTTTACGCGACTGTTTTCCATGGTATAAAACGCCGCACAGTACACCGGCGACCACGACAAGGATGCTGCTTGCGTGGAACACAAAGGACAGAATGCAGCCTGCCGCGCAAAGTCCGTAGAAAGCATATTTCGGGAGAGGCGTTTCCGCCTTCTGGAGCTTCAGAACCGCGGAGAAGATCACCGGGGCGACTACGGCCCGCACGCCGGTCAGGGCTCTGGCCACATAGAGGTTGTTCTGGAATGAGTGATAAAAGAGCGTCACAATGCTCAGGATAATGAGCGGAGGCGTGATAATGCCGAGCACAGAGAGCACTCCTCCGAGGACGCCGCACTGGTGACAGCCAAACAGATAAGCCACGTTGCCGATCATCGTGCCAGGCAGGCTGCGCCCGACACTGACAATGTCCAGCAGCTCCTGATTGTCGATCGTGTGATCTTTTTCCACAAAATCCGTCTGCATCTGCGCCACGATGCTCCAGCCGCCGCCGAACGTAAACCAGCCGATCCGGAAGAAATAAGCGTAGAGACCGAGCGCGCGCAAAAATTTTTCTTTCATTATGGATACCTTCTTTTCCCATCAATTTCCTGCAACAAAGCATTGTATCATTTTGAAATCATCCTGTAAACTAAAAAAAAGTTATAGGGTGATAAAAAAGGAAGACCTGCCGGTCCTCCTTAAAAAATCATGTCGTGTCTATTCCGTCTTTTTCCCGAACCGCGCCCGCATCATCGGCTTGATTCCTCCGGCCTCAAGGATCTTCATGGCCTGGTCGCCCAGCCGGTCGCAGGGATAGACCTTTTCTGTCTCAAGGACAGTGACGGTGCCCTTTTCGATGTCGATCGTCAGCGTCTGTCCTGCCTCCACTTCCCTGCTGATTCCGCGGCAGGTGATCAGCGGAAGTCCCAGATTGATTGCGTTGCGGAAGAAAATCCGGGCGAAGGAATCCGCGATCACCGCGGCAGCTCCCATGTTCAGCAGCGCGATGGGGGCGTGCTCGCGGCTGGAACCGCAGCCGAAATTGGTTCCGGCTACCACGATTCCTCCCTGTGGAAAGGTGGAAGCGATGGATTCATCTACACCGCAGAGGCAGTGGCTTCCGATTTCCTTCGGATCGGTGAGCGCCAGAAAACGACCCGGATAGATCTGGTCCGTGTCGATATTATTTCCTACAACAATAATTTTGCCTGTGATCTCTGTATTCATCAAACTCCTCCTGTATATGATGATTTGGAAAAATGCCATAAGAGTTACTGTCCCCTCACTGAGCTCAAGGTGATTTCCGCACATTTTGTGCGGAAATCCCGAGGTCTGAGGCGCGGACCATGGAATTCTCTTTGTTCATTCCATGGTTGACCACGGCGTTCGCTAACACGAATTTCCGGTGTTTTGTCTGGTGCCCGGGCGGAATGTTCCGGGCATTTGACATCTATAGGCAGTTTCTGGGATCGGTAATCCGGCCGTTTAAAATACTGGCCGCCACGGTCGCCGGGCTTGCCAGATAGATCTGCGCCTGGGTGGAGCCCATGCGTCCGGGGAAATTCCGGTTGGTGCTGCTGATGCAGACCTCGCCGGGAGCAAGGATCCCTTCGTGCGCGCCGAGGCAGGCCCCGCATCCGGGGGAAGTGATCGTGGCGCCGGCCGCCATCAGATCCTGTATGTAGCCCTTTTCCATGCAGGCGAGCATGACCTCCGAGGAAGCAGGGACGACAATCAGCCGGGTATATTCCGGAATATGTCTGCCGCGCAGAATTTTGGCGGCAACCGCGATATCTTCCTCCCGGCCGCCGGTGCAGCTCCCGATGTAGCCCTGGTTCAGTGCGATTTCGCCTTTGGAGATAACGCTGGAGAGGGTATCCACGTTGTCCACGCTGTGCGGACAGGCCAGCTGAGGCTCCAGCTTTGATACGTCGAATACATAACATTCTTCATACTGGAAATCCGGATCCGTATACTGGACTTCAAAAGGACGAACAGCGCGGCTGGAAACGTAGGCAAGAACGTCCTCGTTTGGCTGCATGTAAGCTGTCTTTGCGCCCATCTCCACAGCCATGTTGCAGATGACCATCCGGCCCGCTACGTTCAGGGAATCCACGTAGCTTCCGGTAAAATCGATGGCTTTGTAGACGGCGCCGTCGGCCTTGATTTTTCCGAGGACGCTGAGGATTACATCTTTCGGGTAGACGCCCTTTGGAGGACGGCCTTCCAGACGAACCTCGATGATCTCAGGAACCCGGAACCACAGTTCGCCGGTCATCAGGATTGTCGCCATGTCTGTGGCACCGCAGCCGGTCCCCATGGCGCCGAACGCTCCGTGCGTGGTGGTGTGGCTGTCCGTGGCAACCACAATCATGCCGGGATAGATTACGCCGGCTTCCGCCATGACCTGGTGGCAGACGCCGCAGTTGGTATCAAAGTGAAATTTCAGATGATTCTTCCGTGCAAATTCTCTCATCTCGCCGTGGTTTGCGGCGCTCTTGATATCCGGAGCCGGGGCGTAATGGTCAAACACAAACGCGGCTCTCTCATGATCCCAGACCTTTTCGCCGCCCATCTCATAGAAAGAGTAGACGGTCTGCAGATACAGGTCGTTAATTTCCGCGAAATCCACCTTCGCGGTGACGATCTCGCTTGCGGTCACTTTATCGCGTCCGCTGTTTTTTGCAAGAATTTTTTCAATCGCGTGCATATGGCATCCTCCTGTTTTTTAATTTCCGCGGCAGAAGAGTCATATTGCCTTCTGTGTTTCAGGATTTCGGGGCGCTGTGAGTCAGTGGCACTCGTTCAGAACCGACTGAAACGGAGTGAAGACCCGCAGCAGAGCGAAGATAACGAAGGGTGAAGAAATCCGTGGCATCATGATATGCTTCGCCGCTGCGGGAGAATTCGGAAAAGTCCGAAGTTCCCGGTGTGGGCAGTGAATGGAAATCTGATGGAAATACGATAACATAATATCGTAAGATGTACAATACAATTTCCGCACGCATAACCTTTTGTAAGTATAGTTCATGGATTTTCGTTGTTATTTATTTTTCTGTATATTAAAATAAACGGGTAGTGATTATGATTTTCTGTGTGGTTATTTCCGGAAGCAGGGGATTGCTGCATGCCTGCAGAAGGGATGTTGACGATAGAAAAAAGGAGTCCGACGGATGAAGAACAGAAAAAGCAGATTAACCGCATTCCAGAAGATGTACATGAACAGCGCGCTCCTCGTCCTTTTGACTGTTCTTGTGACCGGAGCCGCCAGCCTTTATTTTGCGATTTCCATCAAACAGCAGGATCTTGACACAACGATCCGGGATCTGGCATTTCTGACCGCAAATCTTGAGGTCGTCCGCCATGATCTGTCTGACGGCGCGCCGAGTCCGGAACTGGACCAGGAGCTCCGGCTGCTGATCGAGTCGTTTGAGCAGGTGGACGTGCTGGTCGTCTGCGATGTGAACGGCATCCGGTATTTCCATAACGAAAAGGAGAGGGTCGGGCAGCATTTTGTCGGCAATGATGAGGCGCCGATTCTTGCGGGAGCCGATCCGTATATTTCCGAGGCGGTCGGGACGCTCGGCATGCAGAGACGGGCATTCCACGCGGTGACGGATGAGAAAGGGACGATTGTCGGCTTTGTTATTGCGTCTGTACTTACTTCCCATCTGATTGTGGTGCGCAACAGGATTATTGGCACATTTTTGCTTCTTCTTGCGGTGATGATTCCTGTCGGCTGCCTGTTCTCCTATGTGTGGATGCTCCGCCTGAAAAAGCTGCTGATGGGTTTTGCTCCAGAGGAATTCCTCAACCTTTATATTGAACGCAGGGAAGTGCTCGACGCACTGGAGGAAGGAATTTTTGCGGTCAACACGCAGGGAAACGTCATTTTAATGAACCAGTCCGCGAGGAGAATGCTGAATATGGATCCGGATGAGATCCCGGAGGGGAGACCGCTGAAACAGATTTTTCCGGAGACAAGACTTCCGGAAACCGTGCGGACCGGGAAGGCGGAATATAATATCAGTTTCAGCATTTATCAGAAAAATGTAATTTCGTCCCGGATTCCGATCCGCCAGAAGGATCAGATCATTGGAGCTGTCTCGATTTTCCGCGACAGGACGGAAGTGACAAAGCTCGCGGAGGAACTGACCGGAGCGAACTATATGGTGGATACGCTGCGCGCGTTCAACCATGAGTTTATGAACAAACTTCACATTATTCTCGGCCTTCTGGAAATCAATGAGACAGAAAAGGCGAAGCATTATATTCTGCAGACCAGTCTGGTTTCCGGGGAGGCGGTCAGCGATATTTCCCACAGAGTACCAATCTCCACGCTGGCCGCGCTTCTGATCGGGAAGCTGATCCGCGCGAATGAGCTCGGCATTTCTTTTTCTCTGAAAAAGGACAGTTATTTCTTTTCCAAGGAGACTCATCTCCCTGCCGACTGTTATATCACGCTTGTCGGAAATCTTGTCGAGAACGCGATGGATGAGCTGAACAGTGCGGATTATCCGGTCAAATCCATCGAGCTGGGGATTTATTCAGAGGAGGCGCACACGATCATCACCTGTGACGACACGGGAGGCGGCATTCCGGAGGAAATTTTGTTTTCGATCTATGACCGCCACACGACGACCAAAGGAGAAGGACATGGTACGGGATTTGCGCTGATGAAGGAGATCGTCGACCGGTATGAGGGAACTTTTCATATCGATACGGAGCCCGGGGTCGGCACTTCCATTGAGATTATTCTTCCGGTCTGACAAGAAACGGCCAGGATCACCTTGCCTGTGAGAGAAGCGATTGAAATCTTTCGGTCGTTCTTTCGCACGGACAAAAAAGCAGATGAAATTGTTCTGTGAGTCCGGCAGAAATATTTTGTGCTGCGAATCAGATCCGAAGCCCGCACGCAAGACTTGCGGCCGGGTCTTGAATAAAACATTTCTGTATGGACTGCATGGATTTGGTGAATTACGAGGCGCCGGACGCGCTTCTGGAGGTAATTATGTATCAGGTAATTATTGTCGAGGATGACCCTATGGTTTCCTCCATCAACAGGCAGTATCTGCAGGCCAATCCAGCGCTGCAGATCGCAGGAGCTTTCCGAAACGGACAGGATGCGCTGAAGCATCTGAAAAAGCATCCGGCGGACCTTGCGATCGTAGATTATTATATGCCGGTGATGGACGGCCTTACTTTTATCCGCAGCTGTCACGAACAGCAGATTCATCTGGATTTTATCATGATCACGGCCGCGAACAACGCGCGGGAGCTCTCCGAGGTCATGAGGCAGGGGGTGATTGATTATCTTGTCAAGCCATTTACTTATGAGCGTTTCTGGCAGGCGGTTGATAAGTTTTTGAAAATAAGGAAAGCGCTTGAAAATGACGGGAAGCTCAGCCAGGAGGACATCGACCGCCTGTTCCGAGCGGATTTAAGGAGGAATCCGGCGCAAAATCCTCTGGAAAAGGGGCTTCAGCCAAAAACACTTGAAATGATACGTGAGTTCCTTGCCGGACACAGTGAGGAATTTTTGTCAAGTGAGGAGATCGCCCGTCAGGTTCATCTGTCGCGCATCACTGTGCGGCGGTATGTCAATTATATGCTGGAGACACAGGAGATTATCAGTCAGATTGATTATACAACCGGTGGCAGGCCGTCGATCCGGTATCGAAAAAAGAAAGTATAAAACGGGAGGAATCCGCATCACGGGTTTTTCCCGTTTCTATTTTACTTACTTTACTTACAAAAGGATACGAATACTTACATAAGATTTTCTTTGCGCAGAGAATACAGTATAGTGTGGACAGAACAAAAAACAGCCGTTTTCGGCAAATCATTAGATGAGTCAAAGTACGGTAATGGAATAGAGAATGTCAGAAAAGCGTTCCTGTTTCCGAATCTGCATCAGTACAAAATTATTAACGTATTAAGGAGGAAAATTGTATGAACTACGCGGAGGAATCTTTAAAACTGCA
>CANQAR010000010.1 GCA_947588845.1 uncultured Lachnospiraceae bacterium
ATAAAAATGACCGGAAGGATCCAAAGACGATCGCTGCGCTTGTCAATGAGGGGCGGTTCTCGTACCCTTATATACCCGCCGGTATCCATGCAGAGATCAGGAGTCTGTCGAACCTGCGCTTCCAGACGCAGGAAGAGCTTACAAGGATCAAGAACCGGATCGCCAGATGGTTTTCTCCATCTACTTTCCGGAGTATAAAGAGATTTACGTGGATCTGAAAGCGGTCAGCGGAAGGATGGTACTGAAGGAGGCCCTGCTGCATATGGGATTACCATTGCGTTGTTTGGTGACAGTATGCAATCTATTTATGAGGATGGTGTTGGCGATGTTGAAGAATATGTAAAAGATTTAACGCTCAAATCTATCCCAAAAACTGATAATTACCGGTGCTCATACGAGGTAATAAAGATACTCAATTTACTCCGTATGGATGAAATTAGTCAGTCAGTTGCATTTAAGAGGTTACCATCTGGACAACTAGAAAACTCAAAAAACTATTAGTTTTCTAAAGGAGCGATGTTATTATGGATAAAATGACCCATGAAATCCGCGCAGCCAGCTGGAGATCGGTCATCAGCCAGTGCCAGGCACGGCTGGCCGAACAGACCCGGAAGCAGTGGCTGGTACAAAACGGAATCTCTGAAAAATCCTATTATTACTGGCAGCGCAAACTACGCAGGGAAGCGTATGAGCTTCTTCCTCCCGCACAGGAGGAATCCACATCCCCATATGTTGAACCGGGCGAACCTCTCCTGGTTCGGCGCTCTGGCGGAGATATACTTTTCCCACTTGATTTCATATCCTTCCCGCTGCAACCGGGCAAGCAAATCTTCCAGGCTAGAGGACACGGGGATCAGTCAGTCACAACAATGTGAGATTTCAAACAACCGTGCGGAACGGTGCGCGAAATCCTACGGAACAGGCCGCAGGAACTTCCTGTTCCACAACAGTGTAAACGGGGCGAAATCAGGCGCGGTCATCTACAGCCTTGTGGAGACGGCAAAAGCAAACCGCCTGAATGTGTTCCAGTACCTCTATACATTGCTGCTGCCCGTGCAAAGATTTCGCTTCTTTTGGTATTGATGAATTTTTTAGAATATGGTAAAGTGCTTACTGGGATGATAGCAGGCCTTGCGGAGGCTATGCTATGGAAGATTATACTAAGAAAGAAAATGTTTATTTGAGATGCCATCTGTCGGGCAAATCTGCAAACTGCTCCTTGCATGCAAGGAAAGATACCCCCAGATGTTCCTCCCGCTCCTGATCTCTTTCTCCATTGGAACGCGTATATCAGAAACACTTGGGTTAAAATATGAAGATGTCGATTTCACAAACCACCGGATCTATATCGAAAGACAGATTGGCAGGAATATCGACAATACGGGGATATATGACGGGGTTGGCTACATCCAGGAATTAAGGACAAAGTCCATAAACGGGGTAAGGGAAATACCTGCCCCGGACTTCCTTATAGATGAGATCATCCTCGCCAGGGCCAGGTATGAAAGGCTGAAGGCATCGGAAGATTTCCAGGACAATGGATACATATGCTGCAAAAAATCCGGCATCGCATTCCACCGTTCCTCGTTCAGAGATGGCTTCCGGGAACTGCTCAATCACTGTAGTGTATCCGCTTTCCGGTGGCATGACATAAGGCATATTTATGCAACAATCCTGAAAAACAACAGCGTCTCCTTAAAGGCAATCTCGGTTGCCTTGGGGCACAGTACGGAGCAGTTAACGGAAGAGGTGTACATCGAAAAAAAGAACGACTATATCGATTTTTCCGTGATCAACAGCTTCATAAAGGAAGTCCTGCCAGGTAATAAGGCTGTCGGAATATGTCCTCGTGACGCGTACAACGATTATGTCAAAAAACTGCTGAAAAAACCAGATTAAAACCATGAATAATTATTCAGTGTTATGCAATAATCAGCCGTGTTATTTTGTCCCGGAAAAATAAAATGTTCACCAAAGCCCGATTTTGGGCCATTTTGGGGCAAAATTTCACCTATGAGATTACAACAAAAAAACTGTTTTCTCGGGTAGTTTCCGGCATGCACTGGAAATGCAAAATATGGTCAAAATTTTGTTACAACTAAACAAAAAAGGGGTTAGATAATTGAGAAAACTTGCATTAAATGACAAAATTTTACTCAGTATCGACAAGCCTGCCCGCTATATCGGCGGGGAGGTAAACTCGGTCACAAAAGACAAAAAAACAGTGTCAATCCGGTTCGCGATCTGTTTCCCGGACGTCTATGAAATTGGCATGTCTCATCTGGGCATCCAGATCCTGTACGATATGTTCAACCGCAGGGAGGATGTCTGGTGTGAGCGCGTCTACTCGCCGTGGGTAGATCTGGATAAAATTATGAGGGAGCGGAGCATCCCGCTTTTTGCGCTGGAGTCGCAGGATCCGGTAAAGGATTTTGATTTTCTGGGAATTACGCTCCAGTATGAGATGTGCTACACAAATGTCCTTCAGATCCTCGACCTCTCACAGATCCCTCTGCTGGCGGAGGAGAGAGGAGAGGACTGGGAGTATCCGCTTGTGATCGGAGGCGGCCCGTGCGCTTATAATCCGGAACCGATCGCACCGTTTTTTGACATGTTCTATATTGGGGAGGGCGAAGTGATCTATGACGCCCTGTTTAATCTGTATAAAGAGTGCCGCGCAGAAGGCATTTCAAGACAGGAATTTCTCCGCAGGGCCGTGCAGCTTCCGGGAATCTACGTCCCGTCTCTGTATCAGGTCAGTTATAAAGAAGATGGAACGATTGCTTCCTTCCATCCGGTCTGTGAGGATGTTCCGGCAGTCGTTCAGCGGCAGGTGGTGTCTGATATGACAAATGCTCCTTACCCGGAAGCGCCGGTCGTTCCTTATATCAAAGTGACGCAGGACCGCGTAGTGCTCGAGATTCAGCGCGGCTGTATCCGCGGGTGCCGTTTCTGTCAGGCCGGGATGATCTATCGTCCGACAAGAGAGCGAAGCCTTGACTGCCTGAAAGAGCACGCCTACAAAATGCTGAAAAGCACCGGACATGAGGAAATTTCCCTGAGTTCACTCAGCTCAAGCGATTACTCTGATCTGGGCGGGATCGTGAATTTCCTGATTGATGAGTTCGGAAATAATAATATCAATATTTCTCTGCCGTCGCTGAGAATTGACGCGTTTTCACTCGACGTTATGGGCAAGGTGCAGGATGTGCGGAAAAGCAGTCTGACGTTCGCGCCGGAGGCCGGTTCCCAGAGACTGCGCGATGTAATCAACAAGGGACTGACGGAAGAAGTAATCCTCTCCGGCGCCGACCAGGCGTTCCACGGCGGCTGGAACAAAGTCAAGCTGTATTTTATGCTTGGCCTGCCGCTTGAGGAGGAAGAGGACCGCAGGGAAATCGCTCATCTTGCGGAACGGATCGCTGAGAAGTATTACGAAATCCCGAAGGAGCAGCGAAACGGCAAGTGTCAGATCAATGTCAGCACTTCCTTCTTTGTGCCAAAGCCGTTCACCCCGTTCCAGTGGGCAAGAATGTATCAGCCGGGGGATTATCTTGGATTCGCGAAGACGGTCAATCACGAGATCAAGGCCATGAAAAATCAGAAGAGTATCCGCTACAACTGGCATCAGGCCGACGTGACGCTTCTCGAAGGAATTTTTGCGCGCGGCGACCGCAGAATTGCCGATGTGATCCTCGAAGCATACAAAAACGGCGCGCTCTACGACGCGTGGACAGAATTCTGGGATTATGACCGCTGGCTCGCCGCGTTTGAACATACGGGAATCGACATGGACTTTTACACACAGCGGGAGATGGCGGAAGATGAGATTTTCCCGTGGGACTTCATCGATATCGGGGTGACCCGGAAATTCCTGCTCTCTGAGTGGAAAAAGGCAAAACAGGGAATCGTGACGCCGAACTGCCGCGAGAAATGTTCCGGCTGCGGGGCGGCGCGTTTTAAAGGAGGTGTCTGCGTTGAAAGCAAGGGTTAAATTTTCCAAAACCGGATACATGAAATTCATCGGACATCTCGACATCATGCGGTATTTCCAGAAGACAATCCGCCGTTCCGGACTGGATGTCGCTTTTACAGAAGGGTTAAGCCCGCATATGATCATGTCGTTTGCCGCGCCGCTCGGCGTAGGGCTGACAAGCGATGCGGAATATATGGATATTGAGCTTGGCACTCCGCCGTCTTCCAGTCAGACGGCCATTGACGCGCTGAACCGGGTCAATGTCGAGGGGATCACCGTCACCGGTTTCTGGCAGATTCCGGAAGACAAGGCGAGCAAGGCAATGACGCTTGTCGCCGCCGCCGATTATGAACTGCGTTTCCGCAAAGGATATGCGCCCGCCGGAGACTGGCAGTCCGGAATCTCACATTTTTATGCGCAGAAGGAAATCATGGTTTTGAAGAAAACAAAAAAATCAGAAAAGGAAGTTGATATCCGTCCGATGATCTATGAGATGTCGGTCAATGCCGGAACCGTATTCATGAAGCTCGCCGCCGGCAGCGCCGCCAACCTGAAGCCGGAGCTTGTGATGGACGCATACCTGCATTCCATCGGCGCCGAACCGAAGAGCTTCGCGTACGAGATTCACAGATGTGAGGTCTATGCAAACATCGGAAATGAAAAAAAGCGCAGGCTGGTTCCGCTCGGGGAACTTGGACAGGAAATTCCGCCCGGCTGAACATCACTTTGCGGCATTTTTACTTCATTTCGGTCAATACCTGCCGTGTTCTGCAAAGAGCGCTGCCAAATCTGCCGAGCCTGACGCGCCGCACTTATCAGAAGCGTGCCTTGATGTCCGGCTCATTGCCCGCGGGAATAAAATTCTGTCAGGCAATAATTGTACAGGAGGGGACTGCATACATATGACTTCACAGAACAGCCAGTTAAACAAAATTCAGAAGAAATATGTGATTACGCGCATGAATGGATGTATTTTTTCATTTCTGCTGCACGACCAGAAAGCTGTTGAGATCCACTGCGACGAAGAATATGCCGACAGCGGACTTGGAAACATTTATATAGGAAAGATCAAAAATATCGCAAAAAATATTGATGCGGCTTTTGTCGAAATCTCCCCGAACGTGATCTGCTATCTGCAGCTCTCAGACATGAAGGATCCTGTCTATACAAAAAAGGGGAAAGCCCCCGGGCCGCAGGCCGGAGATGAGCTGCTGGTGCAGATATCCCGCGAAGCGCAGAAATCCAAGGCGCCGGCGCTCACGACGAATCTGACTTTACATGGAAAATACGTCCTTCTGACGACAGGAAAAAAGCAGATCGGCGTTTCCTCAAAGCTGCCGCGGGCGGAAAGAGAACGGCTGCTTGCATTAACGTCCCCGTATTTTTCTGAGGAAGACAAACTGAAAGATACTTTCTGCACGGCAGTATCCACGCCATCCATTTATGATGAGGGGAAGAATTTTCAAAACAGAGTCTGCATTCCAAAAGCAGAGACACTCAAAGCCGGTACTCCGGAACCTGCCTCCGGCACCGGGATGGCGGAAAATCCCGCTTCCCGTCCCTACGGCTGGCTGCTCCGCACAAATGCTGGCGGGATGGAAGAAGAAGTACTCCTCCAGGATATCCGCCGTCTGCAGAACAGATTTCAGCTGCTGATGGATCACGCAAAGTACCGCACCTGTTTTTCCTGTCTGTACGCGATGCCGCCGTCCTACCTGTCGCGTCTGCTGAACCTGTACAAGTCAGAGGCTGAACAGATCATCACAGATGACAAAGTTCTCTATGAAGACATACACGCATACCTCCTGGAAAACCAGCCGGAGGATATCGGAAAACTGATTTTTTATAAAGATCATCTTCTGCCGATATCCAAACTGTATTCGCTTGAACATCAGCTCTCACAGGCGCTCTCGGAGAAAGTATGGCTGAACTCAGGCGGATATCTCGTCATACAGCCGACGGAAGCGCTCACGGTCATCGACGTCAACACGGGAAAATACGAAGGCGGCAAAAAGCGGGAAGCAACTTTCCTCAAAATCAACAAGGAGGCGGCGCTTGAATCCGCGCGTCAGATCCGGCTCCGCAATCTGAGCGGGATCATCCTCATCGATTTCATCAATATGGAAGCAAAGGAGTCCACGGACGAACTGCTTTCCGTCCTCGATGCGGAGCTGCGCCGGGATCCCATACGGACCGTACTGGTCGATATGACAAAGCTCTCGCTCGTGGAGATCACACGCCAGAAAAAAGAGCGGACGCTGGCGGAGGCTGTGCAGGCCGGAAAAAGAGCAGCGGCAAACTGAAAACACCGGAAATAAAAAAATTAACTTTTCGATTGACGTCTTTTTTCGAATGTGTTATGATAACGAAGTATGCCGCACAGAGAGGCTTAAGTGTCATGCGGACGGCAGTTTTGCCGTGGTCCGGACGGCCGCCGTATCTGGCGAGTAATGATAGACAGGAGGTGCCATATGTACGCAATTATTGCAACAGGTGGTAAACAGTACAAAGTAGCCGAGGGCGATATCATTAATGTGGAAAAGCTTGGTGTAGAGGCCGGAGAGGTCGTTACCTTTGATCAGGTGCTTGCAGTGAGCAATGACGGTCTGAAGGTTGGCGCGGACGTAGCGGACGCTACCGTTACAGCTACCGTAGTCAAGAACGCAAAGGCGAAAAAGGTTATTGTTTACAAGTACAAGAGAAAGACCGGATACCACAAGAAGAACGGCCACAGACAGCAGTACACGCAGGTCAAGATTGAAAAGATCAACGGTTAATTGCGATGATACGGTTATCAGTTTCCAGACCGGACGGACAGTACCGTGGTTTTGTCCTTGAGGGGCATGCCGGTTACGCAGAGGAAGGATATGATATTATCTGTTCTGCCGTTTCCGCGCTCGCGGTCAATGCGGTGAATTCCGTCGAGGCGTTTACCGAGGACGGTTTCGACGTGGAGCAGCGCGAGGACGGAGGTTATCTGAAGTTTACACTGACGGACAGGCCTTCCGCCGCCTGCAGTCTGCTGCTTGACAGTCTGGTTCTAGGCATTCAGAATATTCAGGATGCCTACGGGGAAGAATACATCTCCGTGAGCATCAGGCAGTAATCATCAAAATCGAATACTTAACATCCCAGGAGGTGTAGCTATGTTAAAAATGAACCTTCAGTTGTTCGCTCATAAAAAGGGTGTTGGTTCCACGAAGAACGGACGTGATTCCGAGTCCAAGAGACTGGGTGCCAAGAGAGCGGACGGACAGTTTGTAAAAGCCGGCAACATTCTTTACAGACAGCGCGGTACAAAGATTCACCCGGGTGTGAATGTTGGACGCGGCGGTGACGATACTCTGTTTGCCAAGGTGGACGGCGTTGTCAGATTCGGAAGACTGGGAAGAGACAAGAAACAGGTTTCTGTCATTCCGGTTGCAGCAGAATAAAGATTACATGCGGCTTCAAATCAATCATATGGTTTGAAGCCTTTCTGTTTTCAGGATTGCGGGGTGAGTTTATGTTTGCAGACAGAGCAAGGATTATCCTCCGCTCGGGAAAGGGCGGAGACGGACATGTCAGTTTCCGGCGCGAGCTGTTTGTTCCGGACGGCGGGCCGGATGGCGGAGACGGCGGAAAAGGAGGAGACGTCATTTTTGAGGTGGACACAGGACTGAATACCCTCGCTGATTTCCGGTACAGAAGAAAATTTTCCGCGACAGACGGGGAACCAGGCGGCAAACGCCGCTGCCATGGAGCAGATGGAAAGGACATCATTCTCAAGGTACCGCCGGGAACCGTCATCAAGGAGGCGCAGAGCGGACAGGTCATTGCCGATATGTCCGGAGAAAATACAAGGCAGACGATTCTCAGAGGCGGCAGGGGCGGCAACGGCAATATGCATTACGCAACATCCACGATGCAGGCGCCCAAGTATGCCCAGCCCGGAAAAGACGCAAAAGAGCTTGAGGTCATTCTTGAACTGAAGGTGATCGCGGACGTGGGACTCGTCGGCTTCCCCAATGTCGGAAAATCGACCTTCCTTTCCCGGGTGACAAATGCGCGGCCAAAGATCGCCAACTACCATTTTACGACGCTCTCTCCAAATCTTGGCGTCGTCGACCTGGACGGAGGCGGCTTTGTGATCGCGGATATCCCTGGGCTGATCGAAGGCGCTTCCGAAGGCGTAGGACTTGGCCATGAATTTCTGCGGCATATCGAGCGTACCAAGGTTATGATCCACATTGTGGATGCCGCCTCTGTAGAAGGCCGGGATCCCGTGGAAGATATTAAAAAGATCAATGCGGAACTTGCGGCATACAGCGACAAGCTTCCTGGAAAACCACAGGTCATCGCGGCGAACAAGATCGACGCGCTCTATGTGGAAGAGGGAACCGAAGATCCCGTACAGCGTCTGAAAAAGGAATTTGAACCAGCGGGTATTCCTGTTTTTCCAATCTCGGCGGTCACAGGAAAAGGCGTAAAAGAACTTCTTTACCATGTGCAGTCCCTGCTTGAGACTCTTCCGCAGGAGGTTACCGTCTTTGAGCAGGAATATGATCCGGAACTTCATCTGGTCAGTGAAAATCTTCCGTTTACTGTGGAGCGTTCAAAAGAAGAAGAACATACGTTTCTTGTCGAAGGTCCCCGCATCGAGAAGATGCTTGGCTACACAAATCTTGAGTCAGAGAAAGGGTTCCGTTTCTTCCAGGAATTTCTCAGGGACAACGGAATTCTTGACCAGCTTGAAGCGCTTGGGATCGAGGAAGGAGACACGGTCCGCATCTATGGACTGCAGTTTGACTATTATAAATAAATAAGGAGATGCCTATGACAAGCAAGCAGAGAGCTTATCTGAAAAGCCTTGCAATGAATCTTACGCCCGTTTTTCAGATTGGAAAAGCGAGCCTGACTCCGGAGAACACCGCCGCCATAGCGGAAGCGCTTGAGGCGCGCGAACTGATTAAAATCAGTGTGCTCCAGAATTGCATGGACGATCCGAACGAACTGGCGCAGATCGTATCTGAGCGTACGCATTCCCAGGTCGTCCAGGTGATCGGCAAAAAAATCGTTCTCTACAAAGAAGGGAAGGACAACAAAAAGAAGATTGAGCTTCCCAAAGCGAACAAGCAGATGAAAACCAGGTAATCCTGCGGCTGCCGTCAGATTATCCGTGCAGGCGCGGGCATCTGGCCGGTATACAGCCGCAGGCGGGAGGCAAATACTCCGGAAACAGCGGGAGGTCTGGCGCGGAAAATGGATACAGAAAAAACAAAGCGCGTAGGAATCATGGGAGGTACGTTTGATCCCATTCACAACGGACATCTGATACTGGCGGAATGTGCCTATGAACAGTTCCACCTGGACAAGGTACTGTTTCTGCCGAACGGCAATCCGCCGCACAAGCGGGAGAGCAGCGTCGGAGCTTCCGTCAGAGACCGTCAGGAGATGGTGCGTCTCGCGATCGTGAACAATCCGCATTTTGAACTGGATACGGAGGAGCTTCACCGCCGCGGCTGCAGTTATACGAAAGATACACTCCGCAGGCTGCATGAGACTCACGGCGATACAGAATATTATTTTATCATCGGCGGGGATTCTCTGATGTCCTTTGACCATTGGAGAGGCCCCGATGAAATCTGCCGGTACTGTGTGCTGCTTGCCGCGGTGCGGGACCAGATGAACCAGGAGCAGATGCGGGACCGCATGGATTTCCTCCGCAGAACCTATGGAGCGCGGATTGAAAAGCTTCACACGCCGGATCTGGATATCTCCTCAAGCCGTCTGCGGCAGATGCGGCGCGCAGGGGAATCGATCCGCTATTATCTTCCGGATACGGTCTACGATTATATCCGGAAAACAGGGTTATACCAGAATAACAGTAAAGGATGAATGGGGTATGAGCGGCTACAATATCTTAAAAATGCAGAAAAAACTTCGGAAGTATATTGATGAGGACCGTTACTGGCACACGATCGGCGTCATGTACACGGCAGCCTCGCTCGCAATGTGCCATGGAGCCGATATGGAAAAAGCAATGGTGGCAGGGCTGCTGCACGACTGCGCAAAATGCATTCCCAACCACAAAAAGCTTAAGCTCTGTGAGCAGTATCATATTCATATCTCCGAGACAGAAAAGGACGCCCCGTATCTTCTTCATGCACCGCTTGGAGCGAGCATCGCAAAAGACAAATATGATATAACCGACCAGGAAATTTTAAGCGCAATTACCTGGCATACGACAGGAAGGCCCGGCATGTCGCTTCTGGACAAGATTATCTATATTGCGGATTTTATAGAACCGATGCGCTGTAAGGCTTCCAATCTCCCCGAAGTACGCCGCCTGGCTTTCGAAGACCTTGATATGGCCGTCTATGTAACGCTGCGGGATACGCTGCATTATCTGAAAAACAGCGCCAGTCTTGATAAACGCACGATTGAGGCGTATAATTACTATAAAAGAATTATCAGGGAAAAGGAGGACTAATCATACATGGCAGGAAAAAATTCCAGAGAAATGGCAAAGCTGGCATATGAAGCGCTCGCCGACAAGAAAGCGCAGGATATCAAGATCATCAATATTGAAGAGGTTTCCGTGCTCGCCGATTATTTCATCATAGCCTCGGGCTCCAACCGCAATCAGATCCAGGCGATGGCCGACAATGTGGAAGAGGTTCTTCACAAGGCTGGTTATCCGGTGCGTCAGACAGAAGGATACAGTACGGCAAACTGGATTCTCATGGATTTCGGAGATCTGATCGTCCATGTATTTGACTCTGAGAACCGTCTGTTCTACGATCTTGAGCGTATCTGGAGAGACGGAAAAAGCATTACAGCTGAGGAATTATAGAAACGAAAAGAACCAAGATCAGGCATCAAATAAAAACAGGAGAAGATTATGGCAGTAGATAAAAGATTTTTAGCCAAAAGTATCCAGAAAAAGAAATCAATGATCGTTGCATACTGCGCTTTTACGAATATGCCCCTGGTTGTCTGTGATCCGGAATCCTTCAATGACCAGGTATTCCTGTTTGACACGGAATCACAGCTTCAGGAATTCGCAAAACCTTACACAGAAAAGAAGCTTCTGCTCAAGGGGATCAAATATGAGAATAAAAATTTCCTTGCATTCTTTTCCATGCTGTTCAATATCGGTGTGAATGAGCTGGTTTTCACAAGCGAAGGCGGAAAACAGTCCCTGGAGCTGACCGATCTGGTCAGACGCCCTGATTTTTCCAGACTCCCGAAAGAAAAACAGCCGGTCTCCAATCCTGAACTGCAGCTCACAGGTCTTTATTTCATGCAGGAGGCGGCAAGGCCGGTTCCAAACGAGGAGAAGACCCAGCTTGCAGACCTGGAAGAAGAACTTTCCGCAAATCTTCTGAAGGCCCGCTATATTCTTCCAATCGAACTTCTGGACGGCCCGGAGAGCGACATGGAAAAGCTGAAGAACAAAAAGTACAGGCTGCCGATCCTGAAAAACAAGAACGGCGATATCCTTCAGCCGCTGTTCACTGATCCGATGGAGCTTGGAAAATTCAATAAAAATAACAAGTTCAAAGCGCTGGCGATGCCGTTCGGCAATCTTTCAAAGCTCCTGATCAAGGATTCCAAAGGATTCCTGCTGAACCCCGCGGGGTTTCATATTGTTATGCCAAAGCCTCTGCTCGACGGACTGCAGAACCGTTTTGAGGTAAAACCGGGGGAGGAAGAGTAGGCCGGTTCATCTTTTGCACAGATGAGGCAGGAAAGCGTATCTGCATCACAGGCATATATTGTTTTCGCAGAGCATTTTGCGGTGCATCCCCCGGGATTTCCGGACATTTTGCGTGAGCGGTGACCGCGGGACATACCTGTATGTCTTGCCGGTGAACGCCGCGGTCAGCCATGGACTGGACAAAGAAATTTCCATGGTCTGTCCGGAAATCATTCCGGAACTGGCAAACCGCAGCTGCCGGATTCATGCTCTGCTTCGTATGGAAACGGAATGAAAAGAGCCTGCCCGCAGGCGCGTTCAGAAGAACCGGAAAACACCGAACACTTTCCCCAGAATTTTCAATTCTTTCACAATAATGGGATCCATCGTGTCATTCTCAGGCTGAAGACGGAAATAACCATCCTCCCGATAAAACGTCTTGACTGTTGCGCTGTCGTCAATCAGAGCGACAACAATATCTCCATTCTCAGCCGTCGGCTGCTGCCGGACAAGAACGCGGTCGCCGTTCAATATTCCCGCATTGACCATACTGTCGCCTTTGACCGTGAGGATAAAGGTACTCTCATCCGGAATAAACTCTCTGGGTATCGGAAAATAACTCTCAATATTCTGCTGTGCAAGCAGAGGCTCCCCAGCGGCCACAGTGCCGATCACCGGAATATTGGCCATTTCGCGCCGGTACATATGGAAAGATTCATCCACAATCTCAATTGCACGGGGCTTGGTCGGATCCCTCCGTATATAGCCGTTCTTTTCAAGAGATTCGAGATGAGAATGCACCGACGAGGTTGACTTCAGACTCACGGCCTGACAGATCTCACGAACTGTCGGCGGAAATCCGCGTTCCAGCAGTTCATTTTTTATATATTCAAGAATTTCTTCCTGCTTCTTTGTAATTCTGCTTTCTGACATGCTATTCCTCCATTCCTTCGTATATTCGTACCGCCTGCAGCCTGATTCCTCTGAGCGGATTATAGCATATCCCTCACAGAAAAGTAAACACATGTTTTCCTTTGAAATCCTTTAATAATTCTGACTGTTTTGTTTTCTTGTATTATCGAAAAGACAGTGCTATAATGGGAAAATAAAACAAGCATATTTACGGAAAGAGAGGTCAGATTATGAGACGTAAATTACTGGCAGTTTTGATGAGTGCGGTCTGCCTTATGGCGGCGGCAGTACCGTCGTCAGTTGTCTTTGCAGACGGAGAGAAGGTTGTCACACTCGGCGCCAATCTGTCGGAAGATCAGAAAAACGCCGTCCTGCGCTATTTTGGAATCGCAGGACAGAATCTTCGTACACTTACAATCACAAATCAGGATGAGAGGGATCATCTCGGAGCGTATGTCCCGCTGGAGCAGATCGGAACAAGGACATACAGCTGTGCTCTGGTTAATCCCACAACATCCGGCGGCATTCAGGTAAAGACCGCAAATCTTACATGGGTAACAAGCAACATGATTGCCTCCACTTTGTCTACCTCCGGTGTTGTCAACTGCGAAGTGCTCGCGGCGGCCCCCTTTGAGGTATCCGGAACAGGGGCCCTCACCGGCATTCTGATGGCGTATGAGTCCGCGGTCGGAACGCCTCTGGATTCCACAAAAAAAGAAGTTGCGACGCAGGAACTTGTTACAACGACCACTGTGGCGAACAACATCGGACAACAGCAGGCTGCCAATATTGTAAACGAAACCAAGATCCAGGTAATTCAGGGAAAGGTTATCGATGAGCAGCAGATCACGGATATTGTGGAGGATGTGGCGGAGGATCAGGACGTCGCGCTCTCGGAAGATGACCGTGCGCTTATCACGGATCTCCTCGAAAAGATAGCGGAGCAGGAGTACGATTATGAGGAAATGAAAGACACGCTCGAGCGGGTGGAAAACAATCTGGACGAGCTTTCAGCGCAGAGCGCCGGACAACAGATCGAAGGTGCCGGAACAATCGACACGACGCCGGAGGATCCGGTCAATCCGGAGCCTGAGACAGAGCCTGAAACGCTTGCGGAAGACAGTATTCTCATGGGCACAGATGATTTTGCGCTCGGCGATTCCGTCCTCATCGACGCGACCAACAAAGAAGCGATCCCGGAAGACGCCCATACACTGGAAACCACGGCTCCTGAGACACAGGCGGACAATGGTATTGAAATTCCTCCGGCAACTGACGTGTACACAAGTCCGGAAGCAGATGAAAATCTGAATTCCGATGAAAATTCAGGGGATGACGGATGGGGACTTGGAGATCTCTTCTCCGATGGAACGGATCCGGAGGAAAATCCGAATCCGGACGCAGACATGAACGGAGAAGATTCCGGATACACAATTCCGGACGCAGATACGGATGTTTATCCGCCGGCAGGAGAAGACGGACAGGGAACACTTCCGGAAGAAAATGAGGAAGCGGCAGATGACTCCGATTCCGGAAACTGGTTCACAGATCTGTTCTCCCCGGATGACGAATCCGGAGAGGGAACCCCTGCGGAACCGGCGAATCCTTCGGAAGAACCGGGAGAGGATTCCGGCGAAGGAGACGGCGGCTGGTTCTCGGATCTGTTCTCATCAGGCGAAGAGGGCAGTAATGAGGATGTCTGGAATGAGGAGGATCAGGGAACCGGAAATGAAATTCCCGCTGAGACCGCGGCGCCTGCAGAAGAGGGAATTCCGGAAGATTCCGCAGGAGGAGAGGCCGTCACAGAGGCCCCGGAAGCTCCGCTTGTCAGCATTCCGTTAACAGACCTGCACTTTGTCGAGGTCACCTCAGACGAAACGAACTATGAGCCGCTGCCCGCCGGAATCAGTGAACTTTCCATCTGCTTTACCAATGGAAATTATGTGCCGGGGACAGGTTCCCTGACCGTCAGCAAAACGTTCGACGGCTCCGAATTTGACACGGTTTCCATGAGTGATTCCAGCCGTGTCAGAGTTGAACCGATCAGCAGTTCAGGACTTCTTGGCCGATTCGGCTGGGAGACCGGTTATCAGCTGGTTGTTTCTCTGAACAAACCGCTGGAGGCAAATGAATCCTTCTATGTGACATTTACAGAAGATATTCTGACGTCCGCAGACGGGACGGCTCATTCCGAAGCTCTGACAGATCCGGAAAGCTGGTGCATCAGCACTTTGGCTGACGGCCTTGTTCTTGACAAGACCTCGCCGTTTTTGACCGCAGGTTCCACAGTGACCGGACATATTCTGATGGATGCCGGACTTGGCGCTGTAAGCGCGTCTGTCTCAAATGTAGATCCGGCGATCATGACCTTCGACGTGACAGAATTTTCGGCTGAGGCTCCTGATTTCAATTTGACACTCAGCGGAACAGGGATGACGACTTTTTCAATCACATACTTTGACGCAGAAGGAAATTCGATTTATACGATCGACTATACATTGACCGTCAGATAAATTCATTTTTGAATTTTCAGGGATTTGGGACGTCTTTTGGGGGCGTCCCTTCCCATCTATTTGAAAAACATGTGTTTGTCGTATAGATCTGGAGAGGGCGTTTTCGCTGCTCTTTCTTCTTTTCCGGAATTTTTTACAATTCGATTTCAATAATCATATAAAATAAGGGACACAAAATGGAAAACAAAACACCTGCAACTACACCACCTGCATCTGCTATAGCTGCCGCTTCCAGCTATCACGACCAGGTGACCATTCAAAATACATTAAAGCTGCGCGAAATCCTGAAGACGCTTCCTCCGTTTGCGAGGGATTATTTTCGGGCCATTGAACCGATTTCATCAGCTAAGACAAGAATTTCCTATGCGTACGACATACGGATTTTCTTTCATTTTTTATTGTCTGAAAATCCATCCCTGAAAAACAGACAAATGTCTGATTTGACGGTCGACCTGCTTGATCAGGTTCAAGCGGTCGATATCGAGGAATATATGGAATATCTGAAGGTTTACGATTCCGCCGAGGACTCCCGTCCTCAGACCAACGGGGAACGCGGGCTGAAGCGGAAAATATCGGCACTCCGCAGTTTTTATTCTTATTATTATAAGCGGGAAATGATCCAGACGAATCCGACGCTTCTGGTGGACATGCCCAAACTCCACGATAAGGAAATTGTACGTCTTGATGCCGACGAGACAGCCGAGCTCCTTGATTATATTGAAAACTGCGGCAATGCTCTCACCGGTCAGAAAAAGGTATACTACGAAAAAACCAAATACCGGGATCTTGCGATCGTCACGCTGCTTCTCGGTACAGGTATCCGTGTCTCTGAGTGCGTAGGTCTGGATGTCGGGGACATTGATTTCAAGAATGGCGGGATCCGCATTGTCCGTAAAGGCGGATCTGAAATGATGATTTATTTTGGAGAGGAAGTCGAGGAAGCGCTTCTAAAATATCTGGAATACAGGAAGAATATTACGCCGGTCGCCGGACACGAAAATGCCCTCTTCTATTCTACCCAGCGCAAACGAATCGGTATCCAGGCCGTTGAAAATATGGTCAAAAAATATGCCCGCGAAGTCACAACCACCAAAAAAATTACTCCGCACAAACTGCGGAGCACTTACGGCACTTCTCTCTACCGGGAAACCGGCGATATTTATCTGGTGGCCGACGTTCTTGGGCATAAAGACGTTAACACCACGAAAAAACATTATGCGGCAATGGACGATGCCCGCCGGAGAAGCGCGGCCTCTGTCGTCCGTCTCCGCGAAAAAAACGCTCCCAAAAACAACAGCTGAGACAAAGCTCTGGCCGGAACGGAGTGGAGATGCGCACGAATTTGAAGCGGAATCAGGATTCAAGAATCACTGTGAATGGCCCGTCATTACAGAGCCTGACTTCCATTTTCGCTCCAAAAACTCCTTTTTGAACGACCGGAATAACCTTTTTGCACTCGGAAATAATGTACTCATACAATTCTTCCGCCGAGGCCGGATCTCCGGCCTCTGTAAAAGACGGCCTGTTGCCTTTTCTGCAGTCGGCATACAGCGTAAACTGCGAGATCAGAAGCAGCTCACCGCCTACATCTTTCAGTGACAGATTCGTCTTACCGTTCTCATCCGCAAAAATCCGCAGTCCTGTCATTTTTTTGACAAGCTTGTCCGCCTCTGCCTTCGTGTCGTTTTTTCCCACTCCGATCAGTACCAGAAAACCGTTCCCAATAGAACCAACCACTTTCTGTTCCACTTCCACGGACGCCTCCGTTACTCTCTGGATCACAAATTTCATGCTGTTTTTCCCCTTTTTCTTCTTTTGTCGTGCGTATCTCCCATTCGTTTTCTGAAATTTTATAAATTTTCAGCTGTCATCCCGCCCGAAGCTTTCTCAGAAGGTTTTCAAAATATTCCGGCAGCGGCGCTTCCACCTCAAGATATTCTCCCGTCGTCGGATGAATAAAGCCCAGCTTCATCGCATGAAGCGTCTGCCCCTGCAGTCCCGGAAACGGACATCTGGCCGGTCCGTAGACCTCATCGCCAAGTACAGGATGCCCGATACTCTTCATATGTACGCGGATCTGATGCGTTCGTCCTGTCTCCAGCCGGCATTCAATGTACGTAAACCGCTCAAACTGCTCCAGCACACGGTAATGTGTAACGGCCTCTTTTCCATTCGGTACATTGACCGCCATCTCCTTCCGCTTTATCGGATGACGCCCGATTGTCGTGCGGATCGTGCCGTCTTCCTCCAGTCTCCCATGTACAATTGCACGATAGCTGCGCGTGATGGAATGTTCTTTCAGCTGCTCTGCCAGAGACCGGTGGGCGAGATCATTTTTGCAGATCACAAGAGACCCCGTCGTATTCCGGTCAATCCGGTGAACGATCCCAGGCCTCAGCACACCATTGATCCCCGACAATTCCTCTCTGCAGTGATATAAAAGCGCGTTAACCACCGTTCCGCTGTAATGTCCTGCCGCAGGATGAACAACCATGTCTTTCGGCTTATTGATGACAATGACATCCGAATCTTCATACAAAATATCAAGCGGTATATTCTCCGGACATACCTCCAGATCGGAAGCCTCGGGAACCGTAAGTTCAATGACGTCGCCAGTCCGGATTTTTCCTCCTGCTTTCCCGTTTTTCCCATTCACAAGAACCTGTCCGTCCCGGATCAGTCTCTGCAGATAGGACCGTGTCAGCCCCGCCGCGTTTTCCTGAAGAAATACATCCAGGCGCTTCCCTGTATGCTCCGGTGCTGCCTCAAAATGCATTATCTCCGCGTTTTCCGCTTCTCTCTTTTCCTGTTCCAGCATATCTGCTTCCTTTCTACTTATAAGTCCAGTCTCATAGCAGAGGCAGACGGGCTGCGTGAGTTGCTGAGCAACGGAGCAATCCGTGGACTTATATTCATGGTGGCGCCCGCAGCTGGTTTCCTTACACGGGCCTGCGTATGAGAGTTCACACTCCCGCGAAAATGCGGCATCTTCCAGTCTTCAGCCCTGCTTCTGGAAGGGATTCAGAAATTCAAACGACTCATCCCGATAATACGTAAACAGTAAAATTACCATAAACGCTACCCCAACGCTGACATAGCAGTCCGCCAGGTTAAAGACCGGAAAATCAATCAGTGAAAAATACAGGAAATCAATTACGTAACTGCGCGTGAGACGGTCGATAACATTTCCGAGAGACCCTGCCGCAATTACAACACAGATAACCTTGAGAGGCAAGTATCGTTTCCCCTGCGGAATCCTCGTATACGCAAAGGCGCTGTATAAAATGACCAGAAGCGCAATCACTGCCAGCAGCAGCTGCTTTCCCCGCATAATCCCAAAAGCGGCTCCGCGGTTCTCCAGATAATACAGTTCAAAAACACCCGGAATCAGTTTCAGACTTTCCCGTCCTTTCAGACAGGAGGCGGCAGCCAGCTTTGCAGCCTGGTCGGCCGCGGTAAGTGCGAGGAACCATATGGCTCCCCACACAGAGCTTTTTACATTTCTTTTCATCTTTTACCTTTCCATATCGCGCCGGTGCTCCAATAGTCTGTCAAATACGGACGCTGCTGCTTATTTCGTTCCGCTGTAGATCGGACTTCCCTGTGTCTCGTCCATCATTGCAATGTTCATGGAATTGACTGCCTCAAGCATCTCCTCGTCTGTAACCTCATGATCGATGTACGCTTTCCCGATCTTTTTCAGAAGAATAAACTTGATTTTCCCCGCATTCATTTTCTTGTCCTTTTTGGTCGCGGCGACAATGTCTGCGGATTCCAGTCCGTCAAATGTAATCGGAAGTCCGAATCCGACGTTCATATCGCGGATTTCATAAAATTCATCTTCCTCCAGATATCCCCGCTTCCAGGATATGTAGGCGGCCGCAACCATGCCAAGCGACACGCACTGTCCATGAAGCAGTTCAAAATTTTTGAGTTTCTCTATGGCATGGCCGATGGTATGGCCAAAATTCAGAATCGCGCGTTCTCCCTTTTCCTGCGGATCTTTTTCCACGACAGCGCGCTTGATCTGACAGCATTGTTCAACCATATAGCGGAGTGTCTCATCCTCCCGTTCTTCAATGTCACTCATATGCTCGATCGTCCACCCATAGAAATCTGCATCGCGGATCAGCCCTGATTTCAGAAGTTCTCCCATTCCACTCGCGAACTGTTCCTCCGGCAATGTCGACAAAACAGAACTGTTGATATAGACGAGAGCCGGCTGGTGAAATGCGCCGACCATATTTTTGTAACAGTCAAAATCCACTCCCGTCTTCCCGCCGATGCTGCTGTCAATCTGGGAAAGGAGGGTTGTCGGAATCTGAATGAAGCGGATACCTCGCAGATAAGTCGCTGCCGCAAACCCTGTCAGATCTCCCGTGACGCCGCCGCCCAGCGCGGCAAGGACATCCTGCCTGTCAAATTCTTTCTGAATCAGATGTTCATAAAGACCTCTCACTGTATCAAGCGTTTTGTGCTCCTCTCCCGCCGGGATAATATACTCCTCGACCTGTCGGCAGCAGGAGGAAAAGCAGGCCTTTACCTCTTCAAGATACAGGGGCGCTACATTCGTATCTGTCACAATGCAGACTCTGCGCTCCTGTATTTCCAGCTCCGAAAGACGGTCTGCCAGTTCCTTAAATGATTTTTCCAGAAAAATATGATAGGAAAAATGTCCGTTTTCCCTGACCGTGATCGCATTCTTATCGCTTTTCTTTGCTGTCCCCATAATTATCTCCTTTGTATGCATTTTCAAACATATTTTTAAACATATTTTTCTATTTCAATCCATGTACGGCCTTTCCTGGACTGTCCTGCGGCATCACAATAGCGGAACCGTCCATGTCCGCGCACCGACACAAGATCCCCTTCCTTCAGCACACAGGCATTCGACGTGACCATTTTGCCGTTCACAAACACATTTCCATGCTCGATTAAAGAAATCAGGCTGCTGCGCGATGCCCCGAACGCAAGAGCCATCACAGCGTCGAGACGTACAGAAGCAACGCTCCCTCTTATCTTCTCCAGTACAGGAGTATACGAAAATCCCTCATTCCTGCAGACGGTACATCTGACAGAAGTATGGCGGATCCTTGTGAGCTCTCCGCAGATTATCTCTGAAAGCGGAGCACAGCAGAACAAAAAAGCTTCCTCGTCCCTGACGGCAATGTCGCCGGTTTTCGCCCGGTCAATTCCCAGATTCATCAGCGCTCCCAGGATATCTCTGTGCGAAAGTTTCTCGGCAAATTTTTTCAGAAGCGGTTCAATCCGGATGCAGGCGACGGGCCATTCCGGTTCCAGTCCGCCGGCATCGGAAGGGATGAACGCGGCCATACGGCGTTCGGCTCCCTCATAACCGCCAAAAGTTTCCCCGCGGGAGCGGGAAAACTTTTGCAGCATCTCATATAAAATATTCTGCTCATACAGATTCATGAAATCAGAATAAAGGACACAATTCCTCTTATCCGCGAGGATTATAAGATCCTGTACCCTTCTTCTGAAAACGGCTTCCTCTTTTTCTCTGTCCATAAAATCACCTGACTGCGCGGCACAGTTACTGATTAAAACCGTGTGCCGAACGCAGGAATATCAACTGTCCCATCGAGCATCTCCTGGAAATCACCGGAAATATTAATGCCCGGAGGTGTGATCAGAAAAGAATAGTCACTGATCTTCTGAAGATTTCCATGGATCGCAAAACAGGATCCCGAAGAGAAATCAATGATTCTCTGGGCTGTATCCAGATCAAGCCCCTCCATATTGAGAATCACGATACAGTTCTCAAGAAGGGTTTCCGTGATTTCGCGGCTCTCTTCCATGCTGCGCGGCTTGATCAGACATACCTCCATGATACCGCCCTGTTTGCGGGCAGTGCTGTTGCTGGAACGAATCGGTGAGACCTTTGGATTCTTCTGCTGTTTCTGGCGCGATGCCGCCGCCCTGGAAGACTGAGGCTGTTTTTCCTCCCGGACAGGTTCGGAGGAAGCAGGCTGTTCATCAAAATATTCTTCCTCATCCTCTTCTTCCTCTGTACGTTTATTCAAAATACGCTTCCTGGGAGTTTTTTCTTCTTCCTCCTCTTCTTCCTCCTCATCAAGATAATCGTCATCAAACCCGTCATAGTCATCATTCAGCTTAATTGTATTTAAAAATTTGTCTATAACACCCATAATTGCATTCTCCTATCTCACAACTGTGTAATCACGTTCCCCGAAAATACCGGTACCCACGCGCACCATTGTGGCGCCTTCCTCTACGGCGACGACATAATCTCCAGTCATTCCCATACTTAGTTTGCACATAAACACATTATCAATGTTTTTTCCATTAATGTCAACACATAATTTTTTTAAATTGCGGAAGTATATTCGATTATCTTCTGGATTTTCAGTAAATGGCGCAATGGTCATTAAACCTTCTATACGTATATTGGGAAGACGGCTGATTTTTCTGATAAAATCTTCTGCATCTTCCGGAGCTATTCCATCTTTTGTCTCTTCTCCTGCCATGTTCACTTCGACTAAAATCGGCATGCAGATACCTCTTCTGGAAGCCTCTGCGCTGATTGCTTCTGCCAGCCTCTCCGAATCGACTGAATGAATCATGCAGGCCTTATCGATGACATATTTGATCTTATTGCGCTGCAAATGTCCGATCATATGCCACTGTACATCTTCCGGCAGCTGAGGAACTTTGTCCCGGAGCTCCTGCGGTTTGTTCTCTCCAAATACTTTTGTACCGGCCTCATAAGCCTCACGGATCATCTCAACAGGTTTGGTCTTGCTCACCGCGATCAGCGTTACCTCGCCCGGATCACGTCCGCTCCTTTCGCATGCAGCTTTTATGTTTGCCAGTACTTTCTCCAGATTTTCTTTGATCATGTCCGTCGCTCCTTTACCGTATCAGTTTATGATCTGGTCAACATCAGCCTCCGACGCATTCAGTACAATATAGTCATTGGCCGACAAACCATATATATTGTTGCTCTCGACAATGCAGTACTCTTCATTCTGATCGATCACTGTTATCTCACGGAACACTGCATATCCTTTGTTAATATTGTATACCCCATGCAGGACCGTCACGTCACGATCCGTGAGCACCTGTCTCTTTGCAGAATTCTCCTGCAGAATGCAGTCTCCTTCTTCCAGAAGATTTTTATTGATCAGATAGATTCCTGTTTCTTCATTATAGCTGTAAACATTTGCCGTCACATAACTGGTCTCGGAAGATCCGTCCGTGTGGAAACGTTCTACTTTCAGAGTGACCTCTTTCTCTGTATCTTCATTAACGATCACAAATTCTTCAGGAATATTATAAAATTCCTTGTCCACAATCGCGGAGACCGGTATTTTCAGTCCCTCTTTGCGGTTCAGAACCAGCTCTATTTCAAGAAAACGATCTGTCGCATACCGTACCAGAGAATTATCCATAACAATCTCTCCGAACGATTCCGAACCGTTTCGGATGATTGAAAATGGGGCCGTAAATGTCTGGTTATCCTTCAGAAAACGCAGCCGGATACTCTCCTGTCCCGTCAGTTCCGTCACCAGATTGCTGTCCATCGGAAAATACAGGCGCCATTCTTCCTCCGTGATCAGTTTATAGATCACATCCCCGGCCGTAACCCGCTTATTGGTCCTCAGACTCTCCAGCTTATAATTGTTCAGATCAAACATGTCTTTGGTCAGCGACGCAGCCGACACTTCCTCAAACCCGTCGATCCCATAGATCACAAATCCGGAGTTCGGGGCATTGCAGCGGTTCTGTACGTTAATGTAATCCTCTCCAAGATTTTTGGTCATATCAGCGAGAATGCTTTCAACTCCCGCTTTCATTTCATAGGTTCTCTGAAAAGAGTTCTCTGAAAAATCCGTCACAAAACCCGACAGAACACTGTGGAGACGGCCGATATCACGATCATTCGGTTCAAAATCTTCATATACGACTGGATCAAGAGAACCCGATTCATTCACAGAACAGACCGTACTGTCCGCAGAAACTCTGGAACCCTCGCGGGCATAATATCGAATACTGCCGGACTGTGAAGCGCGCACGACCTCTTCTGTCCGGAGAGACAATGCCTGGTAACGAAAATTTCCGCTCAAGTTCCCTCTTACTACCTCGTACGGCTTGATATGCGTCTCCGTCAGGTAGACAAACATACAGACAATCATATAGATAAAAACAATCCCAAACAGAAGCGTACCAATATTGAGAAAAGGATATCTCCTGTACTTTGCCACTTTCCTGTTCTTTTTATCAAATAATGCCAATTTACTTCCCCCCAGATAAAAGTCCGGCCGCAGGAAAAACCTGGCGAACGGCAAACCGGATCATAAATCAAGCTTTCTCATGACATCTCTTTAATTTTACCATGTGAACGCAAATGATACAACCTTTCTTTTGCATAAAATTCTGTTTCCGGGGCAAAATGGTTACTGTTCACCGCCGCGTTTTTTAAGGTGGCCTTCAGGCATCCTGCCCGGAAATCCAGAAATCCGCGGCGCGAAATGCTGCAAAAACAGTATTCCATCGAGGAATGCTGATTAGTCAGATAAGGAGGAAAACATTATGAGTAAAGGTATAGATTATTCCGCACTTGCCCTTGTCATTATCGGGGCGGTCAACTGGGGACTGATCGGTATCTTCAAACTGGACCTGGTCAATCTCCTGTTCGGAAACATGTCCTGGATATCGCGTCTCGTTTATATACTGGTCGGAATATCCGGATTATATCTGCTCAGCCTGTTTGGACGCGTCAGATCCATGGGCGAAGAATAAATCGGGCCTGATCGGGCAGGAGGCGGTTTTTCCTCCTGCCCGCCCGCGCGGCCCGGGTGCTGCGTCAGCAGCTGATTTCCCTGCCCGGGCCTGCGCATACAAAACCTGCGGCCGGACGATCTGTGTCCAGCCGCAGAATACATAAATCATTCTCTGTTCCTTATGTAGCCAACAAGCCAATATATCCTTATAACTCCGCAATGATATTCTCTCTGAATCCTTCGGCAATCTCAGCAGAAGTAAGGGAGATACTGATCACAAATGTGATCTGATATTTCTCTCCAATCTGCGCAAGCCTTGTAATCAGTTCATTTGCCGAAGTCTTATCCGTGAATGATATTTTCATAAAACTGTCAAGATACACCTGCTCAAGGTCATGATCCTGTGAAATAATCCCATAAATAAATCCGATAAACTCATCTGTGTCTGTAAGATCAAACGAAGAAACATCAATCAAACGAACGCGGTTATTCAGTTCATACATATGTTTGGTACTTTTGTCCAGATAAACAATATTTCCATGAACTGTCTTGATCTCGGAATTTGCTTTTTCAAGCAAAACCTTTGTCTTACCTTTCCCTTTCTCACCTACAATTAACTGTATCATGGCAATCTCCTCCTTATAATATTATTGCGGATGCATTACTCGTTTTCATTATAGACGATTTGCGTATAAATTACAACACTTAATTCTCAATTAACGACAATAACTCATTCATCTCGGGATAGAGCGACTCTTTTGACTCAGAATGCAATATGATAGATAAATACGGGTTCCCATACAGATCCTTTGCCATAAGCGCCAGGCAGGCGCCGGCCTCATCCGTTGTTCCCGTCTTCCCTCCGAATACGGAAACATTTTCCGGACTGTCCGTCTGATTTGTAAAATACTGGTTTGTCGACTCCCACGTCACAGCTGCAGGAGTTCCGTCTCCTTTGACATATTCGGCATAATAGTTTTTCCGATTGATAATATCCTGAAAAAGGTCGCTTTTTACCGCCTCCTGAAAAATCAGATAAATATCATACACAGTGGTATAATGTTCCGGATCTGTCAGGCCGTGCGGATTTGCAAAATGAGTTCCCGTAGCTCCAAGTTCCTTTGCTTTTTCATTCATCATTGCGACAAAGCCATCCACCGAACCTCCGATATGTTCAGCGATCATCATTGCCGCGTCGTTTCCCGAAGCGATCATCATTCCATAGAGAAGCTGACGCAGAGAAAAGATGTCTCCCTCCTGGATACCGCAGACAGAAGAACCAGCCTCAATATCTCTCACAGTGGAAGTCACCGTAATCATTTCGTCCAGATTTCCGTATTCAATCGTCAGCAAAGCGGTCATGATCTTTGTGACGCTGGCAGGCGCCCGTTTTGCAAAAATATCTTTTGCATAAATAACTTCTTTACGATTCAGGTCGAACAATCCTGCGGAATAAGCGCTCAAAGGCAGAAGACCGGAATTTTCGCTGCCCGCCGACACGCAGAGGTCTTCCGCAAATGATTCTTCTGTTCTCCCGTCCTGAAGACCGCTGCGGAAACCATACACTCTGTCCGTATTGTCATACGGAACAAACAGGTCATAATCATGGGAACGGAAGACAAAATAATAGACAAGAAACACCATGATCCCGCACAGCAGAAGAAGCAGCCCAAGCACCGCCGCAAGCTTCCTCAGATGCTTTTTTTCTTCCGCTTCCTTCCGCTGAAGTCTTGCCCATTCGCGTTCTGTATAGAAAGAACGCTCCAGACTGTTATCTGTACATTTCACGCCATTCAAGATCTCCTCTTTCCAATGATTTCAACAGCAGCTCGGCAGATGCGATATTCGTCGCAAGCGGTATATTGTGTACGTCGCAGAGACGAATTACCTTATTGATATCCGGTTCATGTGGCCTGGGATTGAGAGGATCCCGGAAAAAAATAACCAGATCAATCTGATTCTGTTCAATCATGGCGCCCATCTGCTCCTCACCGCCGATCGGTCCCGCAAGGAATTTATGCAAGGTCAGTCCCGTTACATCTTCAATCAGCCTTCCGGTTGTCCCCGTGGCATAAAGTTCATGGTGAACCAGAATACTCCGGTAAGCAATGCAGAGATTCTGCATCAGCTTCTTCTTGGCGTCGTGCGCGATAAATGCTACGTTCATTAATTATGCCTCCTCAATACTTTCTGGTCTGCAGCCCCACATTCAGCACAAAACCAATTCCGATATAAAAACTTACAAGTGATGTCAATCCATAGCTGACGAATGGAAGCGTGATGCCTGTATTTGGCATAAGCCCTGTTGCCACGGAGACATTCAGAAAACTCTGGAAAAAGATCAGGGCGGCCATGCCGCAGCAGATCAGCGTTCCTGAAAGACTTCTGGCCTGACGGCCTGTCAGCAGACATTCAAACGCGATTAAAAATTCCAGCAGTATGATCATGCAGCAGCCGATAAACCCGAGCTCTTCTCCTGCAACTGCAAAAATGAAATCTGTCTGAGGTTCCGGAATGTAATTTCCATTCTTGACAGAGGAAACATCCTCATTATTCAATCCTTTTCCGTAAAGCTGACCGGAACCGATCGCGATGATCGAATTGATCTGCTGCTGGGCATCCTGCGGATACTCTTCCGGCTTCATCCACGCGTAAATTCTCCTCAGCTGGTAGTTTCCCATCTGCTCCGTCTCCGGCTGCATCAGAATGCTCACGCCGATAATGGCGATCGGTATAAACACCGCAAAAACCGCGCCGATTACCTTGTAGGTCAGACCTGCCGAAAAAATGACCGCGCAGAACACTGCCGCAACCACAATCGACGTGGACAGATCAGGCTCCCTGAGGATCAGAAACAGCTGGACCCCGATCAACAGCACAGAGCAGAAAATGATTCTCGGTTTGCTGATATCGTCCTGATGCAGTTCGAAAAATTTTGCAAAAAACAAAATCAGCATGATCTTCACAATGTCCGACGGCTGAAACTGTACTCCTCCGATGTTAATCCACCGCGTGGCGCCGTTGACGTTACGTCCGGCAAGGAGGACCGCTCCAAGCAGAACGCTGCCGATCAGATAGATCAGCCAGTAAAAATTCAGCACCCATGTGTAATCGAACAGGGACGTGACAATCATGGCTGCAATCCCCAGAAGCATTCCGTAGAGCTGTCTCTGCTGGTAAGACTCGCGGGCACTTCCGATGATCAGAATTCCCAGAATGGAAAGCGCGAGCATCCAGAAGACCAGCCGGAAGCGGTAATTACTTAATCTGTACTGTCTTAACATATGGAACCCCTTGCTTCATCTCATGTACGATATCAACACGTATTTCCGTAACCGTATCATCAAGATACAGATATCTCGAAAGAATACTCACAAACTCTTTTTTCATTTGCCCAAGTTCTTCCGGCGTACAGGAGAGCCTGTCCGACGCAATTGTCTCCCGCACGCGCATCTTTGCGATCCGGCTCGAAGTCTGCCGGCTTCTTTTTCTGCGAATATTCATGCTCAACCTCCCTGTCTCCTGCGGAAGATGGAGGCCATCCTGCGGAACAGGGAAACTCCGGTCTGGAAATCCGCAAGCGGAACCGCTTCCCCTGTTATCCTTCTGCAGATATTGAGAAACGCAACCGCCGCCATGGTATCCGTCCCAACCACTGGCTCCCCGTGATTCGCGGCAATGACAACACTGTCCTCATCCGGAACCGCTCCGAGCAGATCCACTGCCAGAATATCCACAACATCCTCAATGGACATCATCTCTCCTTTGCGGATCATATCAAGACGCAGACGGTTGATCAGGAGATCAATCCGTTCGATCCCTGCCGCCTCCAGAAGGCCGATAATCCGGTCCGCGTCGCGAATCGCCGCCACTTCCGGCGTCGTCACAACAATGGCGCGCGACGCGGCCGCAACCGCATTCCGAAAGCCCTGCTCAATCCCTGCCGGACAATCCATGATAACATAATCAAACAAAGGTTTCAAGCTTTCTGAGAGTTTGATCATCTGCTCCGGAGAAACGGCGCTTTTGTCCCTGGTCTGCGCAGACGGCAGAAGATACAGGTTCGGATAATGCCTGTCTCTGATCAGCGCCTGCTTCAGCCTGCAGCTGCCTTCCACAACGTCCACCAGATTGTAGATAATCCGGTTCTCAAGCCCCATGACAACGTCAAGATTGCGCAGGCCAATGTCCGTGTCAACCAGAACAACTTTTCTTCCCAGCCTTGCAAGGCCAACTCCTATATTCGCAGACGAGGTCGTTTTGCCTACCCCGCCTTTTCCTGATGTAATGACAATTACTTCACTCATATACTCTCTCCTCCATCCTGTTATTCCCTGTCACCAGAAATTATTTGAGCGCACAGCGCCTGTTCTTTTGTTTCTCAGTGTCTTCCGGGCGTCCCGGGATGACGGATTTCTCTTCCTGGTTCGAATCTGTGCTGCGAAAACAGCATATTTCCCCTCTCTATCCGAGATACTCACAGAGCGTATCGCTCGAAAGTGTCCGGATCTGAATATGACCGTCCCTGAGATAGGCGATCCTTGGATCCAGAGGATAATTTCCGGAAACCGTTCGTTTTACAATAGCGCTTCGCGCCATTTTGTCCGCGATACGGATCTGCATCGGCTTCATTGTAAGCGCCGCCGCGAAACAGGAACCATCCCCGCCTGCCCCCGCGTAAATGCTCCCCAGGCAGCAGCCGAGTATGACGATATTTCCCCGCGACACCACCCGCGCTCCGGGATTTACGTCGCCGATAACAACCACGCTTGTCTCTGTTTCAAGAACCTGTCCGGACCGCAGGGTTCCGCGATAAAACTGTCCTTCGGCGCTCGCGGGCCGGTCCAGCGCCCGGATGACGGCTTCTTTGTAATATTCGTCGGTCTCCCTGCGCTCATCCACCACACAGAGAATACGCAGTCTGGAATTTTCAGCCATGGTGTCGATCAGCATCCGCTCCTGTTCTACGCTCAGAACCCTTCCACGGAAAGTGACGGCCACATTCGCGTTTTTGAAAAAATCTGCTCCGGACGCAAATTTATCGGCAACCGCCTGGTTTAATTCCTCAAACGGAATATCCGGATCAAGCATGAGGATCAGACCGTGCGGATTGCTCTTGATTATCACCGCATTTTTTCTCATTTCAGTTTCCTCTCTCCGTCAGTCATTGCGCACGATATCCGAGGATACCTGTGAGGCCCGGCCGGTGATCAGTTCGCTTTCATCCTTCAGCCCGAAATAGTAGGAAATGACATCCCGTGCGACCGTCGCCGCGTTCGCCGAACTGTAGCCATTCGCGATCCGGACTGCAATCGCGATTTCCGGCTCCTCGTATGATTCAGGGCCGGCAAAACCGATGAAAAGACCATGGTTCGGTATATTTACCGCGATCTGGGCCGTACCGGTCTTTCCGGCTACACTTGCCCCGGAAAATCCCCGGAAAGCCGAACTGTTCACAACCACATCGTGCATGCCGGTGTGGATTGTATCCCAAAGCTCATCGGAAAGCTCAAGTTTATTATGAATTTCCGCCTCGTTTTCCTCAAGTACACTGCCCGTGGAATCCCGGACCGCATCGATCAGCGTCAGATCATAGCATGTTCCTCTGTTTGCAAGCGTCGTCACATAGCGTGCAAGCTGAACTGTCGTGTAGGCATTATCGCTCTGTCCCATCGCACCGCGGACGGGGTCGGCCGTCAAAAGGTGCGGGGAAGTCTCCGGCACTTCGATACCTGACTTTGCATTCAGACCGAACATGGAAGCATACTTGATCAGCTTTTCCGTGCCAGCGGCGTCGTTGTATTCCCCTTTCACCAGGCCCAGTCTCATGCCGACCGTATTGAAAAAGACGTTGCACGAATCGCGGATCGCCGTCTCAAGCGTCTCTACTCCATGACCGGCGGTATTCCAGCAGTTGATGGGGATCGCGGTATCCTCAAACTTACCGGTGCAGAGAATCCCTTCCCCGATGCTGATGACTCCTTCCATGACCCCCGCCACCGCGGTAATCGGCTTGAACGTGGATCCTGGAGCCAGCGCCTCCATCGTCGCCCTGCTGTAGAAAGGACTGGACTTGTCGCTGTTCAGTTTTCTGTAATAGGCAGTGTCCATTTCATTGGCCAAACGGTTGTTGTCATAGCCGGGATAGGTTACGCACGCGAGCACTTCACCGGTATTCGGGTTTGTGATAACCACGGAGCCTGAGCATGGATTCAGCGCAAGCTGCGACGGCCGGATCTCCAGAGAATAGATCTTTTCCTTCATGAAATCAAAGCCGCTCAGCGACCCGTTTAAAAGCCTCTCATACGTATCGGCGTCCATTTCAAGAATCCCCTGATCATAAAGCAGGAGACAGATCTGCGCGCCGGTAATGCTCTGCTCCTGAAGCATGTAGCGGTAAACCTGTTTGCAGAAATCATTGTCCTCGTACAGATAATCCGCGATATAATCCGCAAGCATCGAGTAAGTCTCGGAGGAATCCATGTATTCCGTATCCTCCGAAATCCGTGTGAGATCCAGCCAGTTTTTCGAGATGGCATACGTCAGATATTCCTTCAGACTGATTGACTCGTCTCTCGTCCAGGCCAGATATACCGGATCTGTCTCGTCAATCGCCTCCGCATTCAGTATTCCCGTGTCATTTGTCAGCATATTGCTGACAATATAGGACATATAAACCTGGTATTCCTCTGTCAGATCCTTATAGGCCAGAGGGGTCTCTGTCAGAAGCTGGGTTTTGATCGTGGCGAATATATCCGAAGCCTTGACCAGGAACGCATTGTACACAGCCTTCTCATTCTCTGTCGCGGTATCCGACTTTAAGTGGCTGACATCAAGCACATTATTCTCAAACAGAGCATAATACACATCATAATACGGAATTCTGACCTGGTCCGCAGAAGTATACCATTCCTCATTGATCTCCTGCTCGGGAACCATATTGACCCACACAATTCCGGCAATATACTGCTCAAGGATCTGATAGACCGCATTCTGCAGCTCATTGTCAATTGTGAGCGTGAGATCGCTGCCCGCGACAGGCTCTTCCCTCGATTCCACCGCAAGCGTACGTCCCAGATTGTCAACAGACAAAAGCTCGCTTCCTTTTGTCCCCTGCAGCGTCGTCTCCATTTCCTTCTCAAGACCGGTCTTTCCGACTATGTCGGTAGCCGTATATTCCCCGTTCTCCTGGCTCAGTTCCTCCAGCTCTTCCTGTGAAATTCCTCCCGTATAGCCAATCAGCGGAGCAAGCGACTCCGCGTTCGCATATACGCGAAGATATTCCTCCGATATATCAATGCCGGGGAATCTGTCTTTGTTCTCCATGATCTGCGCCATGGTATCGCGGCCGATGTTGCGCGCGATCGTAACGGTCTGATACCGCTGAAAGCTGTAGGCCGCGATATCCGCCCGCAGCCCGGCAAGCTGCAGGATTTCGTGATCCGTAAAAGAATCCGGGAGTCCGTATTCCTCACGTTCCTGTTCTGTAATATCAGGATCCAGGATTCCGTAATGATCCTCGTCGCAGAGCTGCTTCATCAGATCTCCCGCCGTAATATCCCGCTCTTTCTCAGAAAGATCATCGATCAGGGCATGTCCGAACAGATCCGCCTTGAAACGCTGCAGCGTAAATCCGGATACATTGTAGACATAGCCGCCGCCCGCAGACTGCTCAATCTCAAAGTCCTCCACGACGGAATCTCCGTGGCTCTCAATCATCCTGATGAGATTATACAGCATGCCGTTCAGCTTCAGATTTCTTTCATGCGTGTTCGTATCGGGGATGGTATCCTCGAACACAACGCAGTAGGAAAGCTCATTGTAGGCTACAGGAACGCCGTTTCTGTCGTAGATATTTCCGCGCGCGCTTGAAAGCTGACGTTCTCTCTTTATGGAAAGTGAAAAATCGTTCTGATAAGACTCCCCGTTGATGATCTGAATCTGGAAAAGCCGGTGAAACAGAATCGCCGTCATCAGCGTGATCAGAATCATCAGGATCAGTACTCTCGACCGGATAACTCTCGAAAGGCCGTGCTTTAAATGTTCAAACAATGCGGTCAACACTCCTTTTATCTGTCAGACTCAGCTGTCTGTTGATCTGATACAGAATACGGTAGCAGACGATCGTCAGAAGCAGCGTATAGACTACCTCCGGCATGATAATCCGCCCCAGATAATAGAAAAAGTGAATCCGTCCGCGCATCAGGAACAGAAACCCGTACTGCAGGATCCCGTAGACAAGATCACAGACCGAGATCAGAAGAAGAGGCGTTTTTATATCATCGTCATAAAATATACGGTAGAAGTAACCGCTGTAGTATCCGATCCACAGGTACAGCAGCGCATGAAAACCGATGATGCTTTCAAAAAAGATATCGCTGATCAGACCGCAGAGAAAGCCGGTCATAAGACCGTCCCTCCTTCCCCTCATCAGCCCGAAGGAAACCGTAAGAATAATCAGCAGATTCGGCTTGATCTGTCCGACCGCAATCATCTCGCACACTGTAGACTGCAGGATGGTGCACACCAGGATCAGAAGAATCATTGTTGTTTTCCGCTTCATTCGGTTCTGCCCTCCCCGTCAGGCGCCGCTTCCGTCTCTTTCTCCGCTTTGCCATTTCCGGAACCGCCTCCGGAAAGTCCCTCTTCTTCCTCAAGTATGGCCGCCGTGTCGGAAGGAATATATTCCTTCAGCTCAAGGATGACCAGCACTTCCTGCAGATGTCTGAAATCCACCACAGGAGTGAGAAGTCCGGACTTGGTCATATTGTTGGAATCATTGTTCAGCTCGCTGATATAGCCGATCAGAATGCCCGGAAGGAATTTTTCACTGATGTACGAGGTAACAACTTTATCGCCGACATGTACCTTGTTGTCTGAATCTGTCAGCTTTACGAGATTCAGAGCCCCTTCATCAAGCAGACGCAGATCGCCCGCAATCATGCACTGATCGGATGTGTTGGAGACCATAGCGCTGACGCTGCTGTTGTCATCAATAATGGAACGCACCGTCGCCCAGCTGCTTCCGACTTCCGTGACAATGCCGACAAGGCCGCTTCCTGAAATAACATTCATGTCTTTCTTAATACCGTCTTTTGATCCTTTGTCGATCGTAAAAATCTGAAACCAGTTGCCCGATTCCTTCGCAATGATCCGCGCGCCCACCTTCTCGTAATCCTCATACTGCTGATCCAGCTCAAATAATTCGCGCAGACGGTCCAGCTCCTCCTTGTTCTGGATAAGCTGCGTATTCTCCACAGTCAGCTGATCCACCCGTTCTTTCAGCTGCGCGTTCTCCTCCCGCAGAGAAACCGCGTCCTCAAAATTATCCGCAAGCCCGGACAGCCAGCTGCCCAGTCCGTTGATTCCTTTCTGAATCGGCGTGATCACAAAACCGCTCACCTGCTTTACAGGCGAAATCAGCCCTTCTCCAAGAAACGATATGCCGATCAGCAGCACACAGACGAGGCTCAGCGCATTCTCATTTGTCGTTTTTCTCATACTCAACCTGCCTTTACCTCATTAATGCGAGATCCTGAAGAGAGTAAGCCAGCTTCCTCATGTCACGGCTGTTCAGGATCTCAACAAGTCCGCGGATTGTGCAGTTCGCCGGATCCTTCACATGGTGAACCGGTATGCCGACTTCCCTTCTTATATAGTCAGGGAGATTCAGAATCATGGAAACGCCGCCGCAGAGATAGATGCCCTCCCGCACAATATCTTTCAGAAGCTGGGGAGGGACTCGGTTGCAGACGGATTTGATACTCTCCACAATCGCATCCACCGTATCAATGATCGATACGCTCACGGCAAGCGAAGGAATGACATCTGCCTTGGGAAGACCTGAAAGTGTATGGATCCCAAACACACGGCGTTCAAGACGAGGCCCGTTGATCATAAAAGCAAGATTGTTTTTCAGAGCTTCCGCTGTCCTGTGTCCGATGCTGAGGTTAAATTTGCGCCGGACCATTGTCATAATATCTTCGTCCAGGCGCCTTCCTCCCGCCTTCACCGTCTGACACAGAATTATTTTTCCCGCGGATACAACGGCAATCTCTGTTGTATCTGCTCCGATATTGACTGTCATATGCCCGCGCGGCGTCAGAACGGAAAGACCGGCTCCCACGGCATCCGCAAGTCCCTTGTCAACCAGACGGACCCGTCCCGCGTTGATCTTGCTGCTCATGACATGAAAAAAGGCACGCCGCTCCACTTGTGTGATATCGCTCGAAACAGCAATATAAATAGAACTGTTCCCTCCTCCGAATCCGTGAAACCGCTTCAGCGTATGATACAGGACAAGTTCCATCTCCGTGGCATTGGCAATCACGCCGTTTGCCATCGGCCAGATGACCTGTACATTCTGAGGTGATTTTTCGTACATCATATATGCGGTATCTCCCACGCCGATTACCATGCGTCCGCGCATCGCTATCACGTTTTTATCATAAAGAAAGTGTTTCCCGTTCTTATCCCGGATCTTGATCGTATCTGTTCCGAGATCGACTCCACATACTTTCTGAAACGGCATATTCTATTCCCCTCATTTTCCGCGGCCGCCATCTTCCTCCCACTGCAGGATCCCCTGTTCCCGCATACTGACAGCCGCCCTGTCCCCGATTATGATATGATCCAGAAGCTCAATTCCGATCAGGCGTCCCGCTTCCATGACACGCCTCGTAAGCAGGATATCTTCTCTGCTTGGATCAGGTATCCCGCTTGGATGATTATGCACCAGAATGATGCTGACGGCCAGATGCCGCAGCGCGCTGATAAAAATTTCTCTCGGCGAAATCAGTGACGCGCGCACCGTCCCCTTCGATACGGCTTCATCATGAATCAGCATCCCCTTGCTGTTCAGCATAAGCACGCGCAGAATCTCCTGCTCCTGATGGCGCATCTCCTCCATATAATATTCCGCAACAGACGCCGGATCACGAAAAGAAAGCTTTCCGGAAGCCTGTGTCCGCGCAATCCGCCGGGAAAGCTCCGCGATGCATTTGAGCTGTACCGCCTTCACTTTTCCCACTCCGCGTATTTTCTGTAAATCAGAAACCGACATGTGATAAATGCCAAGCAGGCCCTGGCCATCTCCCTGACTGGCCAGTACTTTTCTTGACAGCTCCAGCGCCGATTCCCCCCGCACGCCCGTGCGCAGTATGACAGCCAGCAGTTCCGCGTCAGACAGACATCCCGCTCCGCCGGCCAGACATTTCTCGTATGGCCGTTCCTCTTCCGGGATCGCCTTCATGGACAGAAGGGCTGCTTTTTCTTCTGGTGCTGATACTACAGCTTTTTCTTTCATATTGAGTACCGTGTGCTCTCACAGACCCTGTACTTTGAATCGTTCTTGTTATTCTACCATAAATATCCGGCAAAGTATACACTTGTTTTTCTAAAGTTTTTTTAAATTTCCATATGCGGGCCTGATCGGACAGGAGGCGGCTTTTCCTCCTGCCCGCCGCGCGGCCCGTGTGCTGCGTCAGCAGCTGTTTTTCTTACACGGACCTGCGCATAGACGCAAAATCTGCCGCCGTACAGAACAGAACTTCCATACAGCGGCAGATTTGCCGTTCTTACAGAGGGAGAGCCCACGCTACCTCCGTGCCAGCTCGCGTGTGATATCTTCCCAGTTTACACCCTTTTCTGCCATCAGCACCATGACATGATACAGAAAATCAGAGATCTCATATTTGATCTCTTCCGGATCGGGATTCTTGGCGGCGATCACAATTTCCGTCGCTTCCTCGCCGACTTTCTTGAGTATCTTGTCAATCCCTTTCTCAAAAAGATAATTTGTGTAGGAACCCTTCTTCGGATGCTGCTTCCGGTCAAGAATGACGGCAAAGACATCCTCAAATACTTTCAGAGGATTTGTCTCCGCATACCCTCTTTTCATAATACTGCGGTAAAAGCAGCTTTTGTTTCCGGTATGGCAGGCGGCTCCGATCTGCAGCACTTTCGCGAGCAGCGTATCGTTGTCACAGTCGACGCACAGTTCCCGGACATACTGGAAATGTCCGGAAGTCATCCCTTTCACCCAGAGTTCTTCTCTGCTGCGGCTCCAGTAGGTCATACGGCCGGTGCGCACAGTCTCTTCGTACGCCTCCTGGTTCATATAGGCCACCATGAGCACCTCCTGCGTCCTGCAGTCCTGCACGACGACCGGAAGCAGTCCGTCGCGGCCCGTTTTGAAATCGTTCCAGGAAAGCGACGCCTCATACGTATTGACCGCGATGCCGGAAGCTTTCAGAAAATGCTTGCGCTCCATAAAATCGTCCGCGCCCATCAGTTCACGACTGGCAATGCCAGAAGACGCCGGATGCCGCAGCACGCGGATCACATCGTTCTCCTGATATCCGTCCAGACAGAGCAGTACACTGCCTTCCTGTGCGTTTTCGTCCCGCTTTTCCAGGATTTCCTTCTCCATCCCTTCCAACACGGATATTTCCGCGTCGAGCCAGATGAGACCGCCGAGATATTTCTCATATTCTTCCAGATCGTCAAATTCATCCGTCGTGACACAGGCCAGAATCTTTTCCTTTCCAAAACGATCCGATACTTCCTGGATCATTGCGCGGTTTTCTTCTTTCCCAAAATTCAGAAAAATTTTCCGGCATCCCGCATAGAGCAGCTTCTTGACATCTTCTGCCCGGCGGATATTCCCGCCGCCGTATACCGGAATGTCGGAAGTTTCAGCAATTTTTTTGATTACGCTGATGGACTGGTCATGCTCTGCGTCTCCTTCGGAAAGATCAAACAGCAGGATGCCGTCCGCACCGTAATTGCTGTACTGCTGCGCGAGTACGGCGGCGTCTTCCCCAGGCATGTCCTCACAGGTCTCTTTGTCCGCGGCGGCCCTTCCATGTTTCAGGTAAAGCGGAACAAACAGTTCTTTCTTCTTCATAAGTCAAACTCCTCTTTACAATGTTCCTTTTGTCGACAATACTCCGGTGATTCTCGAATCAAAGGAAACTGCCTCGTCGAGCGCCTTCGCAAACGCCTTGAACATTCCCTCCGCCATATGGTGGCTGTTTCCGCTGCTGAGCATCTTAAAATGCAGGTTCATCCCGGCCGCATATGAGACCGCGTAGAAAAACTCCCGCACCATCTCCGTGTCAAAAGTTCCGATGCGCTCCGTCGGAAACTCCACATCAGAACGATAGTACGGTCTCCCGCAAAGATCAAGCGCACAGAGCACCAGCACTTCATCCATCGGAAGAATCCGGCTTCCGTACCGCCGGATCCCCGCTTTGTCCCCGGCTGCCCGGCTGATCGCCTGTCCAAGCACGATCCCCGTATCCTCGATCGTGTGGTGACAGTCGACATGCAGATCTCCCTCCACGCAGACCGTCAGATCAAACAGTCCGTGACGCGCGAATCCTTCCAGCATATGATCAAAGAATCCGACTCCCGTATGGATATCCGAGATTCCGCTCCCGTCCAGATTCAGAGCAGTATAAATTTTTGTTTCCTTCGTATTGCGCCGGATTTCGGCTGTCCTTTCACTCATTTTCCGTATCCTTTCCAAACTCCGCAGGCAGCTTCCAGTCACCTTTCCTGTTCAGTTCTCTGCATCTTCTTCAAATCTTACCCGTATTGAATTCGCGTGCGCTGTGAGTCCCTCCGCTTTCGCAAACGACTCGATGTCCTCATGCAGCGGCGCAAGCGCTTCACGCGAGTAATAAATGATACTTGATTTTTTCACAAAATCATCAACCGAAAGCGGGGAGAAAAACTTTGCCGTCCCGTTCGTCGGAAGCACATGGTTTGGTCCCGCAAAATAATCGCCGAGCGGCTCACTGCTGTACTCCCCGATAAAAATTGCTCCCGCGTTTTTAATCTTCGTCATGACCTGGAAAGCGTCCTTCGTTACAATCTCCAGATGCTCCGAGGCAATTTCATTAACCGCGTCAACCGCCTCATCCATCGTATCGGCGATCAGAATAAAGCCATACTGTTCCAGCGATTTGCGGATGATCTCCCTGCGGGAAAGCTTCTCCAGAAATCCGCCGATCTCGCGTTTTACATCTTCTGCCAGTTTCTCACTCGTCGTGACAAGAATCGCGGAGGCCATCTCATCGTGCTCCGCCTGTGACAGAAGATCCGCCGCGACATAGCGGGGACTGGCAGTCTCGTCCGCAAGAACCATGATCTCGCTCGGTCCGGCAATCGAGTCGATGCTGACATGGCCATAGACCGCTTTTTTGGCAAGCGCAACGTAGATATTGCCGGGACCGGTGATCTTGTCCACTTTCGGAATGCTCTCCGTACCGAAAGCCATGGCCGCGATCGCCTGCGCGCCGCCCGCCTTGTACACTTCGTCGACACCGGCTTCTTTTGCGGCAACCAGCGTCGTCGGATAAACCCTGCCGTCGCGTCCCGGAGGCGTCGTCATGATAATCCTGGAAACTCCGGCAGTCTTCGCTGGAATAATATTCATCAGCACGGAAGAAGGATATGCCGCCTTGCCGCCCGGCACATAGACGCCGACTGTCGCGAGCGGCGTCACCTTCTGTCCGAGGATCGTCCCATTCTCCGTGCTGTCAAACCAGCTGTATTTTTTCTGTTTTTCGTGGTAAGCGCGGATATTTGCAATCGCCCTGCGGATCACGCCCAGAAACTTCTCATCAACTGCGGCGTAAGCCTCGTCGATTTCCTCCTGCGTGACTTTGACCGTCTCCGCCGTCAGAGATACGCCGTCAAATTTTTCCGTAAAGGAAAAGAGGGCCTCATCCCTTTTTTCCCGCACCTGCTCTATGATTTCGGCCACACGGGCCTCAAATTCCGGGTAGCTGTTCGGACTGCGCCGAAGCAGCTTTTCCAGAAGATCTTTTTTCGTCTCGCCTGTCAGCCTGACTGTATTCATTTTCAAGGCTCCCTCCTGTTTACGCTTCCTTCGCTTCCACCGCCCGGTTCAGATCCGTGAGCAGCTTCATAATCCTCTCATTCTCCATCCGCATACTGACCTGATTTACAACGACGCGCGCGGAAATCGGGCAGACTTCCTCAAGAACGGAGAGACCATTCTCCCGCAGCGTGGAACCGGTCTCCACAATATCAACAATAACTTCCGAGAGTCCCACAATCGGGGCCAGCTCGATCGAACCGTTCAGTTTGATAATCTCCACCGTCTGATTTTTCTGATTATAAAAATAATCTTTTGCAATATTCGGATATTTTGTCGCTACACGGATCAGTCCCGGTCCGCGCAGATAAGCGCGCGCGGATTCCGGTCCGCAGACACACATCCGGCACGCGCCGAATCCGAGATCCAGCACCTCGTGCAGATCACGCTGCTCTTCAAGAATCGTATCGCGTCCGACAACGCCGATATCGGCTGCGCCGTACTCCACGTAAGTCGGCACATCCGGTCCTTTTGCAAGAAAAAAACGGAGTTTCAGATCTTCATTGACAAAGATCAGCTTTCTGGAATCGGGATCTTTCATCTCTTCGCAGGTAATCCCGATCTGCTCAAATAATTCAAGTGTCTTCTTTGCGAGCCGCCCCTTGGTGAGGGCGAATGTCAGATAACGCGCTTCCTTCCCCGCGCTCATGTTTTCGGCCTCCGATCCTGTTAATCGCAAATTTCATACAGCATACAGGAACATTCTTTTGCGTATGCCATACAGTCTTCCCGCGTACGCCCGCCGGCGACGCGCACCATCTCCACATCGATCCCGTCGCGCCGCAGATCCGACGCTTTTTCAATTGCTTCCTCCAGCCTCGCCGGACTGTAAATGATCAGACATCTTCTTACCGGAACCGGCTGGCTGATCTTCTGGCGGGACAGCGCGCTCATCAGCTGATCGATCACTGCTACGAAACCGACAGCCGGCGCTTCCTTTCCAAAATGTCCGAGCAGATGGTCATAGCGTCCGCCTTTGACAATCGCGTCCCCCGTACCGAACGTATAGGCCCGGAAGAAAATTCCGGTATAGTACGTATACCGGCTCAGATTCCCAAGGTCAAAGGAGACATACTGCTCCACCCCGTAAAGCTTCAGAATCCGGTAGATTTCCCGAAGACGGGCAATCGCCGCACACGCCTCCGCGCAGTCTGTCAGCGCTTCCGCGCGGGAGAGCGCTTCCTCCCCGCCGAACAGCCGGGGGATCGCCTCAAACGCCCGCTTCTGTTTTTCCTCAATCCGGGACGAAGCAAGAAGTTTTCCCACCCCAAAAGTGTTTTTATTTGAGATCAGCTGCTTCAGTTCCACGACAAGACCGGCGTCCAGCCCGGCCTCTTCCGCGAGCGACCGGAAAAATCCCGCGTGTCCGAGACTTACCTGAAATTCCTTCAACCCGGACTGCAGCAGTGTCCGGATCACAAGTGCGACGATCTCCGCGTCGGCATCCGCACTGTCGTCCCCGATCAGCTCCGCCCCGATATTCGTCGTCTCTTTCAGCCGTCCCTGATAACTCGAATTATTAATATAGGTATTTCCAAGATAAGTCAGCCGGACCGCCATTTTACCGCCGAGAAGATAACGGGACGCAGCCCGCGCGATCGACGGCGTAAAATCCGGTCTCAGTACCAGCGTGTTTCCCTCCCGGTCAAAGAATTTGTAGAGCTCCTTCGACGGGATCGTCCCGACTTCCTTGCCAAAAACATCAAAAAATTCAAAGGTCGGCGTCTCGATATCCCGATAGCCGAACGATTTGATCCCGGAATGCAGCCGTTCCTGCAGGAGCAGCTTCTGTTCACATTCTCTGCTGTAGATATCCCGTACCCCTTCCGGTGTATGGAGAATTTTCTGCATGATACTTCTCTTCCTTCCAGACACTTTTGTGTTTTAACGTGCTACCATGTTATCACATAAAACAGCATATCGCATTATACAGGATTCATCCCTGCTTGTCAATCCCTTGAGGCCAGATCAATTGCCAGGCCGTCAAGATAGGGGACAAGGTATCCTCCGTGCGGATGCAGATAATAATCCTGATTGAGTTCTCTGTAAAGAAAACTTTTTCTTCCGCCATTCTGCGCCCGTTCCCAGAAAACAAGCAGATCTTTCATCGGCAGATAAAACAGTTCGTTTCTCGCCGTATAGAACAGAATCAGAAAGGCAACGCCTCCCTGCTTCTCAAATTCTGTCATAAATTCAATCTGATGCGGATGCACATGCTGCAGCGCGTACGTATCAAACGTGCATTCTTTCGCATCGAAACAGATGGGAACTCCCTGGACGGCGCCGATATAGTCCACCGTGCTCTTCTGTTCAAAATAGGCAAGCGTGATATGCCTGTGTTCACTGTCAAGCTTGACCGGAGTAATCGGCGTCGGTATCTTCTGGATCAGGGCCAGTCCCTTTTCACGATAAAAATCATTTGTGCGGTTGATCAGATCCTCGAGGGTGGAACCGCGCAGTCCCCTGGAATTCCATGTAGCCATTCCTGAATTTCTCCCTTCCGAAAAAACCTTTGGTCCTGCAAAACTCCCGGGCAGCAGGGCCAAACCCTGCCTTTTTCATGTCACAGGAAATTTCGTCCTGTGACACAAAAATCCTCCGGCTGGATTACGATTCGTAAACCGGCTCAAAATCTTCCGGACCATGTCCGCACAGCGGGCAGGAATAATCCGCCGGAAGCTCGCTTCCCTCATAATAATACCTGCAGATCTTACAGCGCCAGCCCACGATTTTCCGTTCCGGCTCCGCTTTCTTTTCCTCCGGTTTTGGCTTTACGCGGCTCTGGTAATCCGCATAGGTAAGCGGTGCGTTTTTGCTGAGCACCTTCGCGTCGTCCACCTCCGCGATAAACATCGTATGACTGCCCAGATCCTGGGAATTTATCACATGGCAGCTGAGCATCGCGCAGGCCTGCCATCCGAGATACGGAATCCCGTTTTTATCCTTCAGCTCCGTACATCCGAATTTCACGACGTCACGTCCCGACTGGAATCCAAAATGCCGGATCGTCTCAAAAGTGCAGGCCTCATCCAGCAGTGACAGAGTGAACAGACCGCTCTTTTTAATCAGCTCACACGTATAATTTGTGTTGAGCACGGAGATTGCGACTCTTGTCGGATTATTCGCGACCTGCATGCAGGTATTGGTGATGCATCCATTCTCTTTTCCATCCGCTCTGGAAGCCAGCATAAATACGCCGTACGAAAGATTGTAAAGTGCCTTTTTATCCATTTTTGTTTCCTCCTTTTCCCGCGTTACTGTTCACTCCCTTGCAGGTCGTGAACTGTAACTTTTCCGCTCTTCTGCTCCTGTCATCATCCATAACCCTGCCGTAAAGTTCCGGAATCGGAGCGGTAAAGCATCTGCCCGACAGGTAAGCGAACGTTCCTTCCAGCTCCGGAAATTCCATCCGGTACGCATGCAGCAGCTGATTCTTTACTCCGCACAGACGGCGGTAGCGGCTGTTCATCTCCGGGTCCCCGTATTTTGGATCCCCGAGTATCGGATGCCCGATCGAGGACAGATGCGCACGGATCTGATGGCTGCGTCCCGTAATCAGAAGCACTTCCAGCATCGTCAGACCACCTGCGGCGGCAATCGTCCGGTATTTCGTCTCGATCGGCTGCGCATCTCCGGACGGCCGGTCGGACACCGTCACTTTGTTTGTTCCGTGATCCTTGCACAGATATCCTTTCAGGTGACGTTCCCCCTGCATCCTGCCTTTTACAATACAGCGGTAATATTTATGTACGGCCCGCTCCTTCAGGAGCCGGCTCATTTCCTGCAGCCCTGCGAGACTCTTGCCGCAGATCACAATCCCGCTCGTGTTGCGGTCGAGACGGTTGCAGACAGAAGGGCGGAATGTGGCAAGCTGCACCTCCGTCAGAGAACCGGAATCCAGCAGATACGTGATCAGATATTCCACCAGGGAAGGTTCTCCCCCGTCCGCTTTCTGCGAGAGCATACCGGCTGGTTTATTAATCAATATAATATGCGCGTCCTCGTAAATAACGTCAAGTTCTGTTCTAATCCTGTTGAAATTGAAATCCGCGGTATGAAATTTTGCAGCGGTCTCATCGGAAAAAAACAGGCGGACCTCATCACCCGGCGCAAGCAGTTCACTTCCGGACGCCTTTTTCCCATTTAACGTAATATTTTTTTTGCGGAGCATTTTATAGATAAAACTTTTCGGGGCCTCATTCAGATATTTCACCAGCAGCTTGTCAAAACGCTGTCCGGCCTCATTCGCGGTAATTGTCAGTGTGATCATATCTGCTCCTCTTTTCAGCCTGTCCTCCGGCTTCTGCCGCGCCGGCAGTGCCACAGCTGCCGTCCAGGGCTTTCCAGAAACTCTCCATGAGTGAAAGCCCACGGATCGCTGCGTGCCTGCGCACTCCCGCGGTCTTCGTTCCGCTCCGGGTCTCCACTCTGTTTCGGTCGGTTCTAAACGAGCGCCACTGGGCTTTCACAATGAAATTGCAAACAGCGTATGCAGGATTAGTTCCTCCCGTGACAGCTCCGGGTAGCGCTCATCCGGAGAAAATTTAATTCCATCCCGGTATTTTTCCTGATTTTCCCGGATATGTCCGACTCTCTGAAGATATGGCTTTAAATCCTTGAACACCTTGACTTGCGCGGAGGGAAATCCATTCACCGTCAGAATCCGGGAAATATGTTTCTCGATGTAGGCAATATCCGTCTTCTGATCCGGCGTGTAGCAGACTACCTGATCCCCACAGACGATCAGAGCGTTGACCGGCGTGTTATGCTCATAGGCGGTAAATACAAGCTCGTTTGCCGAAACGAGATCACCCGCGGCCTGTTTCGCCTGTGAAAGCAGCTCTTCCGCCACCGGCTTCTGCATCAGGATCAGGATCAGACTGACCAGTGATTTGCAGGCCGGAAGACAGCCCAGGATCGCGATGAACGTCAGCCAGTTCAGCCTGCTCTTTGTCACAGTAAATCCGATGACATAAAGACCGAGCGGCAGCGCAAACATGGCCGCAGTGATCAGAAACCTGCGTTTTTTCTCATAGCGGATGTAGCCTGCGGTACCCTTTTTCACTTTCTTCATCTGCTCACCCTTTCTTTTTATGTACATTGCGGATGGTCTTCTTCCGCTTCTCTCCACTCTTCTGAACGTTCTTTCTGTCTTTTTTAGCCGACAGAGTCTTTGAGCCTCCCTGTCCGGCCGCCCTGCGGCTCTGTGCCGGCCGTATCAGACACTTCGGTCCAAATCCGATCAGATCTTCCCGCCCTGCTGTCTGCAGCGCCTCGCGCACCAGCTCATAATTTTCCGGCCGGCGATACTGAATCAGCGCCCTCTGCAGCGCTTTATGATGAGGGTTTTTCGGCACATAGACCGGTTTCATCGTCCGCGGGTCAAGTTCCGTGTAATACATGCAGGTGGAGAGCGTTGAAGGCGTCGGGTAGAAATCCTGCACCTGCTCCGGCATACAGCCAAGATCACGCAGATAACAGGCAAGCTCCACCGCTTCCTTCATCGAGCATCCCGGATGAGAAGACATCAGATACGGCACAAGAAACTGATTCATCCCGCAGGACTGATTTATCTGGTGATATTTTTCAGTAAATTTCTGATAAACGCTGTGCTCCGGTTTTCCCATCATCGCAAGCACCGGATCGGAGACATGCTCCGGGGCAACTTTCAGCTGTCCACTGATGTGATACCGGACAAGATCCCGGAAAAACGCGTCCGACGGATCCAGCAGCAGATAGTCAAACCGGATGCCGGAGCGGATAAACACCTTTTTTACGCCGGGAATCTCCCGCAGTTTCCGAAGCAGCGCTGCATAATCGCTGTGATCCGCGATCAGATTCCGGCAGGGCTTCGGAAACAGACACTGCCTGTCGCGGCACACGCCATGTTCCAGCTGCTTTTTGCAGGCCGGCTGGCGGAAATTCGCGGTCGGTCCGCCGACATCGTGAATATAGCCCTTGAAATCCGGATCCTTCGTCATCTCCTTCGCCTCTGCGAGCAGAGATTCATGGCTGCGCGTCTGGATGATCCGCCCCTGATGAAACGTCAGGGCACAAAAACTGCAGCCGCCAAAACAGCCTCTGCTGCTGATCAGACTGAACCGAACCTCCGCAAACGCGGGGATTCCCCCCTCTTTGTCATAGGACGGATGCCAGGTTCTGCAGTACGGCAGCGCGTAGATATCATCCATCTCCTGCTGTGTGAGCGGTTTTGACGGAGGATTCTGCACCACATACACTGTGCCGTACGGTTCCGCAAGGCGTTTTCCGTTGAACGGATCGGTATTGCAGTACTGCCTGTAAAAGCTTTCCGCATAAATTTTTTTATCTGAACGGAGTGTTTCATAATCAGGAAGCATCTCACAGTCATAGAGCGTCTCCGGACGCTTTGTCCGGTAGCAGGTTCCGGGAACAAACGTGATCTCACGCACCGGAATCCCCGCGTTTAACGCATCCGCGATCCCGACAATAGAACGCTCCCCCATCCCGTAGGAAATCAGATCCGCTCCGCAGTCCATCAGGACAGAACGTTTTACGGAATCCGACCAGTAATCATAATGTGCCATGCGGCGCAGACTTGCCTCGATTCCTCCCGCGATAATCGGCACATCGCGGTACGCCTGCCGGATCAGATTGCAGTAGACGACGACTGCGTAGTCCGGGCGCTTTCCCATCACTCCGCCCGGCGTATAGTTATCCTTCTGACGCCGTTTCTTTGAGACAGCATAATGGTTGACCATCGAATCCATATTCCCGGCGGTCACAAGAAACCCGAGCCTCGGGCGTCCGAGGACGGTCACGCTTTTTGTCGTCCGCCAGTCCGGCTGTGCGATGATTCCCACCGTATAGCCGCGGGATTCCAGCACACGGCTGATGACCGCATGTCCGAAAGAAGGATGATCCACGTAGGCATCCCCGATCACATAGACAAAATCAAGCTGCGCAATTCCGCGCTCTTCCATATCTTTCCGGCTTACCGGCAAAAATTCTCTGTCCATGAAATAATCTCTTTCCTTTTTCCGCTGTGCCCGGCTGTTCGCAAACAGGAGAACAACCGGACCATTGACGCCGTATCTTCAATGCAGCACTTCATACGTATGATTCAGAACGTCCTCAAAAGTTTCTATGTAATAATCCGCAAGAGACCTGATCTTCTCCATCTGATCCGCGGCGCTCTCATCCGCCACGGCACAGACCGTCATCCCCGCATTGCGTCCCGCAAGAATTCCCATCGGGACATCCTCAAACACCAGACAGTCCGCCGGAGACACTGCAAGCGTCCCGGCCACACTCAGATAAATATCCGGCGACGGCTTTCCTTTTGCGACGTCGCAGGAAGTGCGGATACAGTCAAAGTACTCCCTCACACCGTTTGCGGCGAGACAGGCGTTGATCAGCTCATGGCTGTTGCTGCTCGCGATCCCGATTTTTATTCCGCGCTCCTTCAGCAGCCTCAGCAGTCTGTCCGCTCCTTTTTTAATCGGAACTTCCCGGGCATATTTGTCGTACGACATCCGATGCCATTCCTGCTTGATCTCCTCGACGGTCAGCGGCAGATGGAACCGTTCTTTGAAATAGACGGCTGTCTCCGTAAATCCCATCCCCTCGATTTCTTTCTGCAGATCCGGCGGAAGCTCATATCCGTATTTTCCCAGATATTCGATATCGATCGCCTTCCACATCCACATGGAATCCATCAGCGTTCCGTCGAGATCAAATATCACGGCCTTTTTCTGTCTCAGCATGGTACTCTGTCATCCTTTCCGCGGCAGGCCGCACGAAACGTACAGCTGCCCGATTTCTTCTTCGGTCAGACGCCTCCACTGTCCGGGGCGAAGCAATCTGTCAAGCTCCACTCCTCCCATGGATATCCTTTTCAGATACAGCACTTTCTTTCCCCGGGACTCAAACATGCGCTTGACCTGATGAAACTTTCCCTCCTGTATCGTCAGCTTAACTTCCGATATATACGCCGCAGGAATGTTCGGTGATCCCAGGACGTGTCGTTCCTTCGGGGGACAGTATGTCATGCCCTCCCCGGCGGTTTTATTGTATGATCCCACAGCATATCTTTCCTTCGGAGAACAGGTGTCTCCGTTAAGAATCACAAGTTCTGCCGGAAGCGTCGGATACTTTTCCCCAATCTCCAGTCCCTCGGCAAATGCCCGCACATCTTCTTCTGTCACACAGCCCTGCACTTTCGCAAAATAAGTCTTGTCTACATGACTTTTCGGAGCAAGCATCCTGTGCGCCAGCTCTCCGTCATTTGTCAGAAGCAGCAGGCCTTCCGTGTCGAGATCAAGACGGCCGACCGGGGCCAGATCCGTCTTGTGAAAACAGGACTCTTCCGGTTCCAGGACAGCATCTGCCCGGTTTTCCGGTCCAAGATACTCCATCACCGCTTTCTGCCGTGCATCTCTTGCGGCTGTGACACATCCCGCCGGCTTATACAGCATCACGTACTCATACGGTTCAAAGCACAGCCGTTTTCCTGAAACGGTCACACAATCAGACACAGGATCTACTTTCCGCTCCGGTTTTTCTGCAATAACCCCATTCACAGCAACAAGCCCCTTTTTCAGGAGCTGTTTCACTTCACTTCTGCTTCCGATCCCGCATTCCGCGAGAAACCGGTCGATACGCATGGCTGCCATCACTGCATCCTCCATCCGGAATTGTATTTGTTCTTAATCCGCCCGTCCGCTGCCTTCCCCCATCCAAGCGCAAAACCGTCCGTGCAGACAAGCACCCAGCCATCGTTTTGTTCTTTTTTGTGCGGGGACAAAGCGCAGGCTGCCGGAACACGTTCCGGACCGGAAACGGAATCCGCACAGCACGGTCCAGTCTGCCGGCCGCCGCGCCGAAGCTCCGCGGGAGCAAATTCCACCGTCTCACCCTTCAGATATTTCAGAATCCGGGAATCCGAAGACGGCAGGTCCAGCACAAGATCAAACGAGGACGCGTCGAGCGCCATGGCAAGCGGCTGGGACGGCTCAAATCTGTCCTTTTTCAGCGTGCCCAGCAGAAGGCCGGTGCAAAGGAAACGAAGCCCTGTCGGCAGACGGTACGGCGGCAGCAGGTGACACTGCCCGTTTTTCTGCGCAAACAGTTTCCCTCGCCAGATACGCGCGGGGATGCGGGCAAGAAACGTCCGAAGTTCCGCCGGGACATTCCGCCAGCTCCTTTCAATCTCCTGTTCTGAAACCGGCTCAAGGGCGCCTGTTCTTCCCGAAAATTCGTCCCGTTGGGACTCATCCTCCAGGGATCTGCGAAACAATGCCAGAAAATGGCCTTCCCCTTCCATCCTGTGCGGCCAGATGCGGACACTTTTGGGCGCAGGAGATGATCCCTGCGCAAACCCCTCATAATACGGCTCAAGATCGGCAGGCTCCAGTTCCGGATACTTCTCAAGAACGGAACAGACAACCTGCTCATCCTCTTCTTCCGAAAAGGTACAGGTCGAATAAAGCAGAAAACCTCCTGGCCGAAGCATCCGCACCGCACAGTCCAGGATCTCTTTTTGAAGCGGCGCATATGTCCCGGGGCCGCGCTGCTCCCAGCTTTTCGCAAGCGCCGCATCCCTTCGAAACATTCCCTCGCCGGAGCAGGGAGCATCGACCAGAATCCGGTCAAAGCAGCAGCCGAACGACCGCAGAAGCTTCTCCGGAGGCTCCGCCGTCACACAGCAGCTGGAAGCTCCCCACAAAGAAAGATTCTTCACAAGGGCCTTCGCGCGCGTCGCGCTTATGTCATTTGCCACCAGAATCCCTTTTCCCTGAAGCCTTGAGGCAAGTTCCGTCGATTTCCCGCCCGGGGCCGCACACAGATCAAGCACAAGATTTCCCGGCTCAACCGGCAGCCGCGAGGCCGGCAGCATTGCGCTCGGCTCCTGCACATAGTACAGCCCCGCAAAATAATGGGGATGTCTCGTCACATCGTCCCGCATGGGATCATAATAAAATCCATTCTCTGTCCAGGGCACCGGCCTCAGATCAAACGAAGACAGCGCACGAAATCCGGACGCGGAAATTCTGCCTGTATTTACGCGCAGACCGCAGAAACTGTCCTTCCGATATTCTTCCAGAAACCTTTCAAAATCTGAACCAAGCTGTTCCTGCATACGCTCCAGAAACAAAGCCGGAAGTGTGACCGCCATATCATCTCTCCCATCTTATTTCCGTTTTATCCTCTCCTGCGTTGTATCGCGGACATACCATAGCCTGCACCTCTCTCAGATATCCTGAGACAGAAGCTGCGCGCGGTACCCCTCCGCGATAATATCAAGCTCACGGCCAAAACGCTGAAGCTGTTCCAGATCGTTCAGCTCATAGATGCGGTAAAATTCATCCTGGATTTTCATGATCTCCCGCTTATTTGCCAGGCGGTACAGATTCTGGATCGTATTTAAGATATCCGAAACCAGGTTGGTCTGAATCTGAAACGAATTCTGCGCATCCATGATCTCGCTGCGGACATAGGACATCTCATTGTCCAGCACGATGATTGCCTCTGCCGCGGTCGTCAGTTTCTCACGGATATGATCCGGAATATTTCTTTTGTATTTGTACTGAAGAGAGTGCTCGATCGTCGACCAGAAATTCATCGCAAGCGTCCGGATCTGTATCTCCACCTTGATCTCCCGCTCGCCGGAAAGTGTCTGTACCCGGTATTTGACGATCACATGATAGCTGCGGTATCCGCTTTCTTTCATGTGATTGATGTAGTCTCTCTCGGAAATGACTGTCATATCCTTTCGCTTGCGGATGATTTCCACAACCCGCTGAATATCCTCGACAAACTGACAGATAATCCTGACGCCGGCAATATCCACCAGCCGGTCCTCGATCTCATCGATCGTGATCTTCTTTTTCTGCGCCTTGTCCAGAATGCTTGATATCGTTTTGACACGGCCGGTCACCTGCTCAATTGGAGAATACAGGCCCTTGCTCCGATGCTCGTAAATCAAATGTTCAAACTTAAAAGTAAGCTCCTTGACTGCCAGGTCATATGGCATCAAAATCTCACGCCACAACTGTATTTCCATGTTTCATTCTCCTGTCAAACTGATTTTATAGATTTTAACACATATCCGCACAGGATGCAATCACCGTCCCGCCTTTGCAGCGGTGAAGAATAAAATCGATGTTGCCACCTTTCAATCTCGGTTTTTTTAATATGGTGGAGTTATCCACATCTGT